>JAISGE010000210.1 GCA_031263265.1 Treponema sp.
AAACCTTCGGCATTCACCGCCTTAAAAGTTTTGGAGGACCGGGGACTTGTGGAACATAGACGCTACCGGATGGTAACGCTGACAAAAGCAGGGCATAAAGAAGCAACAGAAATTCAGGGACGGTATACCCTGATGCTGACGTTTCTTAGGGTGATTATAGGGGTGAGTACCATAAATGCGGAAAAAGACGCGTGTTTATTGGAACATCATCTATCTCCGGAAACCATCAGTAAGATAAAAGCCCTGGTACTAGTAAATAGAGAGGATAAACCATGAAAAACTTTTTCAATCGGGCGTTATGGGCTTTAATCGGCATTGGCGTATTTGCCCTTATAAGCGCCGTGTTCGGTATTGTCGTTATGTTCCTGTGGAATTGGCTGTTACCGGCGATCTTTGGCTTACCCAAAATCAATTACGTGCAGGCAGTCGGCTTATTTATGCTGACCCGTATCCTTTTCAGCGGCATCGGTTGCGGCTTTGGATACGGCTGGCACAGGCACGGAAAGTTCCTATTCGGCGATGATCCGCGCCTCAATAACCCGTTCCGTGAAAAATGGCTCAACATGAGCGAAGAAGAACGAAACGAATTTTGGAAACAGCATCATCATCCCTTCCGGTAGAATGCCTGACGGCAAAACACAGAAAAAAATGCCGAAGAAGGACCAAAAGTACAAGACTACCCAGGTCTTTATCGAATACAAAGAAAAACTGCTCAACTTTGTCCGTAAACAGTTATATTCCCCAGACGAAGCAGAGGACATCGTTCAAGACGTATTCTACCAACTAGCACGAATGGATAGTTTGGCAGTACCCATTGAACAAACAGGGGCATGGCTCTTTCGGGTTGCAAAAAACCACATCATAAATTTTTCCAAAAAGAAGAAAGACGCCTCCTTTCCCAGACAATATAACGACGAAGACGATGAAACCTATCTTACCGATTTTGCCGACATCCTGTTTGATACCGAGGTAACACCGGAAAGCGAGTTCCTGCGGAAACTGGTATGGGAAGAAATAAAATCTGCCGTCGCCGAATTACCGGAAGAACAACGCCGCGTTTTTGAACAAACGGAATTATGCGGCATACCGGTAAAAGAAATCGCCGAAAAGACAAATACCCCGGTCAATACCGTTCTTTCACGCAAACACTACGCCGTAAAACATTTACGCAAACGCCTTAAAAAACTTTACGCCGATGTTGTAGAAAAAAATCCCACTACGCAGTAACGTTCCATCTACTCTCTGCTTAGGATCCGCCCCCTCAATCGGGCACTCAAGTGCCATCGGGCTGATGAACAGGAAAAAGCAGGCGTTCGGCATTTCCCCCAAGAAGGAGGGATTGGTTTGCTTCGGAAATACCGCTGGTTTCAATGGTGTTCATGTACCGGCCAGGAGAGAGGAGCGGGAAGTCGCTGCCAAAGAGGAGCTTGTTCTGGAGGCCCAGGGCGCAGGCTGCTCTGTAGACCCCAGCATCGTACAGAAAAACCGAGGCGGCCGTATCGTAGTAGAGGTTCCGGTATTTTTTTCTCTGCTCAGGCATGGCTTCATAGAACAACAAGCCCCCTCCCCAGTGGGCAAAAATGATGGTGAGTTCAGGGTTGTTTTCCACGAATCGATCCAACTGTTGCAAAGAGGTATCGGTCTTTCCAGGATAGTAATGACCTACCGGCTCGTTGGTGTGTACCAGTACAGGCAGGCCGCACTCAATGCAGGCTCCTGCAAAAACCCGGGTATCTGCTGCGTCCTCAATACGAAAACCCTGGCCTGCGGGGAAGAGTTCCCCTACCCCTCGTAAGCCGGACCTATAACCGCGATCCAGTTCCTGCTCCACATCCTGATGATTCGGCACCAGGGCCATAAACCCGATGAGCCGCTGGGGATATTCCCGTACCTTGGCAATAACGTAGTCGTTGACTGCCCGGCACAGTCCCATATCCCGGAAGCTGAAGCCGAAAATCACCGCCTGGTCAAAACCGGTGCGATCAAGCTCTTGCACCACCTCATCCGCGGTGGCGAATTTATTGTGGGGACTGGAAGCAAGGAGCGCGAAATACGGTTCCCGGGCTGCATACCGTTGAACATGGGCGCTGATATCCGGGGGGCTTACATGAACGTGAAAATCAATCTTGGGCATGGCTGCATCCTTTCAAGGCAGGGCCTTTCTGACCTGGGTATAGATGACCTGAGCAAGGGTCTCTGCTTCATCCAGCAGGCTTTGACTTTGTTTACGCGAATCCTGCACAAAGCTGCTTTCCATAAGATCTTGGGCAGGAAGACCAAGGGACGTGATGGTCTTGAGGTTCATAAGGATGGTGAGATGCGCGCCGTGGGCTGCGGTCTTGAGGCTCAAGGCGGCTAGGCCCAGGTCACTGGCAGTACCGGTGTAGTAGTCTGGGGCGACGGCATTTCCCAGGTGCAGACCCTGCACTGCAGCCTGGAGGATCTTATAGGGAATAAGGGTACAAACCTGGAGGGTCTGGTATAGAGCTTGCTGGTATGCGGCTTTTTGTTCGGCTGTATGCTGAGGCAGCCGTTTTGCGGCGATGAAATCCTGATAGGCCGCAGTATCTTCGTCTACCCAGCTTAGAAAATCCTGGCCCAAGGCTGCTGCGCTCTGGGCGGTGTGACGCATCAGGTCTTTACGGTGCGTATATGCAGATTTCTCCATAGTGATGAGGGCTACTTTGCTGATAAGGCCCATGCCTAAGGCAGCTTCCACTGCCGCGCTGGAGCCTCCTCCTGGGATTGGCGTGGCGGATCCGAGTAAACGGCTAAAGTCTTGTATGGTTTTGTCAATGAGGCGCATCTTTCTCTTCCTCACCATAGCAGAAAAAGCCGGCTGGTACAAGCCGTCGCATTGACTCACGGGAAAAACGGGAAAATACGCTCTTGACTTCATCCTATAAAACGGAGTATCGTAAAAGTACGATTTTCAGGGTCGGGTGCGTACATGTCAGATTATGTGTACTATTCCCAACCGGCGGTAAAGCCCGCGACTTTAGGATTTAGAAATAAGAAAAAATCCTAAATTGAACCGGTGAGATTCCGGTGCCGACGGTATAGTCCGGATGGAAGAAAATTAAGCTTTCGTGATTCGCATAAACCATGAGTTGTTTTCGGAAGTCTTACCTCTTCATACAAGCCCTGGATTTCATCCGGGGTTTTTTAGTGCCCCTATGGTAAACACAAGGAGGTTTTATGAACCAAGCGCTTCAGAAACACAGGTTTTTCCAACGATTCACGTTGGTTTTTTCGTTACTTGCATGGGTGGGCAGCTTCCAAGGCTTTGGCCTGGGAAGCAAAGACCAATCCAGGCAAGGTTCTGGAGACCCAGGGCTGCATCGTTCTCTCGCGGTATTCATTCCTGGAGTTATGTCTGGAAGTCCCATCTATGAGATGCTGGCGGCAGGGGTCAAACAGGCGGCTGAAGAACAGAGTACCCCTGAACGCCCGGTTACGGTTACGGTCATTGAGGGAGGGTTTAACCAGGCCGAATGGGAAAGCCGTATCACGGCCCTGGCAGCTTCAGCACGCTACGATCTTATCGTATCTTCCAACCCGTCCCTTCCCGCCATCGCCTCGACCGTATCTGCCAAATTTCCCCAACAGCACTTTCTGCTTTTGGATGGGGAGCTTGCAGGCAATCCCAGGATCTATACCCTGCGGTATAATCAACGGGAACAGGCCTATATGGCAGGACATATCGCGGCCCTGGTAGCTGGGGAAGCGGACTCGGAAGCAAGGAAGCGCATCGGCTTGGTGGCTGGTCAGGAATACCCGGCGATGAACGAGGTGATACTACCGGCGTATCGAGCGGGAGCGCAACGGGTGGATCCAAGTTGTACTGTGGACTTTCGGGTCGTGGGAAACTGGTTTGATGCAGGTAAAGGCGCGGAGCTTGCGGCTGACATGATACGAGGGGGGGCAAAGGTGATCCTCAGCATTGCCGGAGGAGCCAACGAAGGGGTAGTCCAGGCAGCTTTTGAAGCCGGGGCTAAGGTGGTCTGGTTTGATACCAACGGCTACGGGGTACGGCCCGGTACGGTGGTAGGAAGCGCGGTCGTTTACCAGGATAAGGCTGCCTATGAACAAACCCTTAAGTTTTTGGAAGGCACCCTCCCCTTTGGCAGTGCAGAGCTTGTTGGGGTTGCCCAAGGATACGTTGATTTTATAGAAGAAGATCCGCATTACCAGGCTTCCGTAAGCGCGCTCATTCGGGAACAACAGGGCCGCTTGCTTGACCAGATCCGTTCAGGGGCCGTGGATTTGCAGGAATGAGCATCCCCTCAAAGGGCGTACAACTCCAAGGCATACAGAAATATTTCCCTGCCAATGGGGTCCACGCCCTGGATAATACCCGCTTTGATCTTCACGATAGGGAGATTCACGCCTTGCTGGGAGAAAACGGCGCGGGGAAATCCACCCTCATGCACATCATGGCAGGGTATCTTACGCCCACCGCAGGCAGGATCCTGGTGGATATGCAGGAACAGCGTTTTGCCAGTCCTGCTGATGCCCTGGCCCTGGGCATCGGCATGGTTCGGCAGCATCCCCACTTAAGCCCAGGATTTACGGTCTGGGAGGCTTGCATACTCGGTGCAGAACCTGGGTCCCCCTGGTTTTTACAGCCCCGGAAGGCCCGTAACCAGGTCCGCAGTCTTTCAGAACGTTGGGGTTTTGATCTGCCTCTGGACCAGGATACCACGACCCTCACTGTGAGCCAGCGCCAGAAAACCGCGGTCCTTGCCCTCCTGCTCAGGCAGGTACGGTACCTCATTTTTGACGAACCTACCGCGGTCCTTACCCCAGGAGAAACCCAAGGGCTTTTTGAACTGTTTAGGTTACTCAGGGAGGACGGCAAAGGCTTAGTGCTCATCTCGCATAAGCTGGAAGAAACCCTGGGTATTGCCGACCGGGTAACGGTCTTACGAAAGGGAAAAACCCAGGCGAGCCGCGCTGCCCGATCCCTGGGAAATGATACCTTACAGGATCTCATGTTCGGTATGGACCGCAAAAAGCGAGGCAGCCTGATAAAAGCGAACCTGCCCCAGCCTGCTTCTGAGGAATCTTCAAGCGGATGCTCCGAAAAAACGATCCTTTCGGTACAAGGGCTTTCCATAGAAACCCCTGGGAGACCCTTCATACGGCATATTGATCTGGAACTCGCCCCAGGTACCATTGCAGGGATTGCCGGGGTCCGGGACAGCGGCCTTGAAACCTTGGAACTGGGGATAAGCGGCTTGCTTGCCCCGTCTGGGGGAAGCATACGCCTCAATGGCCGGGAACTGACTGGAAAAGGGATCAAGACATTCCGGGAGGCAGGCGGGGGCTACCTGAGTGCAGACAGAACCGGCAGCGCCCTCGCCCCCCATTTGCCCTTACAAGACAGTATTATCATCCACGCGTATTCCCGTTCCTTGAGGGGCTTCTTGGGAAAATGGGGCATCATGGAACAGCGGTTTCTCGATTCCTGGGCTGCCCGCATCATGAACCAGGCCCAGGTTGCAGGTTCTTTTAAAACCAGGGCTGATTCTTTTTCCGGGGGTATGCTGCAGCGGATCCTCTTGGCCCGGGAATTTGCGGAAAAGACCACGCTCCTTATCTTGGCTGAACCTGGCTGGGGCTTGGATACCAAAAAACGGGAATGGCTGGCAGGGGAACTGCGCGGGTATGTCAAACCAGGGAGAGGGGCGATCCTCTTTTCCACTGATGTGGATGAGTTGTTAGCCGTGTCAGATACCATTTGGGTATTACGGAACGGCAGATTTTCCGCACAGATCGCCCTGAAGCCCGATCAAAAGGGAACCGTGCCTTTGGAGGCCTACAAAGCCCGCATTGGTGAGGCTATGGTGGGTATTGCCCAGAAGGGTGCAGGGTATGAAACGGTATAAGCAAACCCAAAAGGGGTACCGCTTGCTTATTCCAGGACCGGTTTTCGGAGCCTTGGTTGCCCTGGGAGGGGCGATCCTTTTGATCTTGTGCATTATCGGGCTTAATGCACCGGATCCTCTCACCACCATCCAGGCCTTCTTCATCGGCCCCTGGTCATCTCCCTGGTTTTTGGGGAATACCCTCGACCATATTGGGCTGCTGCTCACCGCGTCCTTGGGTATGACCATCGCATTCCGGGGAGGCTGTTTTAATTTGGGTGGAGAAGCTCAGATTTACCTAGGGGGCCTGGCCGCATCAGTGGTCCTGCTTTGGGGAGAAGGCTTCCTGGGATGGGCGGCCCTGGGGCTTGCAGGGTTTGCGGCCTTGAGCGTCGGGGGCAGCTTGGGGGCCTTGGCCGGTTTCCTCAAGAAGCGCTTTGGCGCGCATGAACTTATCAGTTCCTTCCTGCTTACCCAGGCACTTACGCCGGTAGCGGATTACCTCATTGCAGGTCCTTTACGAGATCCCCAGGGTAATCTCCTTGCTATGGCGCCTATTCCCCTGCTGCTCCCCCGGATCTTACCCCCCTCAAGCCTCTCGGTTTCCTTTATCTTCGCAGGGCTCCTCATCATGGTCGGGTATATCTTCATCAATAGAACCATCTGGGGATACCGGTTTACCATTGCCGGCGCAGCCCCGGACTTTGCCCGGTATGGCGGTATTGATCCAGAACGCTGCTGGATACCGGCTATGAGCGCAGCCGGAGCATTGGGAGGGCTTACGGGTTTTTTTGCCGTAGCCGGGACTTACGGACGCTGCCACCTGGGGTTTTCCGGGGGCCTTGGCTGGTCTTCCATCGCGGTGGCCCTCATTGCCCGAAACCGTCCGCTGGCCCTGTTTCCCGCAGCCTTAGTCTACGGCGCGCTCAAGTCCGGCTCTGATGCCGCGCTGTTGGCCGCGGGACTCAACTTTGAAACTGCCGCATTCATTCAGGCTGCGGTGCTGCTCCTGGCTACGGTTCAGTTTACCGCGCCTTTAGTCAAACAGCGGACTTCAGGTGGCCGTAGATCATGATTTCAAGTCTTTTGACCGCAGCCGCGCCCCTGATGCTGGCCAGTCTCGGCGCCCTGTTTACCGAGTTATCTGGATCCTTGGGGATATTCATTGAGGGCTTTATGAGCCTTGGCGCGTTTTTTGCCTGGGTTATCGCCATCAAGATCGGGTCGGTTTTCTGGGGTACCCTTATCACCGCACTGCTGGCGGCCATAAGCGCCTGGGCCTTGGCCCGGTTTGTCAGGCTTACCAAAGCAAACCCCTTCATTGCAGGACTTGCCCTGAATCTGGCTGCCGGGGGTATCACTGATTCCCTTGCTATTACCTGGTTTGGTACCAAAGGGGTCTTACGGAACCCCGGTCTATCCATACCAGGCCCGGTGCAGCTTCCCCTGGTGGCAGATATACCGGTTATGGGGACCATACTTTCCGGGCAGCTTCCCTTTGTGTATGGTGCGTGGGTTAGCTGCCTCCTTGCAAGCTACCTCATCCGTAGAACCAGCCTGGGGCTGCGTCTGCGGGCATCAGGCGCTTCCCCAGAGGCTGCCCTGGAACGGGGCATTCGTCCCGGCCAGTACCAAGCAGGCGCCTGGGCTATAGCCGCGTTCTTTGCCGCCTTAGCCGGTGCAGCCCTGACCTTTAGGGTCGGGGTCTATACCCCTGGGGGAGTGGCCGGACGAGGCTGGATAGCCTTAGCCTGTGTATACCTGGGATTCCGCCGAGTGGGAGGGGTTGTTGTGGCTGCCTTGATATGCGCCTTAGCCGAGCATGTTGGTTTAGGGCTGCAAGGCTTGGAGGAATTTCCTGCAACAGCCCTCTTAGGGGTCCCGGCAGCCTTGGCTTTGGTGCTCTATACCCTCTCCCACGGTATTAGTGCATTTACGGCGCATCGGCGTACGTAACGTGAGTTCGAT
>JAISGE010000215.1 GCA_031263265.1 Treponema sp.
ATCAATGAGTATATCGGATATGTAGAAACTATAAAAAACTACCGCAACACTAAAGCCGCTACAGTCTCCGTATTGATGATAAAAATGTCCAACAGAATATATATAAAAGGATAGAAAAATTATCCGACGAGCATCCTGACAGGGAAATTATCGGGGGGGGGGGGGGGGGTATAATTAATTTTAATATAAAGACTTACAAGCTATTTTCACAACAATAATACTACCTTTTTATAACAGCATACCGCTGTTTTTTATGCACTGCATCATACCCAGGCATCAGCCGGTTCATCTGCAACGCAGGTGCTTACGAACTTTTTTCAAGATCCGTAAAAGCACTTGTATTGATCTATAGCACATTCATCTTTGTTTGTCTAGGGCATTTTCAAAAAAATATGATTTCCCAGTGATAATTTTGCCCTTAAGCATAACGAGGGAATAGTTTACCCCCTCAGGCTTATTTTTGTTTAGGGCCTTGCCGGGAGTATATTTGTTTTTATGGATTTATAGTACATTATATATATGGCGCAAATTGAACATAAGGTACCGGTTTCCATTCTGGATGCCAATGGCAGGCCGGTCCATTTTGGGTGGGCCCGTTCAGCCCTCTTTCGCTATGATCCCATGGCAATTCGAGTATCTCCCCGGCGGCTTACCCAGTCTGACCGGTATATCATTTTTTCTTCCACCCATTTAATTGGGTTTGAAATCCTTGAAAGCGGCTATTTAGGCTATATCGGTATATCCCTTATTTCATTCAAGGATAAGCAGTGGGTTTCCCAGACCTTGCTAGCCCCCTTTCCTATAGGACTCTTTGAAATGCCGTTCAGCAGTGAAACCGATTCGGTGAGGGTTCAGCGAAAACAGGCGCTGCTTAATTTCATTACCATGCAAGAAGGGGTACGGATCATAAAAGCGGATATTCCTAAGTTTGGACATCACCGAAAACTACGGGGAGAGTTAGTCTTATTTGGCCCCCCTGGGGCACAGTCTATGGTTACCCACATGCCGTGGCGGCGGGAAAAAAACGCATTCTGCTATTCCCGGCGTTCTCCCTGGTATATTGTTGAAGGAGTGATCCAGTTTGGTACCACTGAATTGGTATTTACCCGGGGTAATGCCTGGGGGATTTTCGATTGGAACCGGGGGGTACGCCCCCAATCAGATATACGGTACTGGGCAGCGGCCTGCGGCCTAAGCCAGGGAAAACAGATTGGCTTTAGTGTAGGGTATGGTTCTGCAGATTCCGGCCTGGGAACAGAAAACGCCTTTTTTCTGGATGGAACCCTGCATAAACTGGATCAAGTTACCTTTCATATTTCTCCGACCAATTGGCTGCTGCCTTGGCATTTCACCAGTAATGATAACCGCCTGGAAATGCAGTTTACCCCCCAGCAGGAACGGGTAGAACATAATCGCATGTTTTTTCACTCTCTGAAATTCAGACAAGTATGCGGGTTTTTCTCCGGGAAAATTACCCTGGATGACGGCTCTGTATGTACCTTTCAAAACATCACTGGGTTTGCAGAACGGCGAAAAACCCGCTTATAAACCCAACCCTTAGATGATCGTTCCTGGATAGAGAATGGCGTTTTTGGGGATCACGATGATGCCGTCTACGATGTAATGGTGGCCATAATTGCCGTCACTGCGGTTTATGGGATCAACCCCAATACGGCAGCCTTCGCCAATGCAGGCGTTTTTATCAATAATAGCCCCTTTAATAATGGCTCCCCTGCCAATACCCACATTAGGCGTCCGCGCCTCCGCATTGTACTGTTTCTTGATTTCCGATTCATAGAAGTCTGCTCCCATACAGACCACGCCGTTCAGACTGGAGCCCGATTCAATCACCGTTCTGACTCCCACGATTGAGTTGGTAATGGAGGCATTGGTAATGATGCACCCTTCTGCAGCTATAGACTGGTTCATGTTGCTGAAATTCATCTTTGAGGGGGGCAGATTCCGCATGTGGGTATAGATGGGCATGGTTTCATCATGAATATCAAAGCGGGGACGCAGGGTAGTGAGTTCCAAGTTTGCCTCATAGAAATTCTTGATGGTTCCAATATCTTCCCAATACCCATCAAACAGGTAGGCATTGACTTTTAAGGTATTAATGGCCTGGGGAATAATTTCTTTACCAAAATCGGTCAATTCATTATTGAGGCAGGCTTCCATATCTGGAGCATTAAAAACATAAATGCCCATAGACGCCAGGTAGCTGTCTCCCTTGGTTTTATCCGTCCGCAGTTCAGGGGGTACCTTAAAATCACCAATATCCTTAATAGGTCCTGGTTTTTCCAGGAATTGGATAATGGTGTTGTTTTTATCCACCTTGAGAATCCCCAACTGACTTGCATCTTCCCGGTTTACCGTGGTACAGGCAATGGTAATAGATGCCCCTGATTCCTTGTGTTTCTTGAGGAGGTCTTTAAGATTCATCCGGTAAAGCTGATCCCCGGAAAGAATCAGGTAATACGCAGGATCTTGGCTCCTAAAATGAACGAAATTTTTTCGAACCGCATCAGCGGTTCCCTCATACCAGCCGGAATGTTCAAAGGTTTGTTCAGCAGCGAGGATTTCAACAAATCCCCGGGAGAACAAATCAAATACATAGGTTTGGGCCAGATGCAGATGCAAGGATGCAGAATTGAATTGGGTTAGGATATATATTTGCCGTAACTCGGCATTGATACAATTAGATATGGGTATATCTACGAGCCTGAATTTACCTCCAAAGGGAACAGCAGGTTTGGCTCTTGCTTGAGTTAAAGGAAACAAACGGGTTCCTTTTCCGCCCCCCAATACGATAGACAAGACTTCAGCCATAATACGCACCTCCTTAATACAGACTTCTAAATAGTATAGGAATTATCACCACCACTTAGGTAGGTAAGTCGCTTTATTATCAGTATAAACAAAAATTTTTTGTTTTGTCGATAGTCTTCTTTCTTTATTTAGGATAAATCCATAGACGCCGCTTGTTCTCTGTCCATTTATGGTAACGTGAGTGGGAGTACCGGGCCTTATTGCACCTCAACCCGTTCTATTTCCCGATCCGTCAGTTTCACCCCGTAAGCTTTAAGTCCTTTAACCGGATAATCCTGGGCTTTAAAGGTTCCTTTGGTAATTCTGATCCGAGGCTTAGGAACATAATACGCGGTAAAGTTGAATTGTTGCCGGGTATCCACCTGTAAAACCAAAGCCCCTTCAGGAACCAAGGAATACTCCTTGTTCATGATCCACCCTTCAATGACACAACGCTTGATCCAAGGGCACCCGGTCTTTTCTTCCTTATAAAGTATGGTGAACACCAATGCGGCCAAGGCTTCTTTGTCCGCTACCCCTATCCACCAGGCCCCTGGACCGATAAAGGTCTTCTCAGGAAGTTCTGCCACCACACTATAGGTTCCATTGTTCTTGATAATGAGGATCCGGTCGAAGGGCGAAAGCACCGCTATCAGTTCCCCTATTACCGCGGTGCCTAGATAACCCGTCACCCGGTCATACTTGAGTTCCTGGTCTTTCTTGACCACTTCTTTCACCGCAACCTTGGCAAAGGTCTCAACTATGGTCTTCCGCTGCCCCTTATCGAGGTCCTCATTGACCCTAACCTTGGCCATGATGCCATCTAAGAAGCGCACCGTATAGGGGATGATCCCTTTAAGGTGCTTGTTTATCTCCTTAATCCGGCTGCTTATTTCAAGGCTCTCTGCCTGAGCTCGTGCGGTGTCGTAAAGGGATATACGCCTGATGGGTATCCTGAGTAGGTGTTCCACATCTTCAGCAGCTAGACCCCGGCTTCCCACTTCCTTTGAGAAGGGACGAAACCCCTGAATCACCGCGGCTTCAACCGCTTCAGAAGTCTTCATCTTTTCAATGGTCTTATAAATCTGCTCTTCAATGAAAAGCCGTTCCAGGGTACGCAGGCGGAGCTTATGCTGGAGTTCCTTTTTTTCCACTTCTAGTTCTTTCGTGAGGACCTGCTGAAGCATCTGGGCGTGATACTGTATTATCTGGGTGATGCTCATCACCACCGGGAGATTATCCTGAATTACCAAGAGATTCACCGAGATGGACTGTTCACATTCGGTAAAGGCAAACAGGGCATTCACGGTTTCTTCAGAATACACCCCCCGGGCCAAGCGAATTTCGATTTCCACCTTTTCAGCGGTAAAGTCGTTGATGGCCTGGATCTTGATGCGTCCTGCCTTGGCTGCGGTTTCTACGCTATTAATGAGACTTTCTGTGGTGGAACCGAAGGGTAGTTCTCGGATGATGATCCGTTTCGGGTCTGAAGTATCGAGTTTGGCTCGAACTAATACTTTGCCGTTTCCATCTTTGTACTCTGATACATCCACGATCCCAGCGGTGGGGAAGTCGGGGTACAGGTGGAAGGATTTACCTTCAAGACAAGCCTTCTCCGCTTCCAGCACCTCAAGGATGTTATGGGGTAAGATCTTGGTAGACATGCCCACGGCAATACCCTCAGCACCCATGACCAGGACTACCGGGATCTTGGCAGGAAACAGTACCGGCTCCTTGTTCCGGCCATCGTAAGAGTCGGTCATCAGGGTGAGTTTGGGATTATACAAGATGTCCTTTGCGAGGGCCGTTGCCCTACATTCGATGTACCGAACTGCGGATGCCTCATCCCCCGTGTAGATATTCCCAAAATTACCCTGCCTATCGATGAACATATTCTTATTCGCCAAAACCACCAGCGCGGAACCAATGGAAGCGTCGCCGTGGGGGTGGTACTTCATGCAGTGCCCGACCACGTTTGCTACCTTATGAAACTTCCCATCATCCATTTCAAAGAGCGAATGAAGAATCCGGCGCTGTACCGGCTTGAGACCATCTTCCAGATCCGGGATTGCCCTATCCTTGATTACATAAGAAGCGTATTCAAGAAAATTTTTATCAAATAAATTTTTAATAAAAGCCATTAATCCATACCTTAATCTCTGAAAACTACGTTTTCAACGTACTATTTTCGGAGGTGATCCACAACCTATGATAGACCTTAGGGGTAATTGATGTCTATGGTGATTGTCATGCTCTTCAATTCGGAATATGAAAATTCTTTTAGGGAAATTCACTCGGAAGACGAAAGGTGGTATACTCATAAGCGGTCCTTGGGGAGGGGACCTGCTATGCTCAGGATACACAAAGCCAATC
>JAISGE010000011.1 GCA_031263265.1 Treponema sp.
AACCATATTTAACTGTTGGGCTTGAACCATTAAGGGATATAACAAAAAATGATACGTGGTGAAATATGGTGGGTTGATTACGGTATTCCGTATGGAAGTGAACCTGGATACAGACGACCCGTAATAATAATGCAAGCCTGGGAATATATTTATAAGCAAAAAAGATTCAAAACTGACTAAAGATTCTGTAATATTAATATCACAGACCGGTGTAATTGATAAAGAAAGACTAATAGAAAAAGTTACAAAAATAAATAATGATATAATGGGCAAAATAGAAAATAGTATAATTTTTATACTTGGAATAAAAAATATATAAAAACGGCCCAACTGCACATAACGAGGCTGTCGAATTAATCTGTTTTAATGCCTTGGGGTACTTGTATAGCGGTTGTTCGATTGCTTGTGGATTAATTCGACAGTCTCAACAGGACTGTTTACGCTTCGCCGCCAAGACTTCACAAAGAGTCTGAACGTTATACGAAATTTTTATAAAACGCTTAACACAATTTATTCCTTGTACACAGTTTCGGGGATTGCCGTAGGTGCATTTGAAATAACCTGTTTTTTCATTTTAAAATAAATAATGCAAAGTATTATCGAAAATGCGGTTGAAATTGGCGAAGCAAACCCAATTTGTAACATGGAAACTCCTGGTATTTTACTGACAAAATAGGAAAAAGGAATACGCACGAGAAATGCAGCAAGAATACCTTGAACCAAGACAAATATCGTGTTTCCACAACCATTAAAATAACCCATAAAGCAAAACAAAAAACAAACAAGAAGACAATCAATGGAATAGGCTTTCATGTATTCCGCACAAGCCGCAATTACTTCAATGTCATTGGAAAATATTCCCGCAAGAATGTGGCCATGCCAAAATGAAAAAATAAAACAGACAATCCCAAAAACAAGAGAAGAACTTATAGCGTAATACATACCTTTTTTTGCCCGATCAGGTTTATGCGCGCCAATATTCTGAGCGGTAAACGTTGATACCGATGACATATACGACATTGGTATCAGCATAATAAATATTACAATTTTCTCATTAATACCAATTGCCGCAGACGCAACAAGCCCAAGGGAATTTATAATTGAAGTAATAATGAGGAAAGAAAGATTGGTTAAAGTATCTTGAAAGGCAAGGGGAGCGCCAAACCTTACTATGTTCGCAATTTCCATTGGGTGAAACCGGATACTTTTTATTGAGAAGGAAAAAGGCAATCCTTTTGCCTTAATTATTATAAGCGATAATATGACACTTACGGCCTGTGCAAAGACCGTTGCAATCGCGGCACCCGCGGCATCAAGATTAAAAATGCCTACCAGTAGTAAATCACCTATAATATTTACAATACAGGCAATGGCTACAAAACAAAGCGGTAATTTTGAATTGCCAATGCCTCTGAAGATTCCGCTTATCAGATTGTATGCCACAATAAAGCCAGTTCCCGCTGAACAAATCAAGATATATTGTATTGATTTATCAAATGCCACTTCAGGAGTATGCATTAATTTCACTATGGGTGTTACAAATACCACCATGATTATAGTAATAGCAACTGCCACTACCGTAAACAAGCATATTGATGCCCCTACTGTTTTTTCAGCTCGCTTGGTTTGTTTTGCACCCATTATTTGTCCAATCATTATGGTTGTGCCCATAGTAAGTCCGGTAATAATACCGGTAATGGTCTGCATGACTTGGCTGCCAATTGCTACGGCTGATACGCTTGAAGTATCACCGAAATAACCAACTACTATTAGATCAACCGCCCCATACATAGCCTGCAAGAAAATTGCAAATAAAATAGGAAGCGTAAATTTTAATAAAGGGAAAAAATATCCTCCCTTGGTAAAATCAAAGCTTTGCATAACAACTATTCCTCCGAAAAAAAGGCCGGATAAAATACCGGGCGACACCCGACCTTGTAATTGCGATTACACGCCCTCCAATGCACTTTTAAAATATACTATTTTTTCCTTATCAATAGTTTGACATCATATATAGAAACAGGAACAAAGGGACGTGCACCCCACCCTTTACCCCGCGGCAATCACGTTGCCCACCGCAGGTGCTTGTATTATAATAGAAAGATGAGCATCGGACAGAGTGTGCCCCGGGTTGATGCCTATGAAAAGGTTACGGGCAGGGCAAAATATACCGGCGACCTGGTAGAACGGGATGCCCTCATCGGGAGGGTACTCCATGCCAGCATTGCCCACGGCCTGGTAAGAGGTATAGATAGTACTGAGGCGGAACAGATCCCGGGGGTGGTGCAGATCATAACGTGCTTCGATGTGCCGGATATTTCCTTCCCGACCGCAGGGCACCCTTGGTCCACGGATCCGAGCCACCAGGATCCTGCGGATCGGAAACTCTTAAACCGCCGGGTCAGGTTGTACGGAGATGATATCGCGGTGGTAGTGGCTGAGGACGAAGTAGCCGCTGCCCAGGCACTGAGGGCCATCAAGGTGGATTATGAGACCTATCCTATACTGCTCAGTCCTGAAGCGGCCATGCAGGAAGGAGCGCCACTCATCCACGAGAACTGCCCCCGAAACATCCTCAAGCATACCGCTATGGAAGACGGCGATTTTGAAGCCGCGACTGGGGAGAGAGGACTCCTGTACTTTGAGGAGACCTATGAAACCCAGCCTGTGCAGCACTGCCATATTGAACCGGTAATATCCTTTGCCTACATGGAAAACGGGCGGATAGTGGTGGTCTCCTCTACCCAAATCCCCCATATTGTACGGCGCATCGTTGCCCAGGCCCTGGGGCTTCCCTGGGGTAAGGTGCGTATTATCAAACCCTTTGTAGGAGGTGGTTTTGGCAACAAACAGGACGCGCTCTATGAACCCCTCAATGCCTACCTCTCTCTGCGTTTAGGTGGACGTTTGGTGAAACTGGAATTAAGCCGGGAGGAGATCTTTTTTGCCACCCGGGTGCGGCATGGGATGCAGATCCGGCTTTCTGCTTATGTACGTCCCAACGGCAGGATCGTAGCCCGGCAGTACCGGGCCTACTCAAACCAAGGGGCTTATGGTTCTCATGGGCATAGCATTGCCGCCAAAGGAACCAACGTGTTCCGCCAGTTGTACCAGGATGAAAAGGCCCGAAAACTGGACATTTTTACGGTCTATACGAACACCGCCACTGCCGGGGCTATGCGGGGATATGGCACTCCCCAGGCGGTGTTTGCCATTGAATCCCAGATGGAAGATATAGCATACACGCTTAACCTAGACCCTATTGAATTCCGTTTTATGAACCTTATGCCCCAGGGTTTTCGGGATCCCTTTTCCAAGAATGTCAACTACTTTGATTCCTTTCATCAGTGTGTGGAGCAAGGCAAGGCCTACATCCACTGGGAGGAAAAAAGACAGGCCTATCAGGGTCAGACCGGCCCGGTACGCCGGGGTGTGGGGATGGCCCTGTTTTGGTACAATACCGCGGTATGGCCGATTTCAATTGAAGTCTCCTCCTGTAGGATGGTGCTGAATCAGGATGGAAGCCTGCAAGTCCAACTGGGGGAGACTGAAATCGGTCAGGGGGCAGATACGATCTTTGCCCAGATGACCAGCGAAACCTTGGGGGTGCTGCTGGAACAGGTGCATGTTATAAGCACGCAGGACACGGACATTACCCCCTTTGGTACTGGGGCTTATGGTTCCCGGCAAAGCTATGTGGGAGGAATGGCCATACAGAAAACCGCGCACCTGCTCAAGGACAAGATTTTGGACCTTGCGGCAAGCTACACCGGTATGCAAACCTCGGCACTGGATATTCATGCAGGGATCATTGTGCTGCGCTCCCTACATGACAAGCCTTTGATGAGTTTGGGGGAACTGGCTACCGAGGTGCTTTACAGTCCGGTCCATGCGGAACATCTCACCGCGGAAACTACCCTGCAAGCCAAGAGCAATGCCTACAGTTTCGGCTGTGCTTTTGCAGAAGTTGAAGTGGACATCCCTTTGGGGAAAGTACGGCTCGTGGATATGATCAACGTCCATGACTGCGGCAGGCTGCTTAATCCCCAGCTTGCCCAGGCCCAGGTCCATGGGGGCATGAGTATGGCGATTGGGTATGGGCTTTCAGAACAACTCCTCTATGATCCCAAGACCGGCAGGCTCTTAAACGGTACGTTTCTTGATTACAAACTGGCTACGAGCATGGATCATCCCCATCTTGCTACGGCGTTTGTTGAGAATTATGAACCTACCGGTGCGTACGGCAGCAAAGCTCTAGGGGAACCTCCGGCAGTGCCTGGGGCGCCGGCGATTCGTAATGCGGTACTCCATGCCACCGGTGTGGGGATACCCTGCATCCCCTTAACACCCCATGTCTTGGTTCCGGCTTTTAAACAAGCCGGGCTTATCTGAGGGCCTACGATGTATGATATAGCAGCGTTATACGAAGCGGAAAGTGTGGAGCACGCCATTGCCCTCTTGGAGGAACACCAGGAGAGCCGGATCATCGCGGGGGGAAGTGATGTATTGATTCACCTCAGAGCAGGCAAACTTGTAGGAGCGGTACTGGTGAGTATCCAGAAATTGGATGCATTGCGGGGTATTTCCCTTGAGCAGGATGGATCCATCCGTATCGGGGCGCTCACGAGTTTTTCCCGGATTACCCAAGACCCCCTGATCCAAACGCATCTTGGGGTCTTAGGAGAGGCGGTTTCTTTGATAGGCGGGCCTCAGATCAGGAATATCGGTACTATAGGCGGGAATACCTGTAATGGCGTGAGTTCTGCAGACAGCGGGGCAACCCTCATGGCCTTGGATGCGATCATGGAATACCGGGGGCCTAAGGGGGTACGGCTGGTGCCTATCCAAGAGCATTATGTTGGTCCGGGGAAAACCGCGTTGAGCCATGAAGAACTGCTCACGGCCATAACCATACCCCAAGAAAGCTACCGGCGTTGTTACGGCCATTACCTGAAATACGCCATGCGAAATGCTATGGATATCGCCACCTTGGGCTGTTCGGTGAATGTACGGCTCACCGAGGATAACCAGTATCTGGAACGGGTTCGTATTGGTTTTGGGGTGGCAGGTCCGGTGCCGATGCGGTCCCCCCACGCAGAGGCTGCACTCCAAGGAAAGCCGGTCAGTGAAGCAAGCCTTTGCTTGGCAGGTACCACGGTTCTCAAGGATGTACAGCCCCGTTCAAGCTGGCGGGCCAGTAAGGACTTGCGCGTACACCTGGTGGAAGAACTGACCAAACGGGCATTAGCCTGTTCCATACGCCATGCAGGAGGGCTTATATGAGTCAAGCAAGACCTGAGGGACATTCCCGGCAATGGGTATTAGTACACTGTGTCATCAATGGGAGACCTACCGAAACCATGGTGGATGTCCGGGCATCCCTAGCGGATATGCTTCGTGCTGAGTATCGGTTGACCAGCGTGAAGCAAGGCTGTGGGGTGGGTGAATGTGGAGCCTGTACAGTACTCATCAATGGGGAATCCATTAATTCCTGCATTTACCTTGCCGTATGGGCGGAGGGCAAGGAAATCCGTACCCTGGAAGGGGTCGCTGGAGCAAACGGGGACCTTTCTGCGGTACAACAGGCCTTTGTTGAAGAAGGGGCCATACAATGCGGGTTCTGTACCCCTGGGTTTGTGATGACTGCAGAAGAGATTGCCGCAACAGGCAAAAAGTACACCGATGAAGAACTGCGGAAACTGCTTTCTGGCCATTTATGCCGGTGTACCGGCTACGAAAACATCCTCAAGGCGGTGAAGCAGGTCGCCGGCACGAGCACCGAGTAAACCATAGCCGGCGGGGTGTTTTCAGGGCTTTTTTTAACCGATAGTATGGGTATAGTTTAGAAAATAAAAAAGGAATAACACGATGATAGGTATGTACCGGTTTCAGTATCTGCTTGTTTTGGTCTGTCTTTGGGTTGCCGCCTTTGGAATGGCCCAAACCGTTCCCGATGAAGGCGGCTCAACTACCGGCAATGTTGAAGAAAAGCCGGAGCTTCCCCGGGTGTACCGGGAACTTTCCCTGGGCATGAGCCTTGAAGACCTGAAAAAAGCCCTGGAGCAGGATGAGCTTTTTCGCTTCCGGGGAGACCGGGATGTTTCGTTCCTGCCTATCGGGGAGCAGAACGTGGTTGAAACCACTGGTTTTTCCTTTATTAAGCGGGCGCTGTTTCAACTCCGGTCTGGGGCCCTCTTTGCCATGACCTTTACCATGAATACAGAACTGGTGGATCATTATTCGATCTTCACGGCCTTGGTGAAAAAATACGGAGAGCCGGATTTCCTTGATCCTAAGCAGGCGGTTTGGGAATCAGCAGCTACCCGGATCGCCATTGAACGGCCTTTGACGGTAAAATATATGGATATGCAGGTGTTTAATGAATTCCTTGATACCGCTCAAACAAAAGAATCCCAAGACATGCGTTTACAAGAGGATTTCTTGAATGGATTTTAACGGGTTGTTCCGGGTTTTCCTGCCTGTTCAGCGGAGAAAGCAGCGCGGGATCGGCCTTATATGGTGCCTCTGTTTTGTCCTAACCGGGGTACATTGTATGGCTCGAGGTTTGACTTTTGAAACCCGAGAATTAACGATTGAAACCACCCAGGGGATGCTGATACCCTTGAGCGTTGAGATTGCCCGGACTGATGAGGAACGATCCCAGGGCCTTATGAACCGGAAGAGCCTTGCAGATGGTAAGGGAATGCTCTTTGTGTTTGAAAAAGATCAAATCCTGTCTTTCTGGATGAAAAACACGCTCATTCCCCTTTCTATCGCTTTTATTTCCGCTGAAGGAAAGATCCTCGAAATCCACGATATGGAGCCGGGAAACATAAACCCCCTCCATTCAAGCCGCTCGGCCCGGTATGCCCTTGAAACCCCCCGGTCCTGGTTCGTCCGGGCTGGGGTTGCCGTGGGGGACATCCTGCAGGGGGAATGGTAGGGTATCATGGACGGTCGTAATTTTATATTGAAAGGGGATATTTGTTACAGTAAAACCAGGACCTCCCTGGCTACTGCGGAACAGAGCTTCTTGGTTTGTGCAGAAGGGAAATCCGCCGGGGTATTTTCTCAGGTTTCCCAAATACCGCTTCCGTATAGAGCCTTTCCCTATATCGATCATACCGGAAAGCTCATCATACCAGGTCTGGTAGACCTGCATATCCATGCCCCCCAATTCGCGTTCAGAAGTTTGGGCATGGATCTGGAACTCCTCGACTGGCTTGAAACTCGGGCCTTTCCTGAAGAAGCGAAATACCAGGATACCGGCTATGCCCTGAGGGCCTATACCGCTTTGGTGAAAGATTTACAGCAAGGGCCAAATACCCGGATATGCCTCTTTGGGACGGTTCATGTACCGGCTACGCTGCTCTTGATGGAGTTGCTTGAGAACTCAGGGCTGGTGTGTATGGCCGGCAAGGTCAACATGGACCGAAACAGTCCGGATACCCTGCGAGAACAGGATGCGGCATGTTCAGTGGCGGCAACCCGGGAATGGCTTGAACGGTGCGGAACCTACACGCGCTGTAAACCCATCCTGACTCCCCGGTTTATTCCTTCTTGTACTGACGAGCTATTACGCGGCTTATCCGAGATCCAGCAGCAGTATAACCTGCCCCTCCAATCCCATCTATCGGAAAATCTCAAGGAAATCGCCTGGGTTCAAGCGCTTTGTCCTCAGAGTAGCTGTTATGGGGATGCCTATACCCGGTTTAATCTCTTTGGAGGCCCTGTACCGACCATCATGGCCCACTGTGTCTATTCAGGGAACGAAGAAATAGCGCTCATGCAGCGCCAAGGTGTCCACGTTGCTCATTGCCCCCAGTCAAATATGAACCTCTCTTCGGGGATTGCTCCGGTACGGCGTTACCTTGAGGCAGGACTCTCCGTAGGTCTGGGCAGTGATGTAGCTGGGGGCGCACATACCTCGATGTTCCGGGCCATGACCGATGCGATTGGGGTTTCCAAGCTACGCCGATGTACCGGAACCGGAGCTGAAGCTCCGCTTACTTTGGAAGAAGTTTTTTATCTAGGTACCCAAGGGGGCGGTTCTTTCTTTGGCCAGGTTGGGTCTTTTGAGGCGGGGTATGAATTCGACGCCTTGGTTATGGAGGATCCGCATCCGGTTCCTCCCTTTCCCCTAAGCCTGCGGGAACGACTTGAACGGATTGTGGGGTGTTCAGACGAGCGGGATATCCTTGAGAAATACGTCCAGGGCATACTCCTGCCCCGATAGGTTTAGGGTGCATGAATCTGCTCTATGTTATTATTGGCGGCGGTATTGGGGCCTTATTACGTTATGTTTCAAGCCAATGCATAAGTTCATCCATACCTATTAAATTTCCTTTTGGCACGCTTTTTGTTAATTGTATTGGAGCATTAGCAATAGGTTTTTTAATAAACCTTTTTGACCTATTTTCCCTAAACATTAAATGGAAATTATTGGTAATAACCGGTTTTCTGGGAGCTTATACCACATTTTCAACCTATTCGTTGGAAACCGTTCAGTATTTTATAAACGGCAATATTAAACACGCGCTTATAAATATACTGTTGAATAACGTTTTATGTATAGTATTGGTATTCTTGGGAATATGGTTGCATAAAATACTATTCATAAAATAACCAGGATAAATAAATGTTTGACAAACTAAAAGAAAAATCGAAGCAAATTACCCAAAATTTATCAATCTTATATATTGCATATAAACGGAAAGATGTTCCAATACTTGCAAAGCTAATAGTTGTAATGGCAATACTTTATGCCTTATCGCCGTTAGATGTAATACCTGATTTTATCCCGGTGTTAGGTTATCTTGATGATTTAATCATATTACCGCTATTACTATATTTATCGATAAGAATTATTCCAAAGCATATATTTGAAGCATGTAAAGAAGAAGCAAAAGAAATAAAAATAGACAGAAAATATAAAAGATGGTATTATGGGATACCGGTAATAATAATTTGGGTAATAATTGGAACAATACTATTAAAAAATATATTGGAGAAAATATCGTAAGCTATAGAATAACGTACTGTGTATAACAAGCCACTTTATCCAGGCTGAAATTTTTGAAAAATGGGGGCGCGCCACCATCCGTGGCAGCGTAAAAAACGGACTTGACAATTTTTTAATGGTAATATATAATCTTTTATATGAGTTTTTTATCGAAATTGCAACCTTTTTTTATTATTCTTTCGGCTTTAATTGGAATAGCCCTTGGGAAATTTATTCCTTTTCTAGAGCAATATGCAGGAAATTTTATTGAACTCTTCTTGATGTGTATGCTCTTTTTTGTTTTTTTGAATGTTCAAATAAAAGAAATTACAAAATCATTTTCAGATTTACGTTTTTCTTTTTCAGCGTTAATAATTAATTTTATTTTTACGCCTTTATTTACTTTTGCGTTGTCAAAAATATTTCTTTCAGGGCAGATTGATTTACAAATAGGCTTTATAATGTTAATGGTTACGCCCTGCACAGACTGGTATTTAATTTTTACCGGTCTTGCAAATGGCAACGTTTCGTTGGGAGCTTCAATTTTACCGTTAAATTTAATTTTACAAATTATATTGTTGCCCTTGTATTTGTTGCTATTCATGGGAACGGAAGTTTCTTTTGAAATTTCCACAATTATTCATAGTATTGTTCTTGTTTTGATTGTACCTCTTGTTGCCGCAAATGCAGTAAAATTCATCATAAAAAAAATTAACGGGCAAAATTTTCTTATAAAAATAGTGAAAAAGGCGGATGATATTCAATGTATATTGCTCTGTTTTGCCATAATTTCAATGTTTGCATCTCAAGGAGTATTATTACTGGATAATACCATCTTGTTTATAAAATTATTGCCTGTCTTATTAATATTTTTTGTAGTTATTTTTTGTGTTTCACTGTTTACAGGAAAAGCATTAAAAATGCCTTTTAAAAATAGTATATCGCTTGTTTTTACTACATCGGCACGGAATTCACCTATTTCATTGGCAATAGCAACGATCACCTTTCCTTTACAGCCAGTTATATCATTAGTATTGGTAATGGGACCATTGATTGAATTACCAATACTTGCAATAAATTCTGTAATCTTAAAAAAGAGCGGTAAACGTTCTGGCTGTATATGATTCTATTTTTCTTCCTTGTCTTTATTTTTCTTAAGTGATATTCTTGTATAAACCATAATTGGGGAGATATTTTGCCCTGGACCGATTACCATGCCAAACTCGCTGCCTGTGAATTAACCCAACGATTCCCCATAGACAGCGAAAACCGGCTTGCCCATGTCCTGGTGGGATGCCCAGGTAGATCTAAACCCCCACCAGGTAGACGCCGCTCTTTTTACCTTTAATACCCCCTTCAACAAGGGTTCCATACTTGCCGATGAGGTCGGTCTTGGCAAGACCATAGAAGCGGGTATCATCATTTCCCAGAAATGGTCTGAACGGAAACGCAAAATCCTCATCATCCTGCCCGCCAATCTGCGCAAACAATGGCAGGAAGAACTGGTGGAAAAGTTCTTTTTACCTTCCCTCATCCTTGAAACCAAAACATGGAAAGAATTGAAGAAGACGGGAAACCCGCGGCCCTTTGTTTCCGATTCCATAATCCTCTGTCCATACCAGTTTGCCCGGAGCAAGGCCGATGAAATTCGATCTATTCCACGGATATTATAGGACAGTCCCTGAGGTGATAAACTACTCCTCTTTAACGGTTCTAATACCGACGGGCGTTCAAAAGCCATCTATGCAATGTGGGCATTGAAGCACGAAGGAACCGATAAAATAACCAGCTGAGGCTGTTCCAAAACTTCAGTTTTTGAACAGCAACCTTAGATTTAATGGAAAAAGCGGGCTTTAGACCGCTTTTTCGGAAGCCTGTTCCGAAACTAACCGAGTTTTGGAACAGGCTCTATTGACATTATTTTATAGTTTAGGACAAACTTAGCCAATACTGCTTAAGGCGTTCCAAAAAACCGGGTTCCGGGTGTTTGGGGAAAAACGGTGTAAATGCAGGAATATAAATAATGCGTCCGCATTACAGGCGGGTGCTGGTACAGGAGTATCTGCTATGGAAACGGTTGTTAAATTTTTGAACGACGCGAAACCTTTTTATCTCGCCACGATTGACGGCGATCAGCCTCGTGTTCGACCTATGGGTTTTGTGATGAGTTACAAGGGTAGGCTGTACATGGGTACCAGCAATACCAAGGATATGTACAAGCAGATGCGTCTTAATCCCAAAATTGAGATCAGCGCTACTGGCACTGACGGCAAGTGGATGAGGGCTGCCGGCAAAGTCGTCTTCGATGATTCCGCCGAAACCCAGGCAAAGGCGCTGGATGCCGCCCCTCAGCTTAAACCTATGTACTCTGTCGG
>JAISGE010000055.1 GCA_031263265.1 Treponema sp.
AATTTGTCTAATCTAAAACTAAATACCTCCACGGAAACAGCAAATCCCAGGATCAATGCTGCTGACCGGCTCGGTACTGAACCGGTGGGTAAGCTGCTGCTCCAGTTCTCTGTACCGGCGATTACCGGGATGGTGGTCAATGCTCTCTACAATGTGGTGGACCGGATCTTCGTAGGCCGCGGGGTGAATGAGACTGCTTTGGGCGGCCTTGCCTTGGTAATGCCCTTGATGACCATCACCATGGCTTTTTCCATGCTTTTTGGGATGGGCGCCGCCAACATGATTTCCATGCGTCTGGGCCAGCAGCGGAAGGAAGAAGCGGAAAATGCCCTGAACCATTGTTTCTGGCTCTTAACCATCGCGGGTCTGCTCATCATGGGGACTGGGCTTGCCTTGATTGATCCAATCCTCTCCTTATTGGGAGCACCGGAGGGCAGTGGCGCCCTGGAATATGCCCGCAGCTATTACCGGATCATCCTGTTTGGCTCGGTATTCTGGATGCTGAGTTTCGGCTTTTCCCATTGTACCCGGGCGCAAGGCTTCCCCCGCATAACCATGCTCAGTATGTTCATCGGCGCAGGGCTTAATACGATCCTGGATCCCCTTTTTATCTTTGTCTTTCATTGGGGCGTCGAAGGCGCGGCCTGGGCCACGATTATCTCCCAATGCGCGGCTACCTTATGGATCCTCTCCTTCAATTTGAGCAAAAAAGCGGTTATTCGGCTCAGGTTGAAAACCTTTAAGCCTGCACTGCAGATTATAGGGCAGATCATGGCCTTTGGATCATCCCAGTTTTTGCTGCAATTTGTCATGTCCGGGGTCCAGTTGCTCTATAACGTCAGTATGGGCTGGTACGGCGCTACCGCGCTGGGGGTCGCCAATGGGGGTGATATAGCTTTGTCAGGGATGAACATCGTGGGATCAGTTTCGATGTTTATCTTGATGCCCATATTCGGACTTAATCAGGGCTTGCAGCCCATACTAGGCTATAATTACGGGGCAAAACGGTTTGACCGGGTCTTGAGCGCCTATCTCCGGGCTGTGGCTGTTGCTACGGCGATATGTATCGGGGGGTTTATCCTGGTGCAGTGGATTCCCCTTGGATTGGTTAGACTCTTTGCCCCAGAAGGCAGTCCTGAGCTTTTGCAGTTTACCCCCTTTGCCATGCGGGTTGTACTACTCCTGCTCCCCCTGACCGGCTTCCAGATTGTGTCTGCCAATGTGTTTGTGGTTACCGGACGGCCAAAAATGTCCATCCTGCTTTCCATGCTCAGGCAATGTATTGTACTTATCCCCTGTATGCTGCTTTTCGGGAAACTGTGGGGGCTTTCCGGGGTGATTGCTTCTGCACCGGTTGCCGACGGCTTCTCGCTGGTATTGACCGGGGTGATGATCTTCTTCGAGATGAAAAAATTGCGCGCCCCAAGCTCCCACTGAAGCAAGAGCTAGCTGCCCTAAGCTGCTATTCCCCTTTCAGGGCTTGGGTGAATTGGGTGCGGATCTCCTCCCGATAACGGTAACAGGTTACCCAATCAACCGGCATACTCACGGCTTTTATCTGGCTTGTGGGGAGGGCATGATAGGGTAACGTGGGGAAATTTTGTCGCACCGAATGCATCCATCCGGCTACTATATTGGCCTGTCCTTCCTCGGAAAGAAACCAGTCGGTGATTGCCTCGGCAGCAGCGATATTATGATTGGCGCTCCAGGTCTCATTGATGGTCATAATCGTTGATGGAACGATAATAGTACCGTCTTGAGGATAGATCACCTCCACTTTCGATCCCTCTTCTTCTTGCTTTTTAAGCACTGATTCTTCCAGAACCATGATCGCCTGGTATTCCCCGGCTTCCAGTTTGGCCAGGGCGGTAGAGCTGGCTTCCACGGTTACCTGTTGCCTGCCCAAGGCTTCAAAGTATTGGTACCCATATACATCCCGTAACGCGGTAACCGCGGCTAGAGCCGTACCTGAAGTCAGGGGATTAGTCATGGAAATGAGACCCCGTAAGTTTTCATTAAAGGCAAAATCGTAAAAAGTAGCGGGTATAGAAGCCCTGTCCGTATACTCAGGATTATAGGCTAAAACCATATTACTGATCCGTACAGGTACCCAATAACCCTCAGGATCGCTCTTAAAATCCAGATGAGCCACCTGTTTAGACAAGTACGGATAGAGCAAATGATGTTCTTTGAGTTCTAGGGAATAGGATGGTTCTGCCACCATGAGCATATCGCATCCTAGCTTACCGGTTTTCTGTTCTGCGGTAACCTTGGCCTGGATGGTACCGGTACCACCGTAAACGAATTCAATCATGCAGTTGGGGAATTCCTGCTCCAAGGCCGTATCTATGGCGGTAATAATATCTTCGTACATCGAGGTGTAGATGACGATCTTTCCCCTTGGGTCCTGGCTGCTCTGGGTGGCCTTCTTACATCCCAGGCTGCTGAATATAAAACCAACGGTGAAGGCGGTCAAAACCCCGATCCCAATCGTAAAAGGCTTGATTACCCGGATGTTTCTTTTTTGCATGAATGTTTCGTTCCTTTATAAAATAATGAACCCTACTCGAATGAATCCTTTATGTATGTTTTTAAACAATAGATTTTATGTATTAGTTAGTATAAAGTATATACGGATACAGTTCATGATCAAGTAAGATCCAGGAGTACCCTAAAGGAGATAGCAAATCGCGTAAAGATGAAAAAAAGAGAAAAAATGGATTTTATTGCCATTGATTTTGAAACCGCGCAATACGCCCGGGCAAGCGCCTGTGCAGTGGGATTGGCCAAATATGAGCAAGGTGCCTTGGTTGATTCGTTCTATTCCTTGATCCGTCCTCCGATTCTCTACATCCGGCCGGATTTTACCGCGATTCATGGCCTTACGAAGGAGGATGTACAAGATGCCCCGGTTTTTGCGGAGCTTTGGGAATCCAATATCCAGTCCTTTATAAAGGGCTTTCCCCTGGCTGCCCATAATGCCCCTTTTGATATAGGGGTACTCCGGGCGGTTCTTGCCCAGTATCAGCTTCCCGCACCTCGGTTCTCGTATTTTTGTACCCTTGCCCTGGCACGGCATACCTGGCCGGACTTATCTTCCCACAAATTGACGTCCTTGGGAGCCGAGTTTGGCATCACCTATATGGCTCATCATGCTCTGGCAGATGCCCAGGTCTGTGGATCTCTTGTGGGTAAGGCAGCAGAACAATGGGGCAGCCGGAACTTGAAAGAACTCATTGATGCAGCAGGTATTAGGATGACCACCTTTTCTTAGGAAGCGGCACGGTTCACCAGGTATGGTCCACCTCAAGCAGGGAGAAGCGCAGGGGATCAAAATACATATCCAGGAGTTTTAAGGGCGAGTTCCTATGGATAACCGGGGTATACAGGACCATGTCATACATATCCTGTAAGCTCTTCCCGATCCGCTCTTTACCGTATTGGTCAAGGATGATGCCGCGGTTCTGTTCAATCAGCGCCTCATCAGGTTGCCAATTCGCCATGCTGGTGAGGAAAGGGTTTATCTCCGCTACATCCTGGCAGGCCACATCATTGGAAACCAGCGTCCTTATCAGCGCTTCCTGTAATTCCTCGTTGAAACGGCCAAAATCAAAGGTTTCCTGGGAAAAGAGTTCATCGGTTATCATCTGTTTAATGTAGGGAGGTTCTTTTAAACTAAAGGATGCATACATGTGTTGTATGGCTTGTGTACATTTTTTGAGCAAAACCGAAGAGGCAATATACACTCGGGGAATGTGGATAGCATCGTAAAGGGCATCAAAGCGGATCCCCGCTTTTTCAAAATCACGGCAGATATTGATACGCCTCCCAATGACCGCCCTGCCTGCAGTCCACGGTTCCAGAAAAGAAAATCCCAAGCTCCCTTTAATCGACGTGGTAATCGTACAAAAGGAACTGCCGAAACTATCTGACAAGGGAGTGTCAAGGCCCACATCAAATTCCACCGGTAGCTTGAGGGAAGCAGCAAAATTCCTCCAATAACGGTATATCCACTGATTCAGGTTATCCACAGGGGGGAGGGTGATGGCAATAGTTCTTCCTTTGGGTATAAAGAGGGATAAGAGCAGGGCCTCACCGATGTTTTTGCGCCTGACCGCCCTGACTGGATAGAGGTACCGCTTCCGTTCCATGCCGGGGGTGGAACTAATAGAAGCCACTTCATGGGGAATCAGGTGCAGACCTTCGGGTTTCATCCCAAACCGATACAAGTAGGAATAATCCTGGCTGGTGATAAGCCCGTAATGGCAGTTTTCAGGATAGGAATCCGGTACATACCGGTCAGGTCTGAAATCCTGGGTCAAATCGTATATTTGCAACAGCAGACGGATATTCTGGGATTTGAGGATATGCAAGGCAGGAATCAGGGCTTCATGGGTTTGTACCTGGGGATTATGCACATGGAGTATATCCGCAGCCTGTCCCCAATAGACGTTCATTGCCTTGAGCAAAGCCCGGGCTAAAAGGACCGGCGCTGAAGGCCCCTCGTAGTGCAGTTCCTTGACATAGAAAACCGGAAGCGGCTGTTCCGGGGGCTGCTCATCTCTGGTAAGGATTAAGACCGATTCCCCCTGGTCTATCAATGCCTGAGCCTGATGGTACACCACCGAAGTAAGCCCGCCGGGGTGCAGGTGATAATGGACTAAGGCGATTCGCATCACACACCTCTTCACGTAAGGAACCACTCAAACCTTATGGCGTGCATTGGTTCCTATACTATCATTATAATGTACTCACTCAGGGGAGTACCATAATCATTTTTATAGGGCTGCGGGATTTATTTTTTCATTTTTAAGGCTTCCACCTCCTGGATTATGTTTCTTTGGAGGGGGCTTAAAGGCTGGCCGGGGAAGCAACAATACCGCTCCTATGCGGTAGCGGCGATTTTTTCCCTGATGAGGTCACCGATAATTTCACCGGGGGTTTTGTGGCTAGCATCGGCCCTGGCGCGAAGGTATGCGGCAGAAACATCGTCTACGATAATGATATGGTCTTTGTGCTTCATAAAGAAACCATTTTTACCATCCCCGGAAATCTTTGGAGTAGTCTTTGTCCAAAGTTCGTCAAGAGCGTCCGCTTCTTCTTCGGTCATTCTCGCCATAAAGTCCTCCTGTCGACTCGAACCTACAACCCCGAATGGGCCTGACCCGATGCGAGGAAGCGCCAGGCTTTGCGGCACTTCATCGCGTGAAATACATTGACAGACTGTTCGTCAATAAAATTATACAATATTTCGAGCAGGTTGCCATTGCTATCAAAGCCAAGAAGCAGGTGTTTATCATTAAAACCATCCACAATATCATCATAGATAACATTTTGGATAGCCCGTTTGATATCCGCTTCAGATACACCGTGTTTAAAGGCTGATTGATATAATCCTATGGCAACTTCCGCATTTCCAGTCTACCGCAACCCGCCCTATGACGCAAGCTGGGCGTGGCTTCCCCGGTAGGAACGCCGGGCTTTACCGCGCCTTATTTCCCCGTTTTTTCCATGGCTTTTTTCTTGTTTAAGGCTTCGATGTAGGTAGCTATGAAAAAGAGTTCATCATCGGTCATGGCTTCCACCTCCTGGATTATTTTTCTTTGAATCAGGCTTAAAGGCTGGATGGCCGAGGAAGTCATTTTCGGCTCGGTTCCTTTAAGTATCCACTCCCGGGTATATCCATGCACTTTTTCGATAAGCATGGCGGTTGAATTAGACATCCCGATTTCACCCTTGAGGAGTCTAGAAATATAGC
>JAISGE010000076.1 GCA_031263265.1 Treponema sp.
CACCGTAAAGGTTGTGCCTTTACCAGGTCTGCTCATAACGCTTATCTCTGCGCCTGAAATATCTATCACCTTTTTCACCAAAGCAAGCCCCAGACCGTTGCCTTCCTGGGAATGGGAACGGTCCCCCTGATAGAACTTGTCGAATATATGTTTTTGCGTTTCTTCGTCCATGCCGCATCCTGAATCGCGTATCCGCACCACCGCAAAGCCGGCAAATCTTTTTAAGGTCAATGAGATAGAACCGCCGGGGGCGGTAAATTTTATTGCGTTGAATATAAGGTTGTTCCAGACTATTTCCAGCATACTTTCATCATAGCAGACGGTAAGCTCATCAAGGTCGGCGTCAAAGCTGATGTTTTTCCGCTCCCAGAGATCTTCCAAGGCAAGAGCGCAGCGGCGGAGCTGTTCGCTTATATCAAAAGGAACGGCGGAAGCCGGTATTTCCTGATGTTCCAGTTTGTTCAAATTGAGGATATTGGTTACCAGGGCGGAAAGTTTTTGGGAAGACGCGATGATGGTTTTGATGTATTCATCCCGTTCTTCCGGCCTCAGGGTTTCGCCCTGAAGCGCCGAGGCGTAATTTTGGATAACTGCAAGGGGCGTCTTGATTTCATGGGAAACGTTTGCGATAAAATCATCTTTCAGCAATTCGATACTTTCAAGTTCTTCCACCATCGTATTAAAGTCATCAAACATGACCTCCACAAAATCTTTTTTTCCGTCTTTGCGGACCGGCGCGATGCGGATAGAAAAATCTCCCCGGGCGATTTTCTTTGCCGCCTCACTCAGCCGCCTCATCGGACGGTTCCATGATACGTGGCGTACCGCCGCGGTAAGGAACATTACCAGCGCAGCCGTAATAAACACATAGCCCATAAGGACATTTATTACCAGTTGGACATTGCTTTCTACCATTCCCCGGTTTACAAATTCCACATAAATCGTCATGTGAAGCCCGTTTACCGCCGCCACCACGAAGAACAGCAAAAAGTATTCTTTTATCGACATATACCCGGCGTTGATCCTTGGGTCCTTTTCTGCCTTCACTTCAACACCGCCTTGTAACCCAGCCCGTGAACGGTAACAATTTCAAAATCCTTACAGGCGGCAAATTTTTCCCGCAGTTTGGTAATATACACATCTACGGTGCGGGGCGTGCTTTCGCTTTCCGTACCCCAAAAGTCGTCCATAAGCTGGTTCCGGGTAAAGGTCTTTTTGGGGTAGGACAGAAGTTTGAACAGCACGTTGAATTCCCTGACGGTAACGGGTATTTCCTCCTCCGCCACCGCTGCGGTCATCTCGTCGGCATTGAGGACCAGGCTTCCGGCGGTAAGTTTCTTTTCGTTGGCGATATGTGCCCGCCGTAAAAGCGCCCCTACCCGCAGGGCCAGTTCGTCTAGATCAACGGGCTTGACCATGTAATCATCAATGCCAATACGAAAGCCCTTCTGCTTCGAGCCAATGTCATCCCTAGCGGTGATAAAGAGGATGGGTATCATTTTATCCTGTTCCCGTACCATGGCGGCAAATTTGAACCCGTCCACTTCCGGCATCATAATATCAGAAATAATGAGGTCGATAATGGTATCTACCATGCGGTCAAAGGCTTCTACCGCGGAAACGCAGCCAATGGTCCTGTAGCCCTGTTCGGCAAGGTGGACGCAGACTATGCGGTTTAGTTTGTCATCGTCCTCTACCACCAGTATATTGATCATGAGTTTCTCCCCCTATACCGGATTTTATCACCAATTATAAAAAAGTTGTTAAAGATATGTTAAATGTTACCTGTATCGTGGGGAAGTGGGCATACCCTCCGCCTCTACCTTGCTATAGGCAGTGTGGGTTGGTCTCCGAAACCCGGAACCTTTACCCAATCTATTATCTTCGTACTTCAGCTTTAAATTCGCCATAGCAATTAAATCAAATACCACCTGAGTTCCTTTATTATATATAAACCCTTATGAAACAAGGAGTATATTATGCAGGAGCTCGTATATTTGAGTGAACTCTTGAATCAGTACACTCAAGGAGAGTTAGCGAAAAAAGAATTTGAAGGACGTATCTTTACGTTTATCCTTAAAAACCACCATCGGTTTCATCTCTTTGACTGGGACAAGGATACCTGTGCTGATTTTCTCAGTTGGTTCTATCCCCGGATGAGCCGGGCCATAGATACCTATAAGGATATTGGGGCCTCCTTTGAGGCCTATATCGGCTCCTTGGTGTATTGGTCTGCCCGGGAATACCGTTCCCGGCAAGCGGCTCATGACTTGACCGAATATGCCTTCTGGGAGGCCCGGGCAGAAGATATGAATTTCTGCGAAAGTGATCCAGTCTATTTAGAACCCCTGCCGGCTATTAAACCGGTTTCTAATCCCCGGCAGATCCTCATATTATTACTCAAAACGTATTGCTTTTTATCTGATGATCATATTTCCCGGATTGCTCCGGCAATCGGCATAGAGAAAGCGCAACTCAGGCACCTTATCGACGAACTACGGAAACGGAGACTTGAACGAGATGAAGAACGCCGGGGACTTAATGAGCGAACCCAGTGTCAATACTACCGGTGTATTGTCTTTGAAAAAAAATTGGAAGCAGCCTTGGAAGGATCGATCCAATATGAAAAAATAAAAGGCCAGATGGAACGAGCCAAGACACGATACAAAACAATGAGAAAGCGATTAGCCTCTATGAGCCATTACGCCACTAACCGGGAGATAGCCGAAGTTTTGGGTATTCCCAAGGGGACGGTTGACTCAAGTCTGTACGCCATAAAACGAAAAAACAAGCAGGCAAACCCGGAATATGCAAACTCCAGGGTAAACGCCTAGTCCATTTCCAGCGTGTTTAGGGAATAGGAAATCCCAAGACGCTTCCTCAAAAATTTGCTGCAACCCCTTGTATGAAGGGGGGTCAAACAAGAACGAGGGTATATGAGCTTATGACATTGTTATCTAATGGGATGAAACCAGAACAGGCAATACGATTGTATCCTATTCCTAAGCCGCTTCCATTTCAAACCCCTGGCGAGGAAATTGCCAATGGGATATTACACGGATTGGGCGCGCTTTTGGCTGTTGCTGGTTTAGTGTTATTGGTGCTTAGGGCCAAGGGACAATTGGGAGGAGCCGGCGGCGGCATGGTAGCGCTCTGTTCTTATAGTATCTTCATGGCGACCATGATTACCATGTTTCTTACCTCAACCTTGTACCATGCTATCCAGCATGAAGGGGCAAAACGTATTTTCCGCATCTTCGATCATTCCGCGATCTACCTGCTGATCGCAGGAACCTACACCCCATTTTGCCTCCTCGCCTTGAACGGCCTCTGGGGTTGGCTCTGTTTTGGTATTGAATGGACCTTGGCCATAACCGGCATTATCCTTCACGCGGTTAATTGCAAGGTTTTACGGAAACTAGAACGATGGGTGTATATCGGGATGGGATGGGCTGTGGTGATGTTTGGCTCCCGTTTGGCAAAGGCCATTCCTATTGCAAGTCTGGTGTTCCTTTTGGGAGGTGGACTGGCCTATACCCTGGGAGTCATCTGGTACAGTAAGCCTACCCGCCGGGGCGCGCATGTTACCTGGCATATATTTGTTTTGGTTGGAGCGATTGCCCATTGGTGGTCTATCTGGCTTATGAGTTGAGGGTACTGCCGGGGGTTTATTCCTGGCGCCTTTCACAAATCGCTTACATAACGTATAGTTTGTTACAAGAGTCAGTTTCAAAACTCGGTTGGTTTTGACTGGCTCTTGCAGTTTCTGAGGTTCTTCGCTAAAGCCTGTGGACATGAGTCCGATGTAACTGCATTCTTTAAAATGAGGTAATCCATGAGTTCATCAGAAAAATTTGATCCCCATGCCTTGACTGACTTTGCCCGGTATTATGGTTTCCATTATGCGCTGATCGATCCCCTTGGCTTGGTACAGGATGTCTTGATTGATATGGAACGCGGACTACGAGGGCAACGTTCAAGTCTCCCCATGATCCCCGCCTATATCAGTCCGGTTTCCCGGGTTCCTCCGGGAAAAACCGTGATTGCCCTGGATGCCGGGGGAACCAATCTCCGGGCCGCGTTGGTTCGTTTTGACGATCAAGGAAAAGCACTCGCCCAGAGCAGTGAGAAACTCCCTATGCCCGGTACCTATGGACGAGTAAGTGCTGAGCAGTTTTTCGACAAAATAGCCGAAGTAACCGCACCGCTCATTGAAAAAGCCCCTGACGTAGAAGGCATAGGGTTCACGTTCTCCTATCCTATGGAAATAATTAAAGATGCAGACGGTATACTCCTTGGGTTCAGTAAGGAAGTGGATGCCCCCGAAGTGATCGGGAAATCTATAGGTCACGGGCTCAGGGAGGCCTTGGCCCGTCGGAAGATCAAAGCGCCCAAGCAGATTGTACTCTTAAACGATACCGTAGCGACCCTGCTTTCAGGCCTCGCTTCTATTCCTCTCCAGGGAGGCCACGGCCCAGTGGTAGGTTTAATTTTGGGAACCGGTATTAATACGGCATATCCTGAAACGAGCATCCCTAAGATAGGCTTTGCATCGGTCTCGGCTCCCCAAATCGTTGTATGTGAAACCGGAACCTTTGCCCACCGGTATATGGGGATTCTTGACCGGGAATACGACGCTACCACTAAGAATCCCGGAGTCTATACCCTGGAAAAAGCCACTGCAGGGGCGTATCTGGGTCCCCTTACCTTCCATATTCTCAAACAGGCCATACGGGATGGCTTACTGCGGTTCAAAAAATCCGAGGAGTTTCTTGCATGGCCTACCGTGCAGACCAAGGACTTAAACGCTTTTATGCAGGCTCCCTTGGCAGGGAAAGGTCCCATAGGAGAGCTTTTTGGTGCAGATGAAGGGGCCGGCATCGCTACCTTGGTGTATCTCACCTCAATGGTAACCGAACGGGCAGCCTGTTTTTCTGCTGCTATGGTGGCTGCCGTGGTAGAACGGGTTGGAGGATACGATCCCTTTGCGCCGGTCCGTATTGCGGTGGAAGGTACCACGTACCTGGTTTATCAGGGGATGCGGACTGCCCTTGAATCCTACTTGCATACTATGTTGGTATCCGGGAAAAAGCGTTTCTATGTGATATCTCCGGTAGAGCAAGCGTCCCTTTTTGGCGCTGCAGTAGCTGCCTTATCGCAATAAGAGGAACCACGAGCAAGTAGAAGAACCAGCTTGCCTAAGAACGTCTGCAGAGATCTGAGGGGTTTGCAACCCTACGCAAATCCCTAGTACCCGGTAACAACAAATACTTTACTCAATAATCTCCGGATAGAGCCGCTTGAGTTTAGTACGGGCATCGGTTGCGGTGAACTGCCATTCTTACAACGACGAGAAAGTGAGACTGCTCTATCTTCCACCGCTGCAAATAATATCCCCCATAGACGCAGGCGCGCCCTATTCTTTTACTTTATGGTTATATTTCCAAAAATTGCCTTCCCTACAATATACAATTCAGGTAATTCTTCATTTTCCCGGTTTATTTCATTGGGTGAAAATATACCTGAAAATATGGGTACTGTTTTATTTATTATTTTTATGTTTTTTGATACTATTATTTCTGTTAATCCAAATATTGAATTTACCTGTAACACCGTCTTTCCTTTAGGTAAATTATCCACTATTATTCGGTTTGTTCCAAATAAACTGATAAACTTTCCACCGCTCCCATTTATTGATTTTACATTTGTCGTCCTCCACGAAAACATGGATACATAGTTTTCCTTGGTTTTGGGCATCATTATTTCATTCTTTTCAATACTATTTTCTTGTATTATTTTTTCAATGATGCTTGCTTCCTTCTTTGTTTCTATTTTATTTATATATTCCAGAATACGTTCATATTCTTCCATGCTGATTATATTTTGGGAATATTGTTCAGATAATTCTTTAGTCAATGTATCCTTTTCTTCGTCTATATTGAACATACGAACCTCAACTTGTGAGAAAGCATAATGGCTATAACATATTGTGTCAACAACTTCTTTAAAAATGAGGATTGGGAATACCCTGTTGACCAAGTTAGAGGATAAGCGCTATGTTCAAATATGCTTGGAGCTTCTGGAGATACCGATCCTCCGCCAACTGAGGATCAGAGACCTCAAGGCCGAATCCGAAGCCTACTGGTAATTGGTTGGTGTTTTTTGTTGGGGATATTGGTAGTAGCCAGCATCATCTTTATCCGTATGCTGCTTTTACGTGCTGATGCCCCCTTAGTTCCAGAGGATGCCTCTGACTATCCCCAAGGCATGGCTCAAGAGTCCTTGATTCCTGAGCATGAGGTTTCTCCTGTTACGCAAGAACCAGCGGCAGGGGATAGCCCGCCTGAGGATCCGCTAGATACGGAAGGTCCTGGAGCGCCTTCTTACCAGCCCCCCCCATCTCCACCTAAGGGGATACTTGGGTTTGTCATTGATGATGCGGGAAATAACCTGAAGGAATTAGAGCCTTTTCTGCGTTTTCCCGGTCCCCTTACCATTGCGGTCCTGCCAGGGCTTCCCTATTCTGTAGAAGCTGCCCGGCGTATACGAGCCTCAGGTAAGGAACTGTTCCTCCATCAGCCTATGGAAGCCTTGGGGGGGCAGAATCCCGGACCTGGAGCCATTTATGCGGGGATGCCTGCAGACACGATCCGGGCGGTGGTGAAAGCTAATCTAGCGGAAATAGGCCCTGTGGCAGGGATGAATAATCATCAAGGTTCTAAGATAACCATGGATTCCCAGGCTATGGAGACCATCCTGAGAATATGCCATGAACAAGGGATATATTTTCTTGATTCCAGAACTATCGCCGATACCGTGGTACCGGATGTGGCAAAACGTTTGGGAATACCTATTGAGGAGCGGGATGTGTTTATCGACAATATTCAGGAAAAGTCAGCCATGATCCAGTATGTGCAAGAGGGCCTTCGCAAAGCAGCGTGGAAGGGATCCGCAGTGCTGATAGGCCATGCCTGGTCACCTGAATTGGCCGCGCTCTTGGATGACTTATATCCAGAACTGGTGAAACAAGGCTATTCCTTTGCTACCATATCCCGGCTCATACAGGACCCTTCTAAGTAACCGGTTCCCTGCATGTACTTAATTTCCTCAGCTTAGTATACTCATAGTATGATTAAGGAATTTCTTTCCTATGACACGGTACGGAACAACGGCTTAAAATTAGCCCATAGGATTTATCAAGATGGATTTACCCCGGATGTTATCTATGTCTCGCTTCGGGGAGGAGCCTATTTGGGGAACCTGATAAGCGAATATTTCAAGGTGGTCTGTAAAGGGAGAAGGCCGGTGTATTATGCCGCAGTGGTTGCCCGGTCTTATACGGATGTCAGGGAGTCGGAAAAGATAATGGTTGAGGGCTGGACCTATGCACCGGAACACCTGCGGGTTGGGGATAAGGTGCTCTTGGTGGATGATATTTTTGATTCTGGCCGTACCATCAACTACTTGGCAGAGATCATTTTGGCCAAGGGGATCCCCCGGCAGGATTTTAAGGTGGCGGTGCATGATTATAAGTATGCTTATGATAAACCTGAACAGCTTCCCATTCAGCCTGATTATTGGTGCCGCAGGCATGAGGTATCGGTCAACGATGAAGATCGGTGGATCCATTATATGAGTCATGAATTAGTAGGATTGAGCGCTGCTGAATTGGAAACCTACTACTTTGTCCAGGATCCGGAGTTGCGGGACGTTTTGGCTATGCTGCAACCTAAGCTCAGGTGATCTGCGGACTTGATGAGGCTGGCCGGGGTCCCCTAGCTGGCCCGGTTTGCGCTGCCGCGGTGGTACTGCCTTCTGACTTTCCCGGGTCCTGCTTAGGGGATTCAAAAAAGCTTTCCCCGGCACGGCGTGAAAAAGCGCAGGTCCTTATCATGGAAAGAGCCTTGAGTTGGGGTATCGGCTGGGCATCGGAAACGGAAATTGATACCCTCAATATCCTGCAGGCCAGTCTCCTTGCGATGAAGCGGGCCTTTGATGTTATGGTCGTGAAATTGCCCGCAGGACTCGTACTTGCCGAAGCAGTGGTAGACGGTTTGCAGTGTCCGGATCTTCCCATCCTCTGTCGCGCAATGGTCAAGGCGGATAGTCAGGTTCCCGAAGTAATGGCCGCTTCGATCCTGGCCAAAACTGCTCGGGACAAGCTCATGGAACAGTATGCCCTGGTTTACCCGGAATACGGCTACGAAAAGCACAAGGGCTATCCCACCAAAGAACATCAGGAAAAGATAGCCTGCTATGGGCCTTCTCCCATACAACGAAAAAGTTTTAAGGTGAACCTGGCGCGCGTAGTACGGTCTCTTCCTCTGGAAAACGAGCTATTCTCAGCTTTGAAATAAGCAAGATCGAGGCGTTTTTTCTAGGGTGTTTTATAGGCGGTATTGCTTCATCTGAAGCTGGAAGGGTTTGAGCGTTTGTATTCATGTCAATCAAAGAAACAATATCCCGAATATATAAAAACAATCTTTTACCCAGGGCATAACACCGGTCATGGATCCGCTGCGGTCTATACAAAAACTGATATTCAAAGGCGGGAGTTCCTCTACCAGACTCTTCAATTCTTAACGGTCATGTACTTCCATAAGAAACCCCTCCTGTTTCTCGCCAGATAAAAGGACATGCGGCCTGCCGGAACAAGGCCGCTGGTAAACCTGCTGCGCTGAACGCTACTCTTCCGATTCTTCAGCCATAAACTCTTCTTCTCCGGTAGTTTCGGTGACTTTTTCCAGTCTGACCCGTTCCAATATCTCCTGCATCTCCACGTCCAGATCCTTATTATCCTCATCAAAGAGCTTCACCGCTCGATAACGCTTCATCCCCGTACCAGCCGGAATAGGATGACCGATGATGATGTTTTCTTTAAGACCCCGGAGGTAATCGGTGGACCCGGCAATAGCGGCATTGGTAAGTACCCTGGTGGTTTCCTGGAAACTCGCCGCAGACAAGAACGAGTCAATATTGAGGCTGGCCTTGGTAATCCCTTGAAACATAGGCCGGGCAACTGCGGGCTGGCCTCCTTCTTCAATGACCCGGTTGTTTTCCTCATGGAAATGGTACTTGTCCACCAGTTGGCCAAAGATAAACTTCGTGTCTCCCACTGATACGATTTCTACCTTCCGCATCATCTGCCTGATGATAACCCCGATGTGCTTGTCATTGATGGTTACCCCTTGCACCCGATACATCTGTTGAATCTCGTCCATGAGATACCGTTGAAGACGGCTTTCACCCATAATAAAGAGAATATCATGGGGATTGATCGCCCCCACACAAAGACTTTCCCCGGCTTCTATGGTATCCCCGTCCCGGACTAAGAGCCGTTTGGTCATCGGGATGAGGTGCTTGTATTCCTTCCCAAAGGCATCCTGTATGGTAATTACCCGCTTGCCCTTGACAATACCCTTAAAAGAGATGGTGCCCGAAACTTGAGCTAGTACCGCAGGACTCTTAGGCTTGCGGGCTTCAAAAAGCTCACTCACCCGGGGGAGGCCGCTGGTAATATCCATAGCCTTGGCAGACTCTTTGAGGGTCTTAGCTATGGTTCGTCCTGCGTTGATCCGTTCTCCATCATCAACCTGAATATATGCCCCTCCGGGAAGGAAGTACGAAGCGAGTTCTGCGCCATCCTCATCAATGATGAAGATCCGGGGCTGCTTGCTTTCAAGTTGGAATTCGGATACCCGCTTTTCGATGTTACCGGTTTCCTCGTCGATTTCTTCTTTTAAGGTAGTACCCGGGATGATGTCTTCGTATTTGATAAATCCCGATGCTTCCGCGATGATCGGGTCAGAAAAGGGGTCGAAGGTCGCGATGGTCTTCTCGGCAGCCACCACGTCGCCTTTTTTTACCACCAATTCAGAACCGTTCCGGATTTCAATCTTCTGATCTTGCCCAATAAGGTAGAGGTGATCTTGCAAGACCATGGCATAGGCGATTTCAGGGGAGAGTATATTCTGTCCCTCATGGTTGATAATCGGTTCTCCCCGGATGATACGCTTACCATTTTCCACCAAGAGGTTATCATGCTCCTCAAGGCGGTAGTCCTTCATGACCTTGTTCACTACAGCATAACCCTTACGGGTAAAGAGCCACCGTCCGTCGGACAGCGCCACATGAACTCCGCTTACATCCCGGATATATACCGGGTATTTCAAGAGGATCTGGCTTTCTTCACTAACCTTGGTCGCGGCTCCTCCGATGTGAAAGGTACGCATGGTAAGCTGGGTTCCCGGCTGGCCAATGGACTGGGCTGCAATGGTACCCACCGCCTCACCTATGTCCACCGTGCGGTTGGTAGCTAGGTTACGGCCATAACAACGGCGGCAAACCCCATGTTTGGCTTCACAGGTCAAAACCGTCCGAATCCGTACTGCCTCAACCCCGGCGGCTTCAATGTCCCGGGCGATTTCCTCGGTAATCTCCTCGTTCACATCTACGACAAGCTCCCCGGTAATGGGGTGTTTGACCCGTTCCAGGGTATACCGGCCTACAATACGATCGCTTAAGGATTCAACAATTTCCTCCCCATTCTTGATGGCTGAATAGGAAATACCATTGATGGTACCACAGTCGTCTTCGTTTACTACCACATCTTGGGCAATATCTACAAGTCGCCGGGTGAGATACCCTGCTTCCGCGGTCTTAAGAGCCGTATCAGCTAAGCCTTTCCGCGCACCGTTCGTAGAGATGAAGAATTCAATGACTGAAAGTCCCTCTTTAAAGTTTGAACGTATGGGGAGTTCGATGATGTCCCCCGAAGGCTTGGCCATGAGTCCCCGCATTCCCGCAAGTTGGCGAATCTGATTACGGCTTCCCCGTGCACCGGAGTTGGCCATCATGTAGATCGAGTTGAACCCGTCCCGGTCAGCTTCCAAGGTCTTCATCATAATATTGGTAAGCTCATCGTTGGTCTTGTTCCATACCTCGATAACCCGGTTGTACCGTTCTTCTTGGGTAATATGCCCTTGGCGATGCTGCTTTTGGATGGAATCCACTTCCCGGCTTGCCTGGTCGATCATTTCGGCCTTTTCTTTGGGAATCACAATGTCATCTACACCAATAGTAGCACCAAAGACCGTCGCATACTTATACCCGGTGTTTTTAATAGCATCCAGCATCTTCACCGTGGTCCAAGAACCATTATCCGCGAAAACCTGTTCGATAAGTCCTCGAAGCTCTTTGTCCTTTAGCTCATAGTTGATGAAAGGAATCTCTTTAGGAAGTTCCTCATTAAAAATAAGCCGTCCTGGAGTAGTTTCAATGAGTCCATCAGTTCCGATGGCAAAGACTCTTCCTGCCTTGTTCCAGACCGGTAATTTAGGGGGCCGCACTCGAATACATGCCTCCCATTCCAATGCATGAGCATCCACTGCCATGAGGATCTCTTCCACAGTGCCATAGCGCCGGCCTTGGCCTTTAGCATTAGGCTTCACCCGAGTGAGGAAGTTGATCCCCAAAACCATGTCTTGAGAAGGGAACACGATAGTCTTTCCATTGGCAGGGTTGAGGAGGTTCCGGGCAGAGAGCATCAAAGTCCAACACTCCATCTGAGCTGCTTGGGTGAGGGGCACATGCACTGCCATTTGATCCCCGTCAAAGTCAGCGTTAAAGGCATGACACACCAAGGGATTGAGCTTGATGGCCTTACCTTCTACCAAAACCGGTTCAAAGGCCTGGATCCCCAACCGGTGCAGCGTGGGCGCCCGGTTCAAAAGGATGGGATGTTCTTTTACTACCTCGTCCAGAATGGCAAAGACTTCGGGGGTCTCCTGTTCCACCAGGATCTTGGCCTTCTTGATGTTGTAGACCACATCCTTATCCACCAGTTTCTTCATGATGAACGGCTTGAAAAGCTCTAAAGCCATCTTGGTAGGGAGTCCACACTGCCATATCTTGAGGTCAGGCCCCACGGTGATAACGCTCCGGCCTGAATAGTCCACCCGCTTACCCAAGAGGTTTTGCCGGAACCGGCCTTGTTTACCTTTAAGCATATCTGAAATGGACTTGAGCGGTCGGTTAGAAGCCCCTTTGACCACCCGCTTTTTCTTAGAATTGTCAAAGAGGGCATCCACCGCCTCTTGAAGCATCCGCTTTTCATTGCGAATGATGATATCCGGGGCATTCAGTGCCTGGAGCCGTTTGAGCCGGTTGTTCCGGTTAATCACCCTACGGTAAAGATCGTTGAGGTCTGAAGTGGCGAAGCGGCCTCCATCAAGTTGTACCATAGGACGAAGCTCTGGTGGGATGACCGGAACCACATCCAGGATCATCCATTCAGGCTTGTTATTGGAATTACGAAAATTCTCTACGATTTCGATGCGCTTTAAGAGCCGCTTATCACTCTTGGCTCCCTTTTCGATCATCTTAGCCCGGAGTTCCGTGGCCATTTGGTCCAAGTTGAGGTTTTCAAGGAGGGTTCGTACTGCTTCTGCACCCATACCCGCGCTGAAACCACCGCCGTACCGTTCCTGGGCATCGTAATACTCATCTTCGGTAAGGAACTGCATCTTTTTGAGGTCTGTATCTCCCGGTTCAATGACCACATACTTTTCATAGTAGAGCACCGACCTGAGAGCAGCCATAGGAATATCCAGGAGCAAACCCATACGACTGGGAATAGAACGATAATACCAGATGTGAGAAACCGGTGCTGCCAGTTCTATATGACCCATCCGTTCCCGGCGCACTTTGAAGTGGGTCACCTCTACCCCACAACGGTCACAGATGACCCCTTTATAACGGATGGATTTGAATTTACCGCAGTAACATTCCCATTCCTTAGTGGTACCGAATATCCGTTCACAGAAAAGACCGTCCTTTTCAGGCCGGAGGGTTCGGTAATTAATGGTTTCCGGTTTTTTAACTTCCCCGTAAGACCAAGCCCGGATCATCTCCGGAGAGGCCAAACGGATCATAATAGAATCAAAATCCTGTATATCCCTCATGTATATACCCCTTATCGTGGGAGTGGGGAAGGTGGCGGGACCTTTCTGCCCGATCCATCCACCCTTGAAACGTCCCCTAGCGTATAGTAATCATTGCAATACAGTACACGCAAACCCTTGGAGGATTTGCGTATACAGCCTTAGATGTAAGCCTTCTTGCCTGAGACCATACTCAGAAGTTTGAACCTGATTTAATGATGAGTTCATCATCTCGCTCGGTGAGAGGAATCTGTTTACCTTTGAGGTCATAGATGGTCAAATCCAAGGCCAAACCGCGGAGTTCCTGAACCAATACATTAAAAGATTCAGGAATACCCGCAGTAGTAGAGGGTTCGCCCTTTACAATAGCCTCGTAGATTTTAGACCGGCCGGTCATATCATCGGACTTAATGGTCAACAGCTCCTGTAAGGTATTGGCAGCACCGTAGGCTTCCAATGCCCACACTTCCATTTCCCCAAGCCGTTGTCCACCAAATTGGGCCTTACCCCCCAAGGGTTGCTGGGTTACCAGAGAATAGGGACCGGTTGACCGGGCATGCATCTTATCGTCTACCAGGTGATGAAGCTTGAGGAAGTAGATCACCCCGCAGAAAATGGGATTCACAAAGGGTTCGCCGGTGCGGCCGTCCCGAAGGCGGGTCTTAGAACTCACCGGAAGACCTGCTTCTTTGAGCTTTTCTTCAATCTGCTCTGTGGAAGGAGACTGGAATACCGGAGAGGAAAACCATTCGTCCAACGTGGAAGCTGCCCAGCCAAGCTCGGTTTCCAAGAGTTGGCCGATGTTCATCCGGGAAGGAACCCCTAAAGGGGTAAGGCAGAGGTCTAGGGCCGTGCCGTCTTCCATGTAAGGCATATCCTCTTCCGGCAATATCCGGGCCACGACTCCCTTGTTACCATGACGACCTGCCATCTTGTCTCCTTCCCGGAGCTTCCGTTTGGTAGCGATGAGTACCTTCACCACCTCGTCTACCCCGGGGTTTAGATCATCCCCTTGGGTACGCTTGAGCCGCTGTATGTCGATGATGGTTCCATCAATACCGTGAGGCACTCGCAGGCTTGAGTCCCGTACCTCCTTGGCCTTTTCACCGAATATGGAATTGAGGAGCTTGAATTCCGGGGTAGTCTCGGTCTCGCTCTTAGGGGTTACCTTTCCTACGAGGATGTCTCCAGAACGGACCTTTGCCCCCACCCGGATAATCCCTTCGGCATCTAGGTTATCCAGGCTTTTTTCTGAGGTGTTGGGAATGTCCCGGGTGATCTTTTCTGGACCCAACTTGGTTTCCCGGACTTCGGTGAGGAACTCTTTGATATGGATAGAGGTGAACATATCATCCTTTACCACCTTCTGGGAGATGAGAATCGAATCCTCGTAGTTATACCCATTCCAGGGCATGAACCCTACCAAGATGTTCCGGCCCAAGGCGAGTTCCCCGTCTCTTGTAGCAGGTCCATCGGCAATGATCTGTCCAGGACCTACCTGTTCCCCAAGCGCTACCAAAGGACGTTGGTTATAGCACGTATCTTGGTTGGTCCTTTGATACTTAACCAAATGATACACATCAAAGCCTTGATCGTTGGTTTCTGTAATACGCGAGACTTTCCCCACCAAAGCAGTACTCATATCAGGTTCAATGGTAATCTCTTGGGCCGTAACCCGCACCACTTTGCCGGCTCTACGGGCCTTGACCAAGACCCCTGAATCATAGGCGCACTTCCCCTCCATGCCGGTACCAACCCGGGGAGCTTCGGGAAAAACCAGGGGTACTGCTTGACGCTGCATGTTAGAACCCATCAAAGCTCGGTTGGCGTCATCATGTTCCAAGAAGGGGATGAGCGAAGCAGATACAGAGATGATCTGTTTAGGGGATACATCCATGTACTGAATCTCTTCAGGGCCTCGGGTGGTATAATCCCCCTGCCTGCGACAGGATACCTGTTCATCGACAAAAGAACCATCACTATTTAGTTTGGCCGAGGCTTGAGCTATGTAATACCGGTCTTCATCCATGGCAGAGAGGTATTCGATCTCCGCAGTAGCCACGCCGTGGCTTACCTTACGATAGGGAGTCTCTAGGAATCCGTATTCATTTACCCGGGTATAATTGGCCAAGGACACGATAAGCCCAATATTCGGCCCTTCCGGGGTTTCAATAGGACACATCCTGCCATAATGGGTGTAGTGTACATCCCGTACTTCGAAACCTGCTCGATCCCGGGAAAGTCCCCCAGGACCAAGGGCATTGAGCCTGCGTTTGTGGGTCAGCTCTGCCAGGGGATTTACTTGATCCATGAACTGGGATAGTTGACTGGATCCAAAGAACTCCTTGATCACCGCTACCACAGGCTTGATCGAAATGAGGTCCTGGGGCTTGATGGTATCTGTTTCTTTGAGGCTCATCCGTTCCTTAGCGATCCGTTCCATACGGCTAAATGCGGTTTTCATGGCATTAGCCATGAGTTCCCCTACGGAGCGAACCCGGCGATTGCCCAAATGGTCGATATCATCAATATTTTCATCCCCCACGTAGACTTTGATGAGGAACTTCATGGTGGCAATAATATCCCGTTTGGTCAGGGTAGAGTCTTTCAGGGGCGGCCTGAAGTCAAACTTCTTGTTGAGTTTATACCGCCCCACTTTTCCCAGATCGTAGCGGCGGCTGGTGAAAAACATCCCCATCAAGTCCTTTTCAGCAGCATCCACCGTGATAGATTCCCCAGGCATGAGCACTGAGTAGACCGCCGCAAGGGCATCTTCCTTGGAAGGTTCGTCCCGTTCTGGATCATCCTTAACAAATTTTATCTCTTCCCGTTCAAAACAGTTGAGGAGCATCGGAGAGTTAAGGGAATCCGGATCCTCAAAATCAATAACCTCTACCGAAACGATTCCATTGTTGAGCAGTTCATCCACATTATGGGGGTGCAGCTTTTCCCCTGCCCGGTAGAGTTTTTTTCGTCCACTCGCGCTGGCGTTAAGCTCCCCTTCTCCAGAGCTAATCCACACCGCGTCGGCAAGAACCCGGCCTGAAAATCGTTCCCTGGTTTCCATATCATCTACTACGTGTAGGGTTTCGATTTTATAAAAGGAGTGGATGATCGCCTCCCGGCTTTCATACCCCAAGGCCCTGAGAAATATGGTTCCCAGGATTCGCTTTTTCCGATCTATCTTGACGTAGATCAGTTCTTTTTTTTGGTCAATTTCAAATTCCATCCAGGAACCGCGGTAGGGAATGATCCGGGAAGCAAAAATACCCTTTTCATGGCTAAAAATGACCCCTGGTGAACGGTGAATCTGAGAAACTACTACCCGTTCAGCCCCATTGATGATAAAGGTGCCTCGATCGCTCATGATGGGAATATCACCCATGTAGATATCCTTCTGCCGGATTTCACCAGTCTGCTGAAAGATAAGATTTACCCGCGCCTTCAAAGAGACTGCATAGGTGAGGCCCTTTTGCTTACAATCCTGTTCAGATAATTTGATATTATCTTCATCTAGCGTATAGTACTCATATTCCAAGACCATATCGCCGTTAGGGCTTTCAATGGGAAAGGTTGATCTAAAAACTTCCTCAAGTCCCTGTATTTCGGGGGCTTCATGGTTTCGCAAGCGCTCCCGTTGTAAGAAGCGTTCGTATGAACAAAGCTGAATGTCGATAAGATCCGGAAGATCCATCACATCCTGAATATCCTTCCCGATATATCTTCGTTTACCGATTGACTTTTCTATTACCATTCCTTCCCCCTACGGACTTATAAATTACAAAAAGGCCCCGGCAAACACCGGAAGCCTCGTCAGTGCACTTCACCTTACACCGATTGCTGCGAGAAAACTACCTTGTAATTGCTACCATTACTGAATTTCAACCGTACCGCCAGCGGCAGTGACCTGATCCTTGATTTTCGCAGCCTCTTCTTTAGAAATATTCTCTTTGAGCGGCTTGGGCGCGCCTTCAACAAGGTCTTTGGCTTCCTTGAGTCCCAAGCCAGTAACTGCCCGAACCTCTTTAATAACCGCGATCTTCTTGGTAGCATCATAGGCTTTGAGAATAACATTAAATTCTGTCTTCTCTTCCACAGGTTCCGCGGGTGCGCCTGCACCGGCTCCAACTGCAGCTACTGCTACAGGAGCTGCAGCGGAAACACCAAATTTTTCCTCCAAGGCTTTAACCAGTTCTGAAACCTCCAGAACCGTCATGGACGAAATCGCTTCAATAAGCTGATCAATACTAAGAGCTGCCATATTACCTTCTCCTCATATACCTAATTTATATCGTACTCCTACGAGTACACTCCGTCCTTACGGACGTTCCCGGGTTTATCCCGGTATTGTAACCGACAGGAACGGCAGCATCCGAAGCCTGAAGGTTTTTTTGTGTTTTATGTTTTGCACCATGGACGGTAAAGCATACCGTGAACATACAACGCTATCCCAAGTCCTGCTGCTCATCTTCAGCCTTTTTATCTCCCAGGGCTTTAATGGCCCGCACCAGCCGGGCATTGATATCGTTAAGATCTGCCGCCAGTGTTCGAACCGGACCATTCAAGACCGACATAAGCATAGAAATAAGTTCCAACTTACCAGGCAGCTTGGAAAAGGCCTCGGTTTGAGCCGCATCGTAGATCGTACCCCCCACCAAAGCCCCTTTTACCTTAAGTACCGGAACCTCCCGGATAAACTCAAAGAGTATCTTGGCAACTTCATTCGCATCCTGAGGAGCAATGGTCACCGCAGTGGGACCCACAAGATACGGAGCCACATCAGGAGCAGCTAGATGTTCAAAGGCAATTCGGGCAAAGTTATTTTTTACCACCTGAAACCGGGACGATTTAGCCCCAAGCCGTTTCCGTAATACCGTGATCTGTTCCACAGTAAGTCCCCGGTAATCCGCAAAAATAAAGTCCTTGGAACCTCCGAAATTTTCCTCTAATGCATGGATCGCAGAAACCTTAATATCTTGTACTTTTTTTGCCACAATGGCCATGGCTTACTCCTCATCCTTGATTGAAACCCATATCCCGGGCCCCATAGTGGAAGCCAGCGAAATCGTCCGAACAAATTCGCCTTTAGCGTCAACCGGCCGCTTCCGCTTAATTTCAGCCACCGCAGTCTTAATATTTTCGGCAACCTTTTGGCTTTCCATGGAAACCTTACCCACCGCAAGATGCACCACGCCGGTCTTGTCGGCCCGGAATTCGGTACGTCCTTTCCGCAGCTCTGCCAAAGCGCCTTTCAGATCAAAGGTAACCGTTCCTGTCTTGGGGTTCGGCATGAGTCCCCGGCGGCCTAAAATCATACCAAGCTTACCCACATCTTTCATCATATCAGGAGTAGCCACTGCCACATCAAAATCAAGCCACCCCCCTTTTATCTTTTCTATTAAATCTTCAGCCCCTACATAGGTAGCCCCCGCTTCCTGGGCCTCTTTTTCTTTCTCAGTCTTACAAAACACCAGAATTCGCTTCTCCCCCCGGAACTGATAGGGCAATACCACCGTATCCCTAACAGATTGACTTTTTTTCAGGTTGAGCTTTACCGAGAGATCCACCGTCTCATCAAACTTGGCAGGCGCCAGGGTTTTAACCAAATCCAATGCTTCCGCTAACCCATAGGAAACAGTATGGTCGTACTTTTTAAGGTTATCAAGGTACTTTTTTCCGTGTCTCATTTATCCACCTCGACACCCATAGACCGGGCAGTTCCCGCGATGATCTTCATAGCCCCTTCAAGATCATTTGCAGAAAGATCCGGCATTTTCAGCTTGGCAATCTCCTCAAGTTTCGCCTTCGGCAGTTTACCGACCTTGGTCTTGTGAGATTCTCCAGATCCCTTCTCAATACCCACCGCCTTCTTGATCAGAACCGCCGCGGGGGGGGTCTTGAGTATAAAAGTAAAGGATTTGTCTGTGTATACCGTAATAACCACCGGTATAACCAGTCCAAGCTCCATCGTCTTAGTCCGCTCATTAAATTGCTGGACAAACTGCGGTGCACTCACCCCATGAGGGCCAAGAGCAGGACCCACCGGCGGAGCCGGCGTCGCCTTACCCGCAGGGCATTGAAGCTTGATAAGGGTGGCAATCTTTTTCTTTGCCATGCATATTCTCCTTGTGTGGTATACCCGAAATAGATTCCCCAAAAACCAGTTCTACCGGAACATTCCGGGATAACGTTTCCGCTAAAATCAGAAACTCCCATCTATAAATCATGGATTTACGAATGAACCTTACTCAATAGCCCACCCATTACCCACTCAATCAGACTTTTTCTACCTGTAAGATATCGACCTCCACCGGAGTATTCCGGCCAAAGATGCCGACCATCACCTTGAGTCTGTTTCTCTCATGGTTTACTTCTTCAATAGTCCCCGTGAAAGACTCAAAGGGGCCTTCAATGATCTTCACCTGCTCTCCTGAAGCAAAAGACTGCCGGGTTCGTACTGACCGCTCACCCTTGATCTCCCCAGCCTTTTGCAGAATAGTCCGAGCTTCGTCACCCGGTAAAGGTTGAGGCTTCCGGTCTGCCGGCGTTCCCACAAAACCAGTAACCCCCTGGATCTTCTTAATTTTCGAACAAACTCCCTTCCAGTTTAAATCCGGAAGATCCATTTCCACCAGAATGTATCCAGGAAGGAATTTTTTAGTCATAGTTCGCTTCTTGCCGTCCTTGACCTCAACCACTTCCTCAGAAGGCACCTTCACATCTCGAACCTGTTCCTTGTCAATTTCCCCGGACTCGATCATTATGCGTATGGTCTTTTCTATTTTCTTTTCATATCCCGCATAGGTGTGAAGGACATACCAGCCCGTTGCCATAGCTTCCCTTTATAAACTAAAAGATTGCCTGCACTCCAAGGAGCAGAACCACATCCAACAAACCCAATACTGCAGCAATAATCAGAGTAGAAACGATAACCACCTTAACCGAACTAATCACGTCATCCCGGCTTGGCCATACAACTTTCCGCAGTTCAGCGTAAGATTCTTTGACAAATTGAACTATCTTGTTCATAACGCCCTCTTTACATGCAGATACTCTTTCATAACACAGGCCAGGTAGGACTCGAACCCACAACATTCGGTTTTGGAGACCGACGCTCTACCATTAGAGCTACTGGCCTAAGAAAAACTCACTTGATCTTGGTTTCTTTATGCAAGGTATGCTTCCGATCAAAAGGACAATACTTATTAAATTCCAGTTTTTCCTGGATATTCCGCCGGTTCTTCTTGGTAGTATAATTTTTCCGCTTACATTCACTGCATTGTAAGGCAACAAGTTCTACTACGGTTTTTTTTGACGCCATGGTATCCCCTTAACATTTCCCAAGCCCTTTGGGTACTCTAAATTACGCGCTCAGAAAAACACATTTATCTATAAGCCCTCAAGCGGAATCGAACCGCTGACCGCATCCTTACCATGGATGTGCTCTACCGACTGAGCTACAAGGGCATAAACACATAAGTAATGACAAGAATACTCATATTTCCAAATTGTGTCAAGTGATTTTGGCCTAATCTTTCTTTTTTCCCTTCATTACCTTATTTTGCTCTGTCTTTTAAGAATATATTTATTTTAGAGATTAAGGGAAGT
>JAISGE010000140.1 GCA_031263265.1 Treponema sp.
TAATGAGCACTACATTTATCGAGTCTTCCCTTACGGGGGATACTTTTATCCCCAGTTCCTATCTTCTTCCTGGTGAAGATCCCTATTACCTACGCAACCAGCAACTAGAAGCCTTGTATACCCCCCCTGAAAGCCCCGCCCATAAGATCCGCCGGCAAGACCAGTATCGCCCTGTATCCCCCGAAGAAATCCGCGTGCTTGAAGCCCAGGGCAACAGCTGCACAAACTGGGATGCTGTATGGGTAAAGGATGGATTTAATCCGCAACTGGTCAGTCACTGCGTTTTTACCGGGTATGTCCGGATCGGATCCCTTAACCGGGGGTTTCTGCGGTACCATGATTATGTGTTGCCGGTTGGTATCACCCATAGTCGCATTATTTCCTGTGACCTGGGAGATCAGGCGGCCATCCACGACTGCCGGTATCTATCCCATTACATTATAGGAGATGGGGTCATCCTGAGTTCAATTGATGAAATGGACACCACCAATCACGCCAAGTTCGGTGAGGGCATTATCAAGGAAGGGGAGGATGAAGCTATCCGGGTATGGATTGACCCCTTAAACGAAGCAGGAGGGCGCAGCGTGCTTCCTTTTCTCACGATAACCTGCGCGGATGCGTACCTGTGGGCAGTATACCGGGAGGATACGCGGCTCATGGATGCCTTTAAGCGGATAACCCAGACGTCCGTAGATTTCAGGCGGGGTTATTACGGTACTATTGGCCACGGAACCGTGATTAAACATTGTCATACGATTAAAGATGTGCGGATTGGGGACGGGGCATACATCAAGGGCGCTAATAAACTTAAAAATATTTCGATCCAATCGGATCTCCGGGAACCAACCCAGATTGGCGAAGGGGTTGAACTGGTAAACGGTATCATCGGTTACGGGTGCCGGGTTTTTTACGGCTGTAAGGCAGTGCGGTTTGTCCTGGGGAATAACTGTAATCTTAAATACGGCGCACGGCTCATTCATTCAATCCTGGGGGATAATTCCACGGTCTCGTGCTGCGAAGTCCTTAATAACCTGGTCTTTCCTGCCCATGAACAGCATCACAACAACTCCTTCTTGATTGCCGCGATGATCCTTGGGCAGTCCAATATGGCTGCAGGCGCCACCGTGGGTTCCAACCACAATAGCCGGGGTAATGACGGTGAAATCATCGCAGGCCGGGGTTTTTGGTCAGGGCTTTCAAGCACCCTCAAACATAACAGCCGTTTTGCCAGTTATACCCTGGTTGCCAAGGGCAATTACCCTGCAGAACTCCATATTCCCCTGCCCTTCAGCCTGGTTACCAATAGTACCGGTACTACCCGGCTGGAAGTAATGCCCGGGTACTGGTGGATGTACAATATGTATGCGTTGGAACGGAACAGTTGGAAATGCCGGATCCGGGATAAGCGGCAGCACAAAGTACAGCATATTGAAACCGCGTACCTTGCCCCGGATACGGTAGCTGAAATCATCCAGGGCTTACAGCTCCTGGAAGCATGGGGAGAAGAGGCAGGCTACCCCAGCCTCCAAGCCTTCCCCGACCAGATCCCGTTACTGGTGGCAAAACGTACCTTGGAACGTTCAAACCGTCCGGTTAGGATTATCAAGCTCAGGCAGGGAATAAGGGCCTACCGTGAAATGCTTCTGTACTATGGGGTGAAAACACTGACCGAGTTTTTTGCCTTGCATGAGGATAGGCCGCGCGGAACTGATGGGGGATACCGGGACTTGCTCAGGTTTCAAGCGGCTCGTCCTGAAGCAGTACCCTTGCCTTGGGTCAATCTTGGAGGACAACTGGTTAGTGAAACCAAGGTTGACGCGCTCAGGGAAGCTATCCGGGAAGGGGAATTGAGCTCCTGGGACCAGATACACACAGCCTATGATTGCCTTTGGCAGGAATACCCCTTTGATAAGGCTTTGAATGCCTTGCAGGTCCTCCGGTTTTTACAAACCGGTAATGCAGCAGCATCAGGTACGTTGATCACCAAGGAGCATTGGAATGGCTTGCTTGATGAAGGAATACGGATTCGCCGCTACATCGAAGAGCAGGTGTATCAAACCAAACTTAAAGATTATCTCAATCCCTTTCGGAACAGCACCTACCGGAATAGTGCTGAACGAGATGCGGTACTTGGTCATATTGATGCTAATCCCTTTATACAGGAGGTCAATGCCGAAAGTCAGCTCTTTTTTGACCGAGTGGAAGCGGCACGGCTTTGAACTAAGCGCATCCCCGGCGTATCTACGTATTTGATATGCTCCCGGAACGCCATACAAGATAATCTACATAACAGTCAAATTGCTTTCCTTTAGGAGACGCGAGGATCTTAAAAGCAGCTTCATAGGAATCTTCCCGAGAGCGGATCCACCGGGATTCAGCTAAAACTTCAAACATATCTGTTTTTACCTCAGGTTCAGGTATAATTTGAATCGTATAGGGGGTATGGAGTTGTATAGCCTCAATAGGCTTGGTACATTGTATACGGCATCCCGTAATACTGAGATCTTTTAATACCATATCTCCATCAAAAACTTCAGGAATACGAGCCCGGCCAAGGGTACGATATCGGATATCTTTTCGTCTTTCTTCCATAGTTACCTTTAGTATGCTCATTGTACGTAATTTCGTCAATGATAGCACCAAGGTGTTACAGTTCAGGATGCCCGGGCAGATCGGAAAAGCCTCACAAAGTACGAGGGAACTAGAGTACATGCTCCCAGGGTATCTTTATAGGCCAAGGGCATCCCCAGATCCAAGAAGGCGAAGCCCTGTTCCTTAAGGTATTGAGCGGTGAGTACCATTTGCACGGTTCCTGCGGAATTTTCTTCATAATACCCTGAATAGCTGGTATACACCCGGCCTGTTACCACCCCAAATTCCCCTGCTTTAAGCTCCCCATTCCGGTACACCCCAAAAGAAATGGGCCTCACGTTTAGGTCTTTGTAGGTACGTATCTGGATAAGACTCTCTTGCAGGGGTGGGGTAAGCCAGTCATCACCGTGGATGTGCACACACTTCTCCATAATATCTTGGAAATCCGTATCTACTTTGAGTTCATACCGGGGCAAAAGCGGTTTAATTGATTTCTTGATATGAAGATCCGAAAAAAAGAGGACCGATCGTATAAGGTGGAGCTTGGGAAGGAGGAGAAAATACGATTCAGGCCCTGGATGTCCTTCTCCTTGTATTTTCATGGACATGACCAAGAACCCTGCCGCCATAAGCTGGGCGATAAAACAGGGATCAAAGTCCAGGGCCACGCAAAATTCCTCAGCATAATCAGTTTCCAAAAGGGCATCCACCACCATATCCAGATCATCCCAAGGAGTAATAAAAACATGGCCGGTAGAGAGGTAGTGGAGACAGGAATCCATAGCACTAGGGTATACCAAGCAATAGGCTTTGCCAATTACCCATTAAGCAAAAATGGGTACTGTATAAAGTATCTTTTTTTGCTACAATTAGGGTATGGCTTTATGGTCAACGCCCCTCTGGTTAAAAATACGTTCAACGGTGCAAACCTTCAGGGTAAGTATAATAAATGGGTTACAAACGCAACGGAAGCTGGTTCTTCTCTGTGTGGGAGGGCTGACGATCCTGTTATTATGCCTTATAGGGATGCTCATCCTCATGAATCAGGATGCTAAGATTCCATCGAAATTTTCCCGAACATTAAGTAATGATTTTAAGCCCTTATCCATTGCGCCAGAAGAACTGTTTCTCCCTGATGAACCGGATTTTCTTCCCGAGGTACTGTTAGACCGGGAACCCCGGAACCCGTGGACCGTTGAAGATGTCCGTCCGTTCTGGACGGATCCTTTGCATGATGATCCGCAGCTATGGCGGGAGCGGATAAAAGTGACTATCGATCAATTTTTGGAAGGTATTCCATGAAGATACAGAAGATGCACCGGTTGTTTCCCGTGTTTTTCCTCTTTTCCATGCTCTTTGTTTTTGCAGTCTGTACTGGTAAGCTTTCGGCTTGGGCTAACCAGGAACCTGCTGCGCCCCTGAAAAGCTCTTCCGGGCTTATCTTGAACCAAGCTGCTACCTGGTCGAATCAATATGAGCCCCAAGGCCCTGAAGCCTCTGGTTTGACCTGGTTTCAAAGTTTTCCCCAAGTGCTGGTTGCAGGAGTCGCGGATGCTACTCCCGGCTCTCAAGGATCCCTGCTTCCTGAAACGCATCCCCCCGAACAGGTTCCTCCTGAACAAAGGATCATGCTTCCCATACCAGGAACAGATACCCAAGCCTTAACCGAGATACCGGATACGGAGGCCCAGTTTTCTGCCCCGCCTCAGGCGCCTGAGAATAGGGAACCGGTCTTGCCTCCTGCTCCTGAGCCTTCTATTGCTGGTATTGCTTCTCCGCTTACTACATTGCCTCCTGCTGCACCTCTGCTTGAGTTTTCCGAATCCGCGTTGCCCCCGGTTCTTGAACCTATGGTCCCTCCTCATGGGCTTGTTCCATCGGTTTCCGAGCCTCCTACTCAGCCTCAGGGCAGGGCCGCTGAGCCGGTTTTATCTGACGTACCAGAACCTCCCCCGGTTTCTCCTGGTTCCATCATAACCGTGCGGCCCCTTACCCCACCCCAAGATAGGATGCAGGCCCCGGTTCAAACCCCGGCTCCGGCGCAAGTGCCGGTTTCTCCAGAACCGCCTCGGTTTATCCGGCCCGCAGAATCGGAACCTCCTCCTCAGATAGCCGTCCTTCCCCAGCAGGAGAATCAAGGAAATCCTCCACAGGAACGTTCGTCCCAGAGGCCCTCAAGTTCCTTGCAAAGGGAAATGCAGGCAAAGGCAAGCTATTCACGAACCGTTGAAGCCATACTTGGTCAAGTGGTGGAGGTCCCCTTTAGAGGAACCGGTTGGGTTTATCTTGGTGAACAGGAATCCCGGCCAGGTGTGGTCTATGATTCCCGGCGTCTTGAAAAAGAGGGACAGAATTTTGTGTTCAAAACAGAAAGCCCAGGAACCTATATCCTTACCTTCTATAAACAGGACTTTATCGCCGATTACCTGATCAACGACTCGGTCCAGGTGATCGTTGGTCCGGTTCCCCAAGAATCGGGGAACCGTTCCCCATCCCCGGATCGGGGCCGGGTGATTGCAGAGCCCCGTTGGCCTCCCCTACCAGGGGACAGCACGGTGCCTGCTTCTGTTCGCCTGCCCCCTGCGGAGCTTCCTCCTGTTGTAGTTCCTCCCTCAGAAGTTCCCTCCCCTGCCGTGCCCATCATTGACTACTTGCAGCAGGCTCGGGAAGCATATACCGCAGGACAGTTTCCCCAGGCGATCTCCTCTTTGGATCAGTTCCGGGAACAGTATCCCGCGGGAACTGATGAGGCGTGGTGGCTCTACGGCCAGTCTTTAGAAGCGGCTAGTTCAAGCAGGGATATCCGTTCGGCCTTAGATTATTACCGCCGGCTGATCCGGGAATACCCTCAAAGCCCCCGGGGAAACGATGCCCGGCGGCGGATCGCCTACCTTGAACGGTATTATTTTACGATTCAGTAAGGGATTATGATAAGTCCTCAGGATAACGCAGCAAGAGAAACAACAGAAAACAATGCAGCTTTAGCAATCTTGGATGCGGGTAAAGCCGAATTAGCTAAGCGGATCGTAGGCCAACAAGACATGATAGAGGGGCTTCTCATGGCCCTGATTGCCGGGGGCCATATACTCCTCGAAGGAGTACCAGGTTTAGCGAAAACCTTGGCGGTCAAGAGCCTTGCGGATATTACCGGTCTTTCGTTTAAGCGGATACAGTTCACCCCGGATCTGCTTCCTGCAGACCTCACCGGTACCCTGGTATGGGAACAGGCTTCAGGAACCTTTTCAGTCCGCCGTGGACCGGTTTTTGCCCATCTGATCCTGGCAGACGAGATCAACCGTGCTCCGGCAAAGGTCCAGTCCGCGCTGCTTGAGGCTATGGAGGAACGGCAGGTTACCATAGGGGAAACCACCTATCCCCTGCCTGACCCGTTTTTTGTATTGGCCACCCAAAACCCCATTGAACACGAAGGTACCTATATCCTCCCAGACGCAGAACTGGACCGGTTCCTCCTCAAACTCCTGATTCGCTATCCTAGCACCGAGGAAGAAATCCGGATCCTCCAGGTATCCGCTTCTCAGAAGGCGCTGAGTCTGAGGACCGGCGAGCAGTGGGCTCCCTTAGATCCGGTTTTAGATGCTGCAGCTCTGGAAACCCTGCGAACTGCCGCGGATGCAATCTTTATGGATCAGCACCTTGTTGCCTACATAGTTTCGATTGTTGCAGCCTCAAGACCCTCACGGCCTGCTGCCCCGGGCTCCCCTGCGGGAAGGCTCTCTGGAGAGGACAAAGCGAGCCGCGAGGGGCTGTACCGGTATATTGCCTTTGGTGCATCCCCTCGTGCTTCCATTGCCCTGTACCGCTGTTCCCGAATCCGGGCGCTTTTTGCGGGCCGTTCCTTTGTAAGCCCTGAAGATGTGAAGGCTGCGGCATTACCGGTTTTACGGCACCGCATTGTCCTTTCCTATGAAGCTGAGGCAGACGGCCTTGATCCAGATGCGATCATTTCCCGGCTTCTCACCTTGGTGCCGGTACCCTAACCTTATGCAAGCAGGCTTCATTGATACCCATGCCCATCTCTCCATGCTCCCCCCGGGGGCGCTTCCTGTGGATGCGGTCATTTCCCGGCTTTTCCAGGGAGACTTTAGCGGGATTATTGATATTGGAACCGAGGCTGAGGATCTCAGCCGCCGGCTCAAGGCCTTTACCCCGTTTGACCGGATCCGGTTTAGTGCCGGTATATGGCCTTCCAAGGAATCCATTACCGAACGGGAGCGTTTGATGCGCTGCTTGGAACAGCAGATCACCGCGGCCCCGCAAGGCCGGCTCATTGCCCTTGGAGAATGTGGACTGGACCGCCACCATAACCGGCAGGAAACCGGATCTGATCTGAAAGGGGAGCAGGAGCTCCTGGAATTGCAGCTGGCTCTGGCCCAAAAGCATAAGCTTCCTATTGTCATCCATTCCCGGGAATCTGCCGCAGAAACCTGGGAAATCCTCTCCCATTACCCGGCAGTCCAGGGGGTGATTCACTGTTTTTCCTATGGAATTCCAGAGGCTCGGAGCTTTTTACAGTTAGGCTATTACCTTTCCTTTGCCGGTACCCTTACCTATAAAAATGCCCAAGCTCTCCGGGATGCGCTTCAGTTTATTCCGCTGGATAGACTGCTTTTGGAAACCGATGCCCCCTATCTTGCGCCCCAACCGTTCCGGGGAAAGCCTTCGGAACCAGGTATGGTGGCGGAAACCTATCGCCTGGCCGCGGTTTTACGCGGGATAAGCCTTGAAGCCTTACAAACTGCCCTAGCCCAGAATGTGAGCGCCTTATTTAAAACGCAGTTTGCATAAAAAGTTTCTTTAAAATGCATGTCGTTTATTTACAACATGATCTCATCCTCACGCTAGAAAATGATTTTCGGCCCAGTAAAGGCTTCCAGCCATACCGGAATGGTCCGTATCCCGCCATGGAAAAACATACTGAAATCCCGATACCAGCTCATATTACAATTATTACAGGGAGGCTGGTGTAACGCGGTCTCTTCCATAGTTAGGATGTTTCCCAGTACCTGGGGAAGCTGCATACAGGGACGCACATCAAAGAACCAGTCTACAAACAGTACGTGCTCCCCGCCGTAACAGAGATAGCGCGCCAAACCCGGGTCTTTCAGGTAATTGATGATATTCTGCATGGAAATAACCGAATTGATGATTTTATGCTTCCCAGACTTCTTTAACCGGATTGCTTCGGTGAGTCCCTGGATCACCTTGTCCCGGGAAAGGCTTACCCCCTCCCCGCCCAGGGGATACACTTGGGATTTGGAGAAGGTCGGGTAATTCAGGGAGATATAGGTAAAGCCCATGTTTTCTGCCCTGAGACACACCTCTTCCAGGTTATTGTAGTTATCGTTCCAGATAAGAACCGATGCCATGGTTTTGAGGGAGGTCTTATGGACCAGATCCATGGCTTTGGCCATTTCATCCATGATATGGGGAATTTGCCGGGATTCAGCCATGGTAACCGGATCTCCTGAATCAAATGAAATGCTGAGCAGGTCGCATCCTGCATCCTCAAGACGTTTCAGAATCTCATTGCGCATGAGGAGCTGCGGCGCGGCATTCAATACCGCATTGTTCATTTTTCGCTTGGTCGCCTGTTCAACAAAAGCAAGCACCTGGGGATGCAGCAATGGCTCCCCTCCGGTAATGGTCAGATGAGATACGCCGAAATCCGCCAACCGGTCAATGGCAGTAAGGGCCTTTTCTTTATCTACGAAGACTTTCGGATGCTGTTTCCATATTTCACAAAACGAACACTTTGCAATACAGGCATTAGTAATGGCAAATTCGGTGAACCGTAAGGTACCCTTCACATAATTTTTAAAAATATTCCTATTCTTCCCTCTCATTTTCCCTCTTTTCCTTTACTACTCATAGCGTCTTGTTTGTATAGGGCGCGTCCTTTTACTATTCTGTGTCCGGTTTGGATAGGACTTGTTTGAGCTTGGTTACCGGCCGGATGCGGGCTGAGAAACTCAGTTCAAAACCCTGTTCTAGACGGTCTTCCTCATGGCCATAATTGCTGACGATTTTGTACCCTGGCTGTAGGGAGAACTGAAGCCACTCAAGTGGCGACCAGGTCCCCAAAAGCGTGAGGGTATAGGTATAGGTCGGAATCCCCGTAGGCGGCCGTGTCACATCCATAACCGCATGGGTAGGCTGGTAAGCATCGGTATCAAAAATAGCCGTACTTGAGTTTTCCCCTTGCGCGGCAAACACCAGGGAAAACCCGCAAGACCAGACCGATCCCGGGTGAACCTGCGTCCTTTGGTACTTACCCCAGAGGGTTGCGGCGATTGAATCCGGCCCAAAAGGGGTTCCCGTCCAATACCGGACATCGATCCGGTCCATTTCTACCATCTCTTTGTAATAAGACCAGCCTTTATCTTCTTTTAGGTACATATAAGGATAGGTGTATACTCCCTCAAGCCCGAAATTCCAGTATCCCCGGGAACTGGGAAGGGAGACTTCTATACCTCCCTGAAAGGCTAAGGCGTCCGGGGTGAGGAGATCTTCCCAAAGCCTATGTTCAAGCGGTAACTGCAACTGGGTCATGGCAAAAAGACCATAAAGCCGCAGGTATTTCCACGGATGATATTCGATTTTTGCCCCAAAAAAAGCTCCTACCCGGGATCCTTCGTCGTCCAAGTCCGGTACGCTTTCAGGATTCAAACCGGCATTGTAATCGTTGTATGTTTTCCAACCCTCATAACTGTGGAATATCATCAAAGGATTGAGATACCTCAGTTCCAAGGGGGCATTGACCATAGCTCCTTCTGCAAAGGATAGGGAAATCCGGCGATGGGGCCGGAATTGCAAATAATGCATATAGTGGTACTTATTGACCTCGTACTGCATGACTTCCGCGGCATACCGGATAATCGGAGAGAAGAAGGAGAGCTGCGCGTAATTGACCCGTTCCAGGTATTCAGAGAGGATGATGCTGCCGGTCCTGGTTCTGCCGAAAAAATCATCCCCAATCCCTATGGATAGATGTACCCCTGAAGCCTTACCAAAAGGAACGCCCATGCTGAGGTAGGCCCGTTTTGGAATATGCAAATCCGCCTGGGAAGCCATATCCCAGGGAATATTGATATAATTTTCATGCAGGGATGCGGCATATTCATTTTGGCCAAAATAGGGATCCATTTCCGCGGTAATATACGAACCTAAGGAAATACTCACGGGAAGCATAAAAAAAGCACGCCGTTGGTGGTAATTGTAGAGCCAGTCCAGTGCAGGATTGGTCTTGACATACAGTTCCGGCTGTACAAGGCCGTCAATCTCCGCCTGGATCCCGTCCGCTTGTACGGTATACCCTGGAGACCCTTGCAGGTAATCGGTAATACGGTCATAGAGGATCTGGCCGCTGGGAGAAAGGGCTTCCTCGTTGATGGCTTGGAGTAAGAAGCGCATCTGCCCAACCGTCAGGGAAGAGTCCATAAAAAACACGATCCCCTGTTCTTGGGAAAGGATCCCCAAGGCTTCATAGACCCATTCTCCAGGATATACGATCTTCTGGTCTGGCAGGGCCTTAAGCTCAGCCCCACCCCATACCAAAAGAACGATCCCAAGAATTTTAGCTATGCTCCGGGTATTCATAGGATCCGCCAGATTGTACGGATTCTTGATCTTTTCTTTTTCGCCATATAGTATACCTTATCGTAATGAAGGGGGCGCTAAGGGTCAATATCCGATGCCCCCTATAGATGTCTGGGAGGGAAGGCATGAAAAAATGGTATGGATTTTTGAGTATGGCTTTGGTTTTTGTAACAGGGGTGTCTGCTCAGACCCATGTATCGGTACCGCTGGATCATCCGGTATATTATCTTCTTGAACAAGCCTCGCTGCGGGGTTTATGCGATCCCCTTCCTGCAGTAAAACCCTATTCCCAAAAGCGTATCTTGGAGGCCATTACTGAGATCCTCAGTACCGAAACCCTGAGCCTCACCGAACGGCGTATCTTGGAAAAGGTAAAACAGGATTTTGAAAAAAAGCCTCAAGGACTTGATTGGCAGCGAGGGGCCTATTATTTCGATATCCCTACCAAAAAAGGCATTCGGTTTGCCGGGAATCTCGGGGTGGGTTTACGTTTAGGCTTTGCAGGAGCATATTATTCTTCAGAGGATATGGTATGGGGTACTGATTCGTGGATTACCGGGTATACCAATGGTGATATAGGGGATCATTTTTCCTATAACTTTACCATTTCAGGAGGTTTCTTACGGAGTCCCCGTACTGAGCTAGGCTCCTATTATTCCTATTATCCAACATTTGAAGGGGACGAAGTTCATACCAACATTGAAATTCCTATCTATAGTCAACCTGAAGCCTTCTTTCCCTATACGTATCGAAAAGGTTGGGACGGCTTTCTCTTTAGTCCGGGGAGTATTAGCGCAGGGGGTATGAAAAACTGGCCCCAGGATATTTCCATAGGCCCGAGCCTTATATCCGAATTATCCGGGGAACTTTTTGGGGAAACCTTGCGCTACCGTTTTGGCCGGTTCAGGCGGGAATGGGCAGGTATGTCAGAGGGTAGCAGCTTAGTGTTTAATGGGTCGGCCCAGCCTTTTTTAGCCCTGGAAGGAACCTTCAACCCGGTTCCCTGGTTTGCCTTCTCTGCCTTAACCGGGGTGCTTGAATATTACAATGCCCAGGGCATAACCGAATCTGCCCGGACCAGCCAGAACGCCTTTTCCATAGAACAGCTTGAATTCAACTACAAGCAGTATCTGCATTTTGATGTGGGCAGTACGGCTGTATGGCCCAAGCGCTTTGAACTAGGATACCCCTTTCCTATCAATAACAACTTCATGTATCAAAATAACATCGGAGACTTTGACAACATGGGACTTTTTGTTAATGTGAAGGCCCAATATCCTGGTATTGCCGGGCTATGGTTCTCGTTTTTTGCCGATGAAATAGAAGTTTCCAGCGTTACAAGACTGTTTGAGCTTGACCGGCACATGTTCGCGTTACAGGCAGGGGCCAAAGCAGCCATTCCCCTGCTCCCCTTTGGTTCGGTTACGGTCAGTTACACCAAAATCGAACCCTATTGCTACACCCATACCCGGGTTGTGGTTCCCTGGTACGGGGACGCCCCAATGGAAACCGCGTACACCAACAATGGTGAGGGTCTAGGCTCTTATTTACCCCCCAATTCCGATGAACTGCGCGTACGTCTGGAAGCTAGGCCGGCGCTCCATACCAGGGCGCATTTCCAGTATCAGATGATACGCCACGGCGCGGATCAGGGTTCCCATGCAGTAGATGGCAGTTCCTTGTTATCCGAACTTGATCCTGAGGGGCGCAGTGAAAACCCCATACTCAGAAAATACTTTTTACACGATGGCGCGTACCAATGGCAGCATATCCTGAAAATCGGCGCGGCCCATACCTTTGCCAATTTCACCGTACCCGTTCAACTTTTCGGCGAAACAGGGCTCGTGTTCTCTTATTTCACCGATATAGACGGTGAGCCTAACTCAGGAACCTCCTCCTCCTATTCGGTGGTTGATACGGCTGAATATCCCAAGTCAGTCGGGATAATCCTTACGGTAGGATTCAAGTTATTTTTCTAGCCGGGCTTGTAGAAATAGGTGCGTGGGGCAGGATCACCAAAAAGCGTCCCTGTTCTGCAAAAAGGGAAAAAGCAGCGTCTAAAAGTACGTTACTCAGTCCAAAAAAACCCCGATCCCAGGGTAAACCCTCAAGGGGCCACTTGAGCCCCTGGCTCTGTAGTTCCCAAGGCCCTTCACCCAGGGGAAAAAGCGAAAGAAGCGCCCCTGGATAGAGGCTTTGGCTTAAATGTTCCTGCTCATTGAGGCAATGTATATCCTCCCCGGCAGTAAACCAACGGCGGGGACGAGGTTCCCGTTCAAAGAGACAGCGCAGCGCGAAGAGGTGATCCAGCCTCCCGCCGCCGCCGCCGATAAGCCAGGTCTCATCACAGCCTTTTTCCCAGAGGAGCTGCAGGGCCAATTCCGTATCGGTAAAGTCCTTATCTGGGGGATAGCGCCGTATCCGGTCAGGAGAATACGCTTCAAGCCGCAGAAGCTCGTCCAGGGAATCCATGTCTCCCACAATCCAATCCGGCCTTAGTCCTGCCTGCTCGGCCAAGATAAGCCCAGAATCCGCAGCCACAAGCAAATCCGCTCCCCGCACCAGATCCCGGCACTGCTCAGGTGCTGGGCCTGCTCCCCCTATAAACGCGACACCTCGCATACCTTAGCCTCCCTTTGCCAGAATAGGCTCAGTATAGTATAGTGTCTTTTGATGGGCAAGTTTGTTATTCACCCGATATTACAAGAAATCGCGGGTATATTTATCCGGCATGGGAAACAGGTGTTTCTGGTGGGCGGCGCGGTCCGGGATATCCTCAGGGGCGAAAAGGCACAGGACTGGGATCTGGCCACCGATGCCCTGCCCCAGGAAGTGATTTCCCTCTTCCCCCGCGTCATCCCCACCGGTATCAAGCATGGAACTGTTACGGTGCATTTTAAGGGCCGTTCCTTGGAGGTAACCACCTATCGTACCGAATCAGGGTACCATGACGGCCGCCGACCGGATCAGGTTACTTATACGTCCCGTATTGAAGAAGATTTATCCCGTCGGGATTTCACCATGAACGCCATTGCCCTCCCCCTGCCTCAGGGGCCGCTAGTGGATCCTTTCAACGGCATTGCCGACATACGGAGCAAGCTCATCCGCTGCGTGGGGAATCCCCAAGCGCGGTTTGCCGAGGATGGGCTTAGGCCGGTACGGGCAGTCCGGTTTGCAGCCCAGATGGGATTTGAGGTGGAGGCTGCAAGCCTTGCCGCGATTCCGCAGGCCCTGCATACCACGGCCAAGGTGTCCCCGGAACGGATCCGGGATGAACTGGATAAGATCCTTGCCGCTCCCCAGCCCTCCCGGGCGTTTTTACTCATGGAAAAGACCGGACTTCTGGAACTCCTCCTTCCCGAATTAGCCTTGTGCCGGAACATTGAGCAAAAGGGCTTTCACCGGTTTGATGTGCTGGATCATTGTCTTTTGGCTTGTGATGCTGCCGCCCAAGAACAGGCCCCTAGTCTGGTACGGGCTGCAGCGCTCCTCCATGATATTGGAAAACCGGCAACCCGCGCCCGGGATCCTTTGGGGGTATGGACGTTTTACCAGCACGAGCAGGTCTCTGCCGCACTGAGCCGGGAACTGCTGAGCCGTCTCCGCTATCCCCATGGGGTAATCGAAGACACGGTTCATTTGATTAGAGAACACATGTTCCATTATGAAGCAAACTGGACTGATGGGGCGGTACGGCGCTTCATCATCCGGGTAGGGGAAGAAAACCTCAGCAATCTGTACCAACTCAGAAGAGCCGATGCCTATGCAACTGTCGGTAAAGCGCTTCCCCGGGATTTCCTTTTGCCTTTGATCCGCCGGGTTGATGAAGTATTAGCCAAAAGCCGGGCTTTATCGCTCAAGGATTTACCGGTTTCAGGAAAAGACCTGAGCGTCATCGGGATCAAACCAGGGCCTCTTATGGGCATAATCCTTTCCCAGCTTCTGGAAGCGGTAGTGGAAGACCCGGCCCTTAATAACAAAGAAACATTATTGGAAATAGCCGGAAACCTTAACCAGCGCTACGCTTAAATCGTCAATTTTTACACTTCTATGATTTACGGAGAGAGAGGGATTTGAACCCTCGGTACCCTTCCGGGTACACACGACTTCCAATCGTGCACCTTCGACCGCTCGGTCATCTCTCCAATAGGTGGCCGGAGAGAGAGGGATTCGAACCCTCGGAACCCTAGAGGGTTCAACGGTTTTCGAGACCGCCCGATTCAACCGCTCTCGCATCTCTCCATTTTTATTAGTATACTGAGTATTACATAAAGAAGTCAAGACTTCGAAATGCCTCAGGGTGCAATTTTTTTTTCGGGGCAAAAAGGGAAAGTATGATATACTTACGGTATCCCAGAGGAGGGGATACCAATGGATACACAAGAACGGGAAAAACTCATAACGGACGCCGTGGCG
>JAISGE010000144.1 GCA_031263265.1 Treponema sp.
GGGACAGCTGGCGGTGGACGAGAAGAGCAATGAGATACGGGCGATACCGAAGTTGTTAGAACTGTTGGACATCAAAGGCGCGATGGTAACGATAGACGCGATGGGATGTCAAAAGGACAGAGCAGGGAAAATCAGGGAACAAGAAGCGGACTACCTACTGGCGGTTAAAGACAACCAACCAACGCTGCACCAGGATAGCAAAGCGTATTTTGAAGCGCTTGAGAATGGAGAAATACGAGATCTTCCGGAAGATGTGTGAACACGAGAGGAAGAGGAGGGACATGGGCGGAAGGAGAAGCAGGAAGTGAGGACGATGATGGACATTGACTGGATGGCGGGGAAGGAAGCGTGGGAAGCCTTGAATACTATCATCCGGTATCGGTGCTGGCGAACCGTAAAGGGGGAACAGACGGTGAGTGACTGGTACTATATCAGTAATACGAATAGGGATGCCCAAGAGTATTATCGATATTTGAGAGGCCACTGATAGAGAACCAACTCCATTGGCGTCTTGACGTGATATTCCGGGAGGATGCGTCTCGGGTAACCAAAGGCCATGCGCCTGAGAATCTCAATATCTTGCGGAAGATGGCCCTGGGGGGGGGGGGGGGGGGGGACTTGGCACGACTTAAAAAAAATGGGATACTTTTATTATGGATTTTTCACCGGATTTTCTCAAGAAAAATCTTCAAAAATTGGAAGACCGTCTTCTCGGAAAGATCCACAAAAGAATTGAGCCCATCCAGAAGCTGATGTCCTATTACCGCTGCGCCCTTATGGGAGTTGAAACAAAATTTAAGGTTCTTAATGAAGAGTTTTCATTCCTGCATGAACGAAACCCAATTGAAAGTATAAAAACGAGAATCAAGGACTTTGAAAGTATAAGAAAGAAATTACGCCAAAGACGGCTTCCCATTACCATTGATTCTATTGAAAAAAATATTCACGATGTTGCCGGTATTCGTGTTATATGCCCGTTTATTGACGACATATATATGTTGGCCGATTGTCTTCTCTGCCAAGATGACATTACCCTTTTGGAAAGGAAAGACTATATTGCTCAACCAAAAGAAAGCGGATACCGAAGCCTTCACTTGATAATAGAAATTCCCATATTTTTACATGATAAAAAACGATATATGAAAGTAGAAATCCAATTAAGAACTATCGCTATGGATTTTTGGGCAAACCTGGAACACAGGCTTCGTTATAAAAAGGATATAGATAAAGAACTGGTAAAAAAAATATCGGCTGAACTCATTGAGTGCGCGGAAACAAGCGCGTCGCTTGATTTAAGAATGAAAAATATACGGGACGACATCGAAAACAAGAGGTAAGGACAGTGGTGTTTAAAAAGAAAAAGCGAAATATTGCCGTGTTAATAAGTCGTTTTGTGCTTGTTTCACTCATTGCGTCATTCATCTACTCGCTAATAGGTTTGCTATTTACAGCCCTTGATATAAGCATTTGGGCATCGCGGCACGTAAAAGAGGATTTCATTAAAATTGCTTTGCAGTGCCTTCTGGGGATTAGTCTTATATATTTGCCGGGGCTCTTAAAGAAGCATTTAAAGATTGCTATTGCCGATGGGAGCCGTCTTCTGTATGTGCTGTTTTTGTATGCCGCAATCATCCTTGGCGAGGTACAAAATTTTTACCGGGATTTTCCGCACTGGGATACTTTGCTGCATACGTGCAGCGGCATTATGCTCGGTTCTTTTGGTTTTGCGTTGATAGACATTCTCAATGAAAATAAAACCATACCCATTAAATTGAACAAATGGTTTGTTGCTCTGTTTGCATTTTGTTTTGCGATAACCCTTGATACTTTTTGGGAAGTAATTGAATTTGTTATGGATTTGCTACTGGACTTAAATATGCAGCAATATATTACCTATAGCGGTACGGTTCTTATTGGGAAGGCCGCTCTTTTTGATACGATGAAAGATTTGGTTGTTGATATTCTTGGCGCGTTGTTCAGTTGTACGATTGGTTTTCTGACTCTAAAAAAAAGAGAAGAAGAGAAAATAGAGCAATAAATTAAATGTTAAACCGACAGCAGTGCTACCCATACATAACGATAAGCCTTAGTTGGTCTTGTAAATCCGCTCGATCTGCTCTTCCAGGTAGAGGAGAGAACCTCGCTCCACTTCATACCGGTATCTGATGGGGCAGAGACGTTCCTCACAGGATTTTAGCAGCAGGCTCTCCTCCATAGTGGCGAAGAGAGCATAGTTCGGGGGTAGGAGAAGCTGGTCACATTCCCGAATGAGCCGGGAGAGACTATCTCCGTCGCCGAAGTAGACCACGGTAGCAGGGCGAAGGAGCTTGCCGTATTCTTCACATGCCCGGAGCATCACCTGGGCAAAACGACGGCTGACGCACACGATACCCAGCCTGGTTTCAGGAGGGATGGCCGCGAGTTCCAATGCGGTACCGGTGGCGATTGCCATTACCAGCCGGATCGGTAGACAGCCTGGGGGCATCTTCTGGGTCAGTTCCTCGAAGTGGGTAGGGGTGGTAACCACCAGATCCGCGGCAGGGTCAAAGCGTTTTGGCATCGCAAGCACATCTTCCAGTAAAAACTGGTAAACCTCGGTGTGGGACAGGGTCAAAACCTGGCGGTACATCACCGAAAGGGCCTCTGGGGAACAATCCACCGCTGCCACGCTTACGTACCGGCTGCTTTCCTCTCGTTCTCGGAGCTTCAAATCAAGGAATATCCTCGTATCCCTGGGGGAAAAGGATAGGTCCTCCATCCGGTCAAGCAGGAGGTCGATGGCTTGCAGCGCCTGAGCCTTGGCCCCCGCGATTTCGTCTTCCCGGGAAGCGCAGACAAACGTACCGCTCCCCTGGATTTTCTTAACCAGCCCTTCTTGTTCCAGCATATCATAACCATGTTTGATAGTACCGTGGGATATGCTGTTCTCACCAGCGAGTGCCCGTACCGTAGGCAACCGGTATCCTGGAGGCAGAACCCCCAGGGCAATATCGTTGGCGATTTTGTTCATAATTTGTCGGTAAATAGGAAGCTTACTTGCGGTATCTATCGGTATATGCATAATAAATGATTCTGTATTCAAGCGGTAGGTGTCAAGAGCAGTGAAAAACCGATTATTGGCTTTGATTGCAGAAGGCGGGTTTCCAGAAATACCTAGCGTTCCCTAATCCCTGGAAAATCCCGTTTTTCCCTTATTTACCCTTGGGCAAAACACCTTATCCTCCTTATTTGTTATGCAAAGACGTGAGGGTTTTCTCCCAAGGGCTTTCTTCCTAGGTTTTTTAAAGTGTTATGCCTCGTACACGTCCCGGGCAATGGGCAAACGACGTCCCATACCAAACGCACGAGGGGACACCTTCAAGACCGGCGGGGCCTGTCTCCGTTTGAACTCGGCACGGGCACAGGTCTTGATAATCCATGAGGCAAGGTTTCGTTCATAACCCTGCGCGGCGATTTCATCTGCCGAGCGATTCTCAAACAGATACAGCTTTAAGATGGCATCCAGGATATCGTAAGGTGGAAGTGAATCCTGATCTTGCTGGTCGTGATGAAACTGCGCGGAAGGATCGTGGGTCAAAATCGCCTCGGGAATGAGGGCGCTCCCTGTTTTTTCGTTGATACGGCGGCACAATGCGAAGACTTCTGTCTTGAACAGGTCGCCAATCGGCGCTATGGCGCCGTTCATGTTCCCGTACAAGGTATAGCACCCCATGGCCAGCTCGCTTTTATTGCCTGTATTCATCAACAACGAGTCGAATTTATTGGAAAAAGCCATCATCAGACAGCCGCATATCCGGGCTTGCAGGTTCTCCTCAGCTACATTGCAGGGTTTTCCTTCAAAGATTCGGTCGAGTTCAAGCATAAGTGCGCTATAGGCCCCCGCGATAGACAGTGTTTCATAGCGACAGCCCAAATTTTCTGCCAAAACCGCAGCAGCATCCTTTGTATCGTGCGCATTAACCATGCTTGGCAGACTGAACGCGGTAACCTGCTCCTTTCCCACTGCTCGTACCGTTAGATACGTTACCAGGGCAGAGTCGATCCCGCCCGACAATTCGATGTGTGCACGCTTAAACCCACATTTGTGCATGTACTCGCGGATACCCATGACCAGGGCATCTTCGATGGTATCAAGTTCGCTGACCGCAACGCCGCTTTGCGGGCTTGCTTCTTGCGGAGCATGTTGCTGGGAAAAGCCTTTCCCCTCCATAACGGTTCCGCTTTTCCAACTCCTTTTCCCGCTTAGTTCCCATACCACCAGGTCTTCCTTAAACGCCTGAGCCTGTACCACGGCTCCATGTTTTTCGGGAGTAAGGATAAAGCTACGGCCGTCAAAGATGATCGAGTCATTCGCACCGACCGCGTTAATATACACTAAGGGGACATCCCCTCGGCGGCTTATGCGTTCAGCCAAGGCAAGGCGCTGGGCCATCTTGTTTGCATAGTAGGGAGAAGCGGATGGAACGGCAAGGATGTTGATACCACCGTCAAGGAGGCGGCCTACCGGATCTTCGAGGTACTTTGTTCCTGGAGTTTCGGTTTCGCGCCAGACATCTTCACAGATAGCAATGCCAATTTTTTCACCCATGAACGTAAAATGGGGCCATGCCTTGGCCGGTTCAAAGTTACGTGCCTCATCAAAGACGTCGTAAGTGGGAAGCAGGGTTTTGCTCTGCTCAAACAACAGCGCGCCGTCTTTTATAATACCGTATACATTAATGAGGAACTTACCGGAATTTGAGCGGTTTCGGTTTACATAACCCAAACCCACGGCAATTCCCAGCGGCAATTCTCGCTGTAGGATCCGAAGGCTGCGGATGTTATGCTCGACAAAAGCATCTTGGTCGAGGAGATCCATCGGTGGATAACCGCACACCACAAGTTCAGGAAAAAAAACGATGTCTACCTTTTCGCTGGCAGCTTTTGCCGCGAAATCGATGATCTTTCTGGTGTTATCTTCAAAGCCACCAACTCTTGAGTTAATCTGTGCTATGGCTATACGCATACTTGTAATACTCTCACATGAAAATGGGCAAGTTAATAGTTAAGACGGTTCCTATTTATGCTGCGATAAATAGGCCGTTCTTCCCAACTGGTATAGGTTATTCCCTCGGCTGTCAATCACTACGGTTACGGGAAAGTCCTCCACCGTAAGACGACGGACCGCCTCAGGACCGAGATCAGGAAAGGCAATCAGTTCCGCGGCCTTGATACAGTCCGCGATGAGCGCTCCGGCTCCGCCAATGGCCCCGAAATAGACCGCCCCGGCCTGCTTCATGGCTTCTACCACCTCTGCTGAACGTTTTCCTTTGCCTATCATCCCGCGCAATCCTAAGGCGAGAAGCCGGGGAGCATAGGCATCCATACGATAGCTGGTGGTAGGTCCCGCAGACCCGATAACCTGACCAGGTCGGGCCGGGGTTGGTCCCACATAGTAGATCACCCCATCTTCCACGGGAAAAGGGAGGGCTTCACCTGCATCCAGCAAGGCGATGAGCCGCTTGTGCGCTGCATCCCGGGCAGTGTACAAAAGCCCCGAAAAATAGACCTGGTCTCCGGCCGTAATAGCCGCAGCCTTTTCCCGGGTCAAGGGTAGATGTATCTGGTGTTTCATCAGAGTATCTCCTGAGCATGACGGGCCACATGGCAGTTGAGGTTCACTGCACAGGGAAGGCCCGCGATATGGGTAGGCATGGTTTCAATGGCAACTCCGAGCGCGGTGATCGCGCCTCCGAAACCTTGGGGACCGATTCCCAGGGCATTGATCCGTTCTAGCAGGTTCTTTTCGAGTTCCGCATAAAAAGGATCGGGGTTGGGCTGTCCCAGAGGACGGAGCAGGGCCTTTTTCGCCAAAAGCGCAGCCTTGTCAAAGGTACCGCCGATACCGATCCCCGCGATAATGGGCGGACAGGGGTTAGGCCCCGCCTCTTCCACGGTCTCGGTTACCAGATCAATAACTCCCTGCACCCCATCCGAAGGACGGAGCATCCGGATCCGGCTCATGTTTTCACTGCCGAAACCCTTGGGGGCTACGGTAACGATAAGCTTGTCCCCCGGGATAAAGTCGAAGTACACCATAGCAGGGGTATTATCTCCGGTATTCACCCGCTTAAGGGGGTCGCTAACAACCGAAGTACGGAGAAAACCTTCCCGGTATCCCTGCCGAACCCCTTCATCCACCGCCTCCCGGAGATCTCCCTCAACATGAACCTCTCCGCCTATTTCCAGGAACACGCAGGCCATCCCCGTGTCCTGGCAGATGGGCACCCTCCGGCTTTCGGCAAGCTCAAAGTTGGCGATGATTTTGTCTAACGTGTCCTGTGCGCCAGGCCAGGTCTCCCCCAGCCGGGCCTCCCTGATACGGCGTCGCACATCCTCAGGCAACTTTTGATTTGCTTCGACACAGAGCCGCTTTACCGTTTCGGTAATGGTCTTTGCATCTATGATCCTCATAACCATACTCCTCCCGTAGGATAGGGTTATCCAATTTTGTTGAGATCGCTCAGGCGCTGCTGCCCCTGATCCCCTACCACCCCTACAAGGAGGAACCGGCCCGTGATAGGTTCGGTGAGATATTCCTTGTTTAGGGTGAACTTTTTGATTTCCCCAGTACTGCGGACATGCATCCGGGGGCCATGGCAAAGCCACAACTCCTCCCCAATGCAGATATGCGTATCATCTTTGAAAGAAATGGGGATGTCCTGGGCTATCATGTTGTTGACCTCCTGTTCTAATTCGTCCAGGCTCACGGACAGTTCCGGTTTATTCTGGAAGCTGAAGACGAAGCCACGGCGCACATCGGAATGAAGGAAAGGTTCGGTCAAACCGTGTTTTTGCATCACATACTCACAGAGGTCCTCAGCACTATGGATCATCCGGCGGAAGGGGAGGGACTTAAAGACAATGTCCGCAATATCCTGGGGTTCAGGCCCGAACAGGGTTGGGCGGGTGATGATCACCTCCTCGCCAACGCCGATGAGCAGCTGGGCGTTTCTACCCAGGATAGGATAGATGAGGTCGAAATGTTCCACCACGACCCGTTTTCCCAGGTTAACCGCCTCCAAGATAGCCTCGGCCAAGGTATGCATCTGGGTAAAGGCTGCCTCGAACTTGATGTCCAAATGGTAGGTGTGGGCGCTGTAAAACCCTGTTACATGCTCTCCCACATCCAGAAGGGGCAGAGGCCGCACGTTCACCCCATTGTCATCGTTCGTCAACTCAAGCCCCGGGAACATTCCCTTGAGCAATATGCTTTTCCCTGAACCCGCCATGCCCACCAGACCTATGAGATTGTCAAAGGGGCTCAAATACTGCTGGGCGATCTGCATTCCTAAATTCGCTATGCGTTCAAAACCCCGAGGCGCAAAAAACACCGAGTAAAGATGGCTCTTTTGCGCCAAGTCTGCATAAGGCATGGCTTCCTCCTACAAGTCAAATTCCAGGTCCAGCAAGGGTGCATGCTGCTGGGCGCCGTATACGTCGGTCTCTCCGGGGTCTCCAGAACAAAGGGGCCGCTTAATGGTTATCTTGATGGCCTTGGCCGGATCAAATTCGATGATATTGACGATCTCCTCGCGCTTGATTTTATACAAGCTGCAGACGAGTTTTTCATTTATCGCCTTAGCGGCGCAGACCTTCCGGTACCAATCAAAGTTGGAAAACATGATATCCATGGTCAACTCGTATGGACCGGAATTTTTACTCCGAACAATATCGGTGATGGCGCTTAGTTTTGTTTTCATCAGTTCCTCCTTATATGAGAGCTATTAGAGCCGCACCGTTTCCCGGGGGAAGAGCGCAGCAGGATCCTCCGTCGCAAGGAGGTGGTAAATGCTAAAGACATAGACCTCTCCTGCATGGAAGTCGCTGGGAGAATAGGGAAAGGCAAGGTTCCCTGCGGTGGACCGCCGGCCCTCGTAACCGTAGTGGAGCATGGTGGACCGGGTAAAGGCGCAGATGGTGTCTGCCTGACCCTGAGTTGGGGCGATAGCCTCAATGATGATCCCCAATTCATGCACTCCAGCAGTGCCAGGATGGGGTTCCAGGTTTCCCATTACTCCGTCCCGGCCGTAAATGTTGAACCGGAGATGGTAATTTTCCAGGGTTCCCTGGAAATTATCCGCCACTCGTTCCTTTACCCCACGGATGATCCGGTCGATCTCCGCGATCATAATAGGATCCCGGGCACCGGCAATGGATACCGTACGGAAACCAATGGGCTTGGCCCCCTCAAGTTTCACAGTGTTTGTTACGCCAGGGATAAAACGGGTTCCCCGTACCCGGACGATGTTCTCGGTCTCCTGCTCAAATTGGGTTTCATGGAGGTCAAGATGCCCCCCAGGCCCCGGGAGAATATAGGGGTTGGTTTTTTCATAGAGGGTATGGGCCGCCACCGAAAGGGTGGTACACTTCCGGGCAGGGTTGAGGGGTTCCACCCGGAAGTAGTCTTTCCCGATATAGCCGAACATGCAATCCGAACCACTGCCTGGACTAGCGCAGATGGATGCACATTCCAGGATCTTCCCCAGGTGCAGAGAGAGGGCTCGGTCGTAACCCTCCTTGATGGGAAGCGCGGCAAAACAGACTGGGTCGTAGGTGCGGCCTGCAAGGATCACGTCGGGATGGTCATCCAGAGCCGCGAGGAAAGGCTCAAGACCCATCTGAGCTACGATATGGCTCGTGGCGTTGATCTCTTCCTCTACAAGTGCCGGGGCTGGTTCCAGGGGCGTGATCTTCCCCTTTTTGAACTCATCCCTGATAAAATCCTTGGACAACTCAGCATGGATAATGGTCATGGTAAACCGGAGCTTCTGTTCCCGGGCTATTTCTTCAATGATTTCCCGGCACCAGGCTAGATGGGGTTCTGCCCCGGAACCTCCGGCAGTACCTATCACCACGGGGATCTTATGGGAGATTCCTGCCTTGAGCATGATCTCCAAGTCCCGCTTAACCGCTCCTCGGTCGGTAAAAGATACGCCCGCACCCAGATAGTAGGGGCCAGGATCAGTAGAACCAGCATCCACGGCGATAAGATGGGGCTTGCGAGCCATTCCTGCCTCAAAGGATGTCCGGGGAAATCCGTATCCCAAAATTGCCGTGGTGGAAAGAATACGGAATTCTTCTTTTGGTGTCATTATTTTCTCCTAAATATTATCGTGCATTGATCAGCGCAATGATCCGCTGCATCTCGTTATAGACAATCATGTAGCCCTCATCCACACCCATACCGGGCTTGGCGAGGATCTGATCCGGCCGGGTAGCCATAGCCAAGTGGACGCAGACCTGGGCGGAACGGTCGGTTTCATTGCAGGTTCCCCCCTGGTAAGCACCCGTACCTTTTTCCTTGCAGTAAAGCACCGCCTCCACGATGTTGCCGATCCCCCCTAAGTCTGGGGTTTTGATCTGCACCATGTGGCCTGCCCGGTTATCAGCAAAGTATTTAATATCCTCCAGGGTGTTACACCATTCATCGGCCACGATTTCTACTGGGATCTTCCGCTCGTCCACAAGCTTTGTGAGGGCCGCCAGGGCCACCATCTGCTTTTCCCGGTCTTCCGTGTCCATGGGACCCTCGATCCGCAGTTTGAAAGGCCGAGCCGTCTCCGCCAGAACCTCCAGGTAATCCGCCATAGCACGGTAGTTGTCGTTCCCAAAAACCTGGCCAATGGTACCGTATACATCCAAGTGCAGTACCGGAAAATAGGAGTCCTGTATCCGCAGCGCGAGAATCCGCTTCTTAAGCCAGGATACATATTCCCGCAGGAGTTCCCCTCGTTCCCCTAGTTTGGTCTTTACGTTATTGATAAGCCCATGGGGCAGGACCTGAGCACCCTTGATGATCATCTTGTCGGTGTTGTCGTACCGAGTGTCTCCACTTTGGGTGAAAATGGGGACTGGTTTGGGCAACACCGTGAGGCCGTATTCCCGGGCTACGGTCTCGCACATCATTTCTTTCCGGGATTTTGCTACTCCATCAAGGAGGGCCTGGGATACTCCGTAACGAATGGCGGTGTGGAGCCGCTTTCCCCCAATCTTCATCCCCTCAAGTTCACCGGCCATTTGCCGGAAATTCGTTATATCTTTTCCCACCAGAACAGGAAAGATCTCCTTTTCGATAACCGGTATAAAGTCCCGAGCTAAAAACAGGGGGTCCCGCCCCCCGGCACCGGAATACTGCACTGCCGCGCAGTCCCCCAGGGCCACCTGCCCGTTCTCCAATACCAGCATCACCGAGATGGATTCCCCTGCTTGCCTTACCGCCTGAAACCCCGGCGTTACCGGTACTCCAGAGTAACTCGCTCCGTCCGCTACCGCGCCCTGCTTGATAGCCCGCTGATCGTCAAAAAAGAACCCTGTTCTTCCTGCCGAACAAATCGCCTTAACAATTTTCATATATATCTCCTTGAGTCGATTCCAAAACCAATTTTTCCTTAATCGTGTTTTGAAACCGGCTCTATTGGCTTAATTGGGTCTCCCCACCAGCCGCCCCTTACTAATGGCATACACATCGTCGATAACCATCTGAAAAGAGGGCTCCCGTTTTTCATATTTGGCCCGGGCAGCCATCTTCTGTTTGTGAAATTCCCTGAGTTCTGTAGTGAGGGGTAGGGCGCCAGGATCAAAAAGCCGGATGGCCCCCTGGTTGTCCCGTGCAGGGAGCACCTTGCCGGCGTTAAAGCGGCTCGGCGCGAAGGGGACATCCAGTACTCCCGCCTGGAAAGCCCTTACCGCACCCTTCGCAACATCCCCTCCGCCCAGCTCAAAAACCTTGTCCATAATGCACCGGGTTTCTGCAGCGATGATCACCTTCTCATCCATGAGGGAATTGGTGTCCACAGTCTGCTCCCCCAACATGGTAATGATCTGCCGGGTACAGCGCAGGCCTTGAGCATTAGCCTCCATAGTGGGAATTCCCAAGGCCTCATGGGGGGTCTTGACAATCACCTTAGTGGCATGGGCCAGGGCAGCCACGGTACTACCCCAGGAAATCACCGAAAAAGCCTTAGCTTCGTCCTGAGGAAAGCCTCCCATCCATTGATGCAGTACGGTGGTTACCTCTACATTCCCATGCCCCTGCTGTCTTAGATATTCGTCGGTGAGGCTTTGTAAGGTCTGGAGAGCGGCCACGTCCTGTAAAAGGTTACCGCACTGGCCGTAACCCACGGTGATGTTCTTCACCCCCTGTTCCGCTGCAAGGAGACTCTCGATAATTGCCACCGCGTGGGAAATACAGGGGGGAACCAAGGTTCCTGTGAGGGGGCCGAAGGGTTCCCGGTTGATGGAAATTCCTGCCTCTTCATATATCCCCGTGAGCCTGTCGGCGTACTGCCAGTCCAAAATAGTTTTTTCCAGGTCCGCATTTTTTGCATAGGGGATATTATAGGAAATACCCCCTCCCTCATAGCTCGTAAAGCCCCCCGCGTAGGCGATCTCAGTGAGGAGCCGGGCGTCGGGGGTGCCATGCCGTACCTGGACCGGAACGTTCAGTGCGTCGATGATCTGCCGACACCCCAAAACCCCGTGGTTTACCGCGGGAAAACCGTTGAGCATTGATTTTTGTAACTTGATCGACTCCTCGATCCCCTCTTCTGCTTTCTGGAACCGGTTCTGCCTGGTATAACTGTCGATGGTAGTGGGCAAGAGGTCAGCCTCTCCCTTATCTTGGAGGTACGTAAGCAATTTGATATGCTCGGGAATAAGAGCAACCCCTGCCCGAGGCTGGATCAGGGTGTTTCCTGTGGCCTTGGCTTTGAGGAGTTTCTTAGAGAATATCTTCCCCTCAGGGAGATTCTGATGATAGGCAAAGCCCTCATCCAGGTCCACATCCTTTCCGGTGGGCCATTGGGCTAAAACCTCTTTTCTGATTTTGTAAAATTCCTCTTGGGGAATCAGTTTATTTTTCAGTTCCATATTCCTTGATCTCCTTTTTCATGATTGCCAGGGCCGCTTCGGGATATGCTTCTGCCAAAAGCCCCATGGCGGCGAGGATATAACGCCGATCGATGAAGACTCGTTCCCCCCCCGGGCGGAGGGATTCGGGATGAGCAGGGTTATACCGGGCCTGGGCAGCGATTTCCCCTATCCGGGGGTTTTGGATCAACGCCCCGCCCGTGAGGACGAGGTTGGTTACCCCCCGCAAGTCCTTACCGCTCTGGACCAGGACAAGCCCTGTGGGGGTGTAGATTTCTTCGAGGGTTCCCGCGTGGCGGCTGACCGCAGTCTCCACCGCTGCCGCGGCCAGGGCAAAATCAAGGCGTTCCTCCTCAGTCGTAGAAGGCAGGTCATCAGGGTGGGCGCTGAGTCTAACCGTCCCGGCAATTACCCCATCCTCAGCCAGCCCCGAAAGCTCCATAAGCCGACCAAGCCCCGCTGCCTCTAAAACTCCGGCGGCACTGTAGCGCATCCCAATATCTCCCTCTACGGTCCGCTTGGATAAGGGTTCGGGGAGGCCCTTGAGGATCACTTCTCCTGCTTGGGGAAATCCCTTGGCCACGGAATAGACATCGGTGGTGGCACCCCCCAGATCCACCGCAACCAGTTCTCCAATCCCTCCCTGGCTGGGACCCCACGCCACCGGAATGCCCTCTGCAAGGAGTTCTATGCCCCGTTTTACCGCCGCCGGAGTAGGCATCAGGATCCCCGATATAAGCGCTTGTTCCCGGGAGAGGCCCTTGGCATGGATAATCCGACGCAAGAATAAGTCTCGGATTTGGGTTTGTACCGGTTCGATGTTGAGTTTCCCCAGCCGGGGCAAGACATTGGGACAACGGATCACCTCCCAACCGGTGAGGATTGTTTCACATGCCGCCATAGCGGCCCGGTTTCCCGCCAGCAAGATGGGGAAGGGCCCCCTATCCACACCCGAAGCCGCATCTACTCGCAAGGTCGCCAGCATCCGCGCGTTATGGAGGATGCAGTCCTTATTACCCCCATCCACTCCTCCAGAAAGGAGAAAGATGTCCGGTTTCAGGGCAGCGATTTCGACAATATCCTCATCAGTAAGCTCATAAGAAAAGACCTTCACCACCTTGGCTCCGGCTCCAAGAGAGGCGAGCCGGGCTGCTTCCGCGGTGAGAGAAGGTACAAGGCCGCTTGCCACCATTCGCAGGCCGCCGGCAGCGCTGCTGCAGGCATAGCGTTTAAGGAAATGGAGGGGACCGGTTTGTTTTTCGAGTTTAGTAAGTGCCTCGGCCAATCCTTCACCAATATCAGTATTTACCGTAGTGAAGGCCACAGCAGTCCCCAGGAGTTGTTCCCCTATGGGATCAACCGCAGTAACCTTGGTGTTGGTACTGCCGAAGTCGATGAGTAATACCGCTTCCATTAGTCGTTGCTATCTTTAATATGCAAATCTTCCCGGAGCATAGCGATAGCCGTTTCCGGGGATGTTCCCGGAGGAAAGACCCGATCAAAGCCCATAGCCTTGAAGCGTTTTTCCACATCCTCAAAGTCTTGCTTTCCCACTACCACATTACCTCCTATATAGAGGAGGATGCCCTTAAGCCCCGCCTCATCGCATTTATCCCGAAAACCTCGACAGTCCAGTTCTCCGTGGCCATAAAGGGAGGACACAAGAATCACGTCCGCTGCGGTTTCGATGGCTGCCTCAATGTATTCCTCTTGGGAAACCATGACCCCTAGGTTAGTCACCTCAAAACCAGCGCCGGTAAAGGCATGGTAGAGAATCTTGTTTCCCACCGCGTGAACATCAGCGCCGATGACCCCCAGAATTAATTTTTTCTTCTCCATAAGTTCCCTGCTCAAATTGTTATATAACAAATATAGTTATTGATATAGTTCAATTCAAGCAAATTTTCACATTTTTTTGTTTTTTTAAAATAACGTGAAAGAACAAGCAAAATTTTCAGGTTTTAGCAGCAAGTTTATTTTTCTGAGTTGCGCCTAAAAAACTAAGCAGGTCTTTTTGAATCATTCTCGTCTTTTTATAGCATTGTTATAGGATAATCTATGGTTAAATTGGTTTTTGTTTTGATAAATTGTCTGAAAACAAAAAATCTAACCGAACCTAGAAGTTATCCAGAGCATTTGAGCATAGCTCAATGATTATGGTGAGGCAGGGTTCTTGGAAGATTAATCTTTTTTTGAAGATTATTTTTTTAATAAAGTAAAAGTTTTGTTGACACCGCAGTTTTTGAGAATTATACTTTTTTAGTATCTCTTCAGCGGGGTATATATTTTTATATATTATTTTGGAGGTGCTTATGAGTTTTTACGATGCTGCTGGACACTGGCTTATCTACGCTCTGGTGTCTATTGGTATTCTCTTTGTGGTGGGGCTTTCCATTATTTCCATGTGGAAATCATGGAAACGGGGGCTCCAGAAAGGACTTTCCCAGGAAAAATTAATGACCGTAGTAAAAGCATCAGTGGCTGCTACCATTATCCCAGCCCTGGCTATTGTGATCGGCTTTTTTTCCTTGGCTACTATGCTGGGGATTCCGTGGCCCTGGTGGCGGCTTTCTGTGGTCGGTTCGGTAACCTATGAAACTATGGCTGCAGATATGGCACTGAAGGCCGGAGGGGTTGACGTGAACACTGCCACGGTCAAGGATTTTGTGCTCGTCATGTATGTCATGTCTATCGGTATCATTGGTGGACTCTGTACCGCACCCTTCATCTCCAAGCCCATCCAAATGGGTGCCATGAAGATAAAAACCGGAGATAAACGTTGGGGGGCTTTGGGCGCAAGCGTTTTCTTTCTGGTCATCCTGATAGTTTTTGTGGTTCCCATGTTTCTTGATTACAGTAAAACCGGTTTGGTAAAATTACTATGCCTCGTCACAAGTGCTGGGATTACGGTAATTCTAAATGTAATCATCAGTAAGACAAAAGCGAACTGGTTTAGAAGTTTTGTACTTGCTTTCAGTATGTTGCTAGCAATGGCTTCCGCAGTCCTCTGGACTAAACTGCTCAATGTGTAAGGAAGAATAAATGGCTGATAAAAAAACACAAGATGTAAGTCATCTTGATAAGGCCGGGAAGGCCCATATCGATTCTATGCACCGTCTTGGACGAATTGGGTCGGTGAGTGCCATCTTGATCATGCTGGGGATTCCCACGATTGCGGGGATATATTTTGATGCCATGCCCGATTTTATTACGGTAATCGTTACCGCAGCCGGGTTGTTATTTCTGTTTGTTCCCACGGCTATCTCTGAGGTTATAGCCTATACACCGGTTTTCGGTAGCTCCATCTATCTGACTCTAATCACCGGTAATGTCATGAACCTCAAGTTACCGGTGGCCAATAATGCCCTCGCGTTGTTAGATGTGGAAAACGGTACTGAAGACGCGGATATCGTTACCTCCATCGCCGTGAGTGTTTCCACCTTCTCCACTCTGCTGATTATCTTCCTCGGGGTGCTGTTGATGCTGCCGCTGCGGCCAATATTAACCCTACCCGAGGTGCGGACCGCCGCAAGTTATATCGTTCCTGCCCTCTTTGGATCGCTGACTCTCAATTCGATAGGCAATAATATCGGTGGCGGTATTCAAACCCGTGGACGGATGAAAGGTGCGATTCCTTCGGTACTTTTGGTGATAATTATCTATCTTATTATTCATCACGTACTGAAGAATCCCACGCTATGGGCACTCTATCAGGGGATAATCATCCTCATCTTATTGCCGGTAACCTACTTCGGTACTAAACTGCTCTACAATAAAGGACATATCAAGGTATTATTACCAGGGGAGAAGTTATAATGGGAGATAAGCAACGCATTATTGATTTAATCGAAGCGAAAAGCAGCATATTCACCAATCTAAGCGACCAGATTTGGAAATATGCCGAAATCCGTTTTGGCCTGAAGCAGTCCGCGGACGCGCTTTGTGCTGTTCTGGAACAGGAAGGATTTCAGATCAAACGGGGGATCGCGGGCATGGCCCATGCCTTTGTGGCTACCTATGGCTCCGGGGAGCCTTGGATCGGTATTTTGGGAGAATACGACGCGCTCCCGACTATGAGCCAGGTAGCGGGGATTACCGAGAAAAGGGTTCTGAATCACGGTGCCCCAGGACATGGCTGCGGCCATAATGCGCTGGGAGCAGGGGCTTTGGCCGGGGCAGTGGGTATCAAGGATTATATGAAGGAAACTGGTCTTCCCGGTACCATTCAGTATTACGGCTGTCCTGCAGAGGAAAGCGGTTCCGGCAAGTCCTTTATTGCCCGGGCCGGGCTTTTTAACGATCTCGATGCGGTTCTCACCTGGCATCCCATGACAGAAACGGCGATTTGGGGGGTGAGCAGTCTCGCCAACTATCAGATCTATTTCCGCTTTAAGGGAACAAGTGCCCATGCTGCTGCTGCCCCTGAATACGGCAGGAGCGCCCTGGATGCAGCGGAACTGATGAACATAGGGGTTAATTACCTGCGGGAACATACCATCCAGGAATCACGGATCCACTATGCCTACACCGATGTCGGCGGCGGCGCCCCTAATGTGGTGCAGGCATCTGCGGAGCTGCTCTATTTTATCCGGGCGCCCAAAAGTTCCCAGGTCAGGGAAATATACGAGCGGGTCGTGGATATCGCCCGAGGTGCTGCGCTGATGACCGGGACCTCCATGGAAATAAAATGGGATAGTTCCTGTGCCGAATACCTGGTAAACGACGCTCTGGGCAAGGCCATGTACGCCAACCTCGTGGCGGTGGGGCCTAATACCTACACCCCTGAGGAACTAGCCTTCGCAAGGCAATACATCAATGGCCTTGATGACATGAGCCGGGCAAGAATTCCCGCCAAAGTCGCGAGTCTCTTTCCAGGAGAAACGCCAGAGCGAATTGCGGAAATCGCGGCAAAGCCCATCATTAGCGACATCGCCCCCTATAGTATGAGTGGACAAGTACTGCCGGGTTCCACCGATGTGGGGGATGCCAGTTGGCACGCCCCTACTGCTCAAGTAACCATCGCCTGTTATCCTGCAGGTACGGTGTCCCATTCGTGGCAACATGTCGCCTGCGGCCAGTCTTCCCTCATCCACAAGGGTCTTATCCAGGCTGCTAAGGTGATTGCCCTGACCAGCTTGGACCTGTTGAAAAAACCGGACTTGGTGGAAGCCGCCAAGGTCGAACACCAGCAACGTCTCATCGGGGAAAGTTACCAAAACCCCATCCCTCCCGAGGTGATTCCAGAGGAATAAGCCTGAGTTCCAGCCTTTGCGTTTTGTGTTCCGCATAGGCTGGAGCCTTCAAGGTGGGGGTAGGTTTTATAAACCTCTCCATATCATGGTTATCCGGTTTAAATAATACCCGCCGATAGATATATGCAGTATGAAGCTTTTCACGCTGCCTTGCATCGCCCTCACGGTATGTTTACCATAAAACCCTTTTGTGCTATTATAAGATATTATGCGTATAACCATAGCCCAGATTAATGCTACCATCGGTGGTTTTACCAGTAACCGGGAAAAAATAGTAGCCTTTACCCGAAAAGCCCAAACAGAACAGTGCTCAGACCTAGTGCTCTTTCCTGAACTGGCGATCTGTGGGTATCCCCCCATGGATCTGCTGGATCAGGATCGGTTTGTTGAAATGAACATACGAACCGTGCATATCCTGCAGCGGGAACTTCCAGAAGGTATTGCCGTGGGAGTGGGTTTTGTAAACCGCAATCCCTATGGCCGGGGCAAGTCTTTGGTGAATGTCTATGGCATATTGCTCAACGGGAAATTGGTTCTTGAGCAGATCAAGACCTTGCTTCCCACCTATGATGTGTTTGATGAGGCCCGTAACTTTGAAAGCGCCCAGCATTGGCCGGTCTTTGAATGGAAAGGGGAGCGTATCGGGGTGGCAATCTGTGAAGATGTATGGCGGGAAACCGATATTCCGGGGACCAACTATCTGAGGGATCCGGTCCGGGAACTGCTTAACCAGGGTATCAGCCTGCTTTGCGTGCCTTCGGCTTCACCCTATATCGCGGGAAAACTCAAGGTTCGCCGGGCTTTGGCAGAACGCATCAGTCTCCGGGGAAATATGCCTCTGGTCTATATCAACGCGGTGGGAGCTAATGATTCGATCATCTTTGATGGCCGTTCTTTTATCGTTGCTCCCCTGATGGATGGACCCGGACCAGCGCAGGATCCCCTGAGGCTCAGTGCACGGGCTTTTGAGGAGGATCTGCTTACCTGGGATACGACGGGTCCTGGGGTGTTTCATGCGCCGGAAACGACGGATGGGGAGCGGGATCCCTTTAAGGTGGGCTTGACTCGGCAGGAACTGGATGTTCTGGAAACTGCCCTGGTTATGGGTATCCGGGACTATATGCATAAATGCGGTTTTACCAAGGCCCATCTGGGTCTTTCCGGGGGTATTGATTCTGCGCTGGTGGCGTATTTAGCGGTACAGGCTCTGGGTAAGGACAAGGTGGTCTGTTTCAGTATGCCTTCCCGGTTTTCTTCCCAGGGTTCTAAGAACGACGCCGCGGAACTGGCTGAACGCTTAGGCTGCCGCTTGGTGGTCCTGCCGATTGAACCGGTATATACCAGTTTTTTGGCAACCCTGGATGAGGTTTTTGAACAGCGGCCCTTTGACGTGGCTGAGGAAAACCTTCAGGCTCGGATCCGAGGTACGCTACTCATGGGATTTTCCAATAAATTCGATTCCATGCTCCTTACCACAGGCAACAAGAGTGAACTTGCCATGGGGTATTGTACCTTGTACGGGGATATGGATGGAGCCTTGGGGCCTATCGGCGACCTGTTCAAGACCGAGGTCTTTGCCCTATGCCAGCGTATCAATGAAAAGGCCCTGACTGCTCAGGGCAGGGAAATTATTCCTGAGGCGATACTCACCAAGCCCCCTTCCGCGGAGCTTCGATTCAACCAAAAAGACGAGGATAGCCTTCCCCCTTACGAGACCTTAGATGCCATTCTGAAGCTCTATCTCTTTGAAAATCTATCCAAGGATGAGATCATGGAACGGGGATATGATGGAGAACTGAGCGGGCGGATCATCAAGACCGTAGCCAGGGCGGAATTTAAACGCCGCCAGGCGCCGCCGGTGCTGAAGGTATCCAAGCGGGCATTTGGCATGGGCCGGCGTATGCCCATTGCCCGGGAACTCTACGAAGTATGAGGGTATTACCTGCCAAACTCCCGCAAAAATAAAAAGGTGTAGCACAGCAGACCGATTTATTATACTATTAAAGAAACTAAATCGCAGGATTCAAGCATGATTCCCGAGCGTATATCAATTAAATCTAAGGGATGTCCCATGAGGCAACACACGTATGCATAATCATATACAAGACCTAATCCGTATTGGCATATTTTATGACGGTTACTATTTTTATAAAGTAAGTAATTATTACAAGTATGAACACAAAAGAAAATCCAGGATCAGTATTTCCGGTTTGCATGATTTTATCCGCAGCGAAATAGCGTCCATCAAGAACATAGATGATCTGCGTCATTGCCAGGTAATCGATGCTCATTACTTCCGAGGCCGTTCTTCCGCAAAAGATATGGGGGAAAAAGTACAGAGTGAACGGGTATTTGAAGATATTTTAATGCGTGAAAATATCGTTACCCATTACCTTCCCTTGCGGTACGGGGAACACAATATCTGGCAGGAAAAGGGCATAGATGTATGGCTTGCTTTGGAAGCGTATGAATTGGCAATCTATAAACGGTTTGATATTCTTGTACTGGTGGCCGGCGATGGCGATTATGTACCCCTGGTTAGAAAATTAAATACCCTCGGAACCAGGGTAATGCTTATCTGCTGGGATTATAGCTATTACAATGAAAACGGCGCATTGGCTGAAACAAAAACATCCCGGCAGTTATTAGATGAAGTGTTCTATCCGGTACTGATGCATGACCGGATAAACAGACAAATCCCCATAGATATGATCAACGGTCTTTTTGTCAAAGAAAAGAAAGAAAGTGATGGGGAAAACTTAGACAATACGATTCCTCTACCACCAAGTACCTCAGGGCAAGATACTTGTTTGATATCAATCATATTCAGTATCAAAAACGGATTTGGGTTCATCAAGGATGAAAAGATAAACAATGTATTTTTCTATTATGACAGCGTTACTAATAGGGATTTTGATGAATTAGAGGTGGGCATGAAAGTCAAGTATCTATGCGAAGAAGATACGGAACGAAGCAAACGGGACGGCGCCCCTCGATACCGGGCCTATAAAGTAACCGTTATAGACTGAACGCCTGCCCCTTAAGGGCTGTGGGGAAAAGTCTTTGGTCAGCCTTCACTGATCCGGTATATCCCTTCTTCCTCGGCTACCATAGACTCTTTTGCCAGGGCTTTCAGGGCTTCGTAAAGGTCGCTCGATTGTATACCAGTGCGCTCACCCAATTCTGGGATCCCGGCTGGACCTTGGGAAAGGAGGGAGCGGAGCACCGCCCCCCGCCGCTGCCGGAAAGAACCTGCAAAAGGCGACTGCTTGGTATAATGCGCGCTCTTTCTGTTGGGATTGAGGGTTACTTTCTTTAATGCCGCACCGTAATCCATGAGCGCCCAATACCACTTGCGGGGGTTTTCCCGGTCCAGGCTTGCCTCAAGGATAGGGATTATTTCCGCGTCTTTTATGTCTTCCCGCTCTTGAAAAAAGAAATGAATCACTGCGGAACGGATATTAGTCTCGATGAAAACCCCGGGGTAATTATAGGCAAAACACGCGATGGCCCCGGCAGTGTACGCCCCAATCCCCGGAAGGGGGAGGAGTTCCTCTGGGGTTTGGGGTACGATTCCCCTATGATCTTCGGTAATGATCCGGGCACATTCCTTCACATACCGGCAACGGCGGTTATACCCAAGGCCGCTCCATTCCCGCAGGGCATCCTCAAGAGATGCCTTGTTCAGTTTTTGCGGCGTTGGCCATAGATACATCCACCGTTCCCAGTAGGATACCACCCGTTCTGTTTGGGTTTGTTGCAGCATGAATTCAGAAACCAAGACCCCCCAGGGACTGGTTGATTCCCGCCAGGGAAAGACCCGTCCTGCACTTGCGTAATGGGCATAGATGCTTTCCTTGAACGTTTTATAGGTTTCTGCTAAGGCTGGGTGAACACGCTGTTTTGTCAAGATTCTTGCTGCTCCGCCTGCCGGATAATACGCTGGGCAATTGCTAGGGGGTCAAGGTCATCGGTGTCGATGATCATATCCGCAAAGGTATATGCATCGTTGTCAATATCGTAGATCCGGAGATACCGTTCCCGATCCTGACGATCCCGCTCTTCGGTAAATGCAGTTATCTCGGCTAAGGTGCCACCCTCCCGTTTTACGATACGCCCTGCCCGGGTCTCACTGCGGGCTTTAAGGTATACCTTGAGATCCGCTTCATGCAGCATCCAGATAGCCAGCCGGGAACCCAGCACACATCCCCCCTCTTTCCGGGCCAAGTCCACCTGCCGCCGGTCGAGTTCTTTATCCCAAGCATCATCCTTAGATGCTAAGGCAAGGATATCCGCCAGATTCTTACCCATTTCCTGAGCCAAATTCCTGAAGGTAAGGTTGATAAACCGCAGGCCCAAGGATTCGGCCACTAACTTGCTTACCGTGGTATTGCCGCAGCCACTTTTTCCTGATATAGCGATCCGTAGATCTTTTTTCATAGGCTCTCATTGCCTCCTTTTATAACACGCATTTTCCGTGTACCTTACTATATATTAGGGTATGCAATTATGCAATGAGAAGCCAGTATGTCAAGACCTTGACATGGTTTACCCCCTATAAAAGAACTAAAGGAGGTTCTTGATGAAACGTAAAAAACCATCTTTTGCTTTGCTGTTTACGTCGTTTTGTTTGGCCATCATCATGGTAATCACCCTCACCTTGTCTCTGTTCTTCTTTATTAATTTTCGCCGCTTTTCTTATACCCAAATGGAACAAATGACCAAGGAAAATATCGCCCATCTAAGCGACCGGATCGGGGCTATCATTGCCTCTCATATTAGCCTCCTGGAACATACGGTTATCGGCGCAGTCCCCTATATGCGGGAATCAACGGTCGATAGAGACAGCCTGAGCAGGTATTTTGACGAAATGCAGGCAACTCTGAATAACGTGATGATGATCTATGCCACCAATAACCTTCGTTGGAACGATCCAGGCGGCTTTTGCGCGGCAAGTAATCGTTGGATTCCCAATCAGGACTGGAATAACCTTGAACGTTCCTGGTTTCAGGATGCCAAGAAAGCCCAAGGTCAGGTCGCTTTTACCTTACCCTATATTGATGCCGCCACCGGGGAGCTTATTTTTGCTATGGCGAGAACGGTGTTTGATACAGACCACCGGGACCTGGGGGTGGTTTCAGAAAATGTATCTATCGCAACCCTGGGAACCATGCTTAATGCCAATCCCTTTCTACCCGGACAGCATACCTTCTTGATTACCCAAACCGGCCAGTTCATTACTAACCCTGATGAACAGGCAGTAATGACCAAGGACTTCTTTACCGAATCAGGACTGGAACGTTACCGGAGCTCTGTCTTATCTACCTCTTCCTTCTCCATGATGGATAAGGAGGTGTTCATCGCTTCTTCCCTCATACTAGAGGCAGGCTGGCGCCTAGTTTCCATCCTCCCCACCCAGATCATTTTTACCGAGGCTAACCATATTCTCTTGCTGATTCTCATCGTGGGCATCATCCTTTTTGTTATTGCCGCTTTGGTGTCCTTGCTTTTCACCCGGGTCATCGTCAAACCCCTGCGCTACCTCCAGTCCTATTCCTCAGTGATTGCCCAGGGCGACTTCTCCGGTACCCTCCCGGATTATGGAACCGCCGAGGCTTCAGGACTTTCTCAAGGCTTTAACGCCATCAATGAACATATCTCCATACTGGTCAAAAATATCTCCGGTTCTTTTGAACGAATGCGTACCCAAGGAACCGAACTCAAACTCGTAATCGATCAATCCTCCGAAGCAGCCGCAGAAATCGTACACGCCATCCACGATGTGGATAAGCGGGTCAAAGAAGAATCCGGTATGGTCGGTAAGACGGTATCCCATATCGACGATAAGATCGTGTCCCTCAATACCTTGATACAGGAACAAGCAGCCCAGATACGGGCATCAGCCACGGCCATAGAAGGGATGATTAGCCATAATCAGCTTATCGAAGAGCAGATCACCCGCTTAAACAGTCATATTCAGCGGCTTGTGGAGAGTTCAAAGCTTGAACATGAAAAGATAGCCCAGTCAACCCATGCGGTCAATCAGATAGGAGCAGACTCGGAGAACCTGGTGGAGATAAACAAGGTGATAGGGAATGTGGCGGAAGAGACGAACTTGCTGGCGATGAATGCGGCGATAGAGGCGGCTCATGCCGGGGAATTAGGGAGGGGTTTTGCGGTGGTGGCTGGGGAGATTCGGAAACTTGCGGAGACCTCCACGAGTCAGGCCAAGAGTTCAAGTGGCACGTTGAGCCAGATAAAGCAACGCATAGACGAGATTGCCGAGGTATCGAGCCGGATAGAGACGGCATATAAGCAAACGAATGAGTTGATTCAGGGGAGTAATGAGCTTATTGGGAAGATGAAGGCGGCCATAGGGGAACAAGCGGTGCGTTCGGTGCGGGTATTGGAGAGTTTGAAGAATATGCAAGGGATAACGGAAGAGGTGAAGAAGGAAGCTGAGGAGATCAAGGCTGAGGCGGATGCATCGCGGCGGATGAGTGAGGAGCTTTCGGTGATGAGTGAGGTGATTCGTGGGCGGGTGAGTGAGGTAGTCCGGGGTACGGAATTGG
>JAISGE010000209.1 GCA_031263265.1 Treponema sp.
GGCAAACCGCGCCCCGGCCAATCCTAGAGGCACGGCTCTCTGTACAAAACCAGCCCTTCGTGCTTTTGCTGTGTCATTGGAAAGCAAAACAAGCAGATAAAGAAACTACGGCCACTGAATTCCTCCGACGAGCTGCAGCTCGAATCGTGGTAAGGAGGCTGCAAGAACTCCGGGAGGAAGATCCTGCTATACCGGTCATTATTATGGGAGACTTAAATGAAAACCACGATGAATGGTACCGGGAAACCAGAACCAGTATCACGGCCCTGCTTCCCGATGACCCAGAAGCCGCCGCGCGCTCAGGCTCCCTTGGAGATTTCCTCATCCTCAGCAGGAACAAGCCCCCCACACCGGTATATTTTTCTGCTCCTGCTCTGGGGCTTTACTCTCCCTGGGGGAATGAACTCCACGAAGGCTCCTACTACTACAAGGACAACTGGGAAACCATCGACCATTTTCTGCTTACTGAAGCCTTGTTTGATCGTATAGGCTGGGATTTTGCGAGCTGTATGGTCATAAACCAGGAGCCGTTTATCAATGCCCAGGGCCGGCCCGCTACCTATAATCCTCGTACCGGCAACGGTCTCAGCGATCATCTTCCCCTGTTGCTCATCCTCCAGCTTGCCTCTACCCAGGATGAGTAGTACACTCGTTTTGCTCCCTCGCTTGCCTGGTATTTGGAACCTCTTCCATGGGAAACTGGAACGATATATACTTGCTATTTCATAATAATAACCAATTCAAAGCGTCAGAAAAAGTGTAAGATTCCATCATTATTCTTAGAGGTGAAATTATCACTGGTGAATCACCTATTTGCAAATAATTTTTGACAAAATAGCTAGAATGGGCTAGAATTATATTAAAATATAGACCGAAGATTTTTATGAAGAAAATGCCCTTGGTTTTAATAATGTTCATTCTCTGTATTGGTTTATCGGGATGTATAGATATTTTTCAACATATTACAAAAGATGGAAGCGGTATTCATCGAAATACCATAAAAGTTACGGTCTCTAAAACTATCTTTGCAATGGCCAATGGTTTTTCAGGATCGGGTGAGGATATAGATTATGAGAAATTATTTGATGAAAGTACTCCTCTTGATGTAAAGGAGTATAGCCCATTTAATGCAACCGTAAAAACGGTAAATGATACCATGGATATTGGTTATTTAGTTGATATGAATATTGACTATCAAGACAGAAATACGGTTAATAAAATTAATCGTAGTAATACGAGTTTTATTCCCAAATATAATGGTAAGCATATTATCATACCTATTGCTTGTCTTGGAGGAGATGCGGATCCTTCAGATGATAATGCTATGACCGCGGCTTTTTTAGCTACCGGCAAATATAGGCTCGCCATTTCAAAAAAATGTATAACCAATATTGAACGGATAATGATAAAAACAGCGGAAGGTGAGACAGATAGTGATTTTCTTGATTTGTATGATGAGTATCTTGTGGAAATACCTATACCCATTATTTTTATGAATGATATAGATCTCATAATTTATTCAAAATAAATATAAATCTGACTATCTTGATTACCCCTGTTGTCCTAAAATATAAAAATTGATAAAATAGTGATAATAGGATGAAAAAATGACAACCCAGGACCAAATAACACGCTTGCAATTCCCAAACGTATATTATAAGGTAAAATTATCAGGAGGATCTTAAGAAATGAATGACTTAATTGTGCAGAGAAATAACGATTTAGTGGTGAATCCAACGCCGAGATGTGCCTGTATTTTGGTGTTGGATACTTCCGGATCCATGTCAGGCCAACCCATCAATGAACTCAATCAAGGGGTAATTCAGTTTATTGAAGAAGTCAAAAACGATGAATTGGCTCAATATTCCGTTGAAGTTGGGGTGGTTACTGCTGGACCAGATGTTCAACAACAATTACAAATTACCCCTGCCCATCTTATTGCATTAGCACATACTTTCAGTGCCGGAGGCGGAACGCCCCTTGGGGAGGCGGTAAGCTTGGCCTTGGACCTGATTGAAGTAAGAAAAGGAGAATATAAAAGCAAGGGTGTTCCTTACTATCAGCCTTGGCTTGTACTTATAAGCGATGGTGAACCAACCGATGCTTGGCAGGACGCAGCAACTCGGGCGCGTTTAATGGCGGATAACCGAAATTTGGTAGTCATGCCCATTGGGGTAAGCAGCGCGGATCTTAATAAATTATCTCAATTTTCAAATAGACCTGCAAAATTATTGGCGGGTCTTAAATTCAGGGAGTTCTTTGCGTGGCTTTCTACCAGTATGGCCCGTGTTTCAATTTCCGGCTCTACAACAGCAACGGTTAATCTTCCGCCAACCGGCAGTTGGGATTCAATATGAATTCTAACTGCCCTGAGGTTCATGTTGGTAAAAAAGATACGGTTGATAGGTAGAGGATAATGACCCACGTATTTGACAAATTTGGTCAATCAAAAAAGTTTGAAAAACTTATTGCAAAACCAGGAGGTGAAGGAAGCGTTTATGTCTTGGAAGATAAACCGGGTACTCTTGTGAAGATATATCATTCTGAAAAACTAAACGCCAATAGATATGAATATCGACAGAAAATCGATACTATGGTGAGTATAAAAAAGGAGTTTGAAAATATTGATGTATGCTGGCCCTTGATAAGTGTCTATAATGCTTCAGGACAATGGATAGGCTATGCTATGAAACAAGGATTTGGTTCACCTATGCGTTATCTGGCACACGGGGTTGCGTATAAAAAACATTTCCCCAATTTGAATCGTGTTCTTCTATTGCAATTTTTGTTAAGTTTTCTTAAAAACATAGAAATACTTCACTCAAAAAATGTTTTTATAGGAGATTACAATTTACTTAATTTTTTATGCAACAAAAATAATAACAAAGTTACGATGATTGACTGCGATAGTTATCAAGTTACTATAAATGGGAAATATTTCCCCTGCCCTGTTGGAAGCCCCGATCTGACACCAATAGAACATCACAATAAGAATTTTAAACAAGTAGTCCGTACTGTGGCAAGTGAAAATTTTTCACTCGCTATAATTCTATTTGAATGTTTCATGCTTGGACGGCATCCTTATGATATTGTAGGAGGGGATGACCCTGTAACGAATTTACGTCAAGGCAATTTCCCTTACGGTAAAGACAACAAAGAAATTCCTCAGGGACCTTGGTACAATATTTGGAGCCATATACCATACAGAATAAAAAGTTTATTTATTCAAAATTTTACAGAAGGCGTAACTGATCCTAATAAACGGCCAGGAGTTCATATGTGGTATCAAGAGATTTCAACGTATCTAAATGAGATGAATAAAGGCTGGCATAACAAGGAAATTATTTCAATGCAGCCAAAATCTAATGATTATCGTGGAATATAGAACAATAGCAAACTACGGTATAAAAAATTATTCGGCGTGGCAGGCTATCGGTGAATCTGTTGTTGGTATGGCACACCGGCGCGGTGATATACCGGTTGTGTGTCAAGATGCTTATTGCCTTTCAAATAAACAACGGCCTGTATTAGCTGTTTGCGATGGAGCAGGAAGTTCTGTAATGTCGGAAGTCGGTTCTTTTTATTTGAGTCAATCAATCGTTCGGCTTATTAATTCTTTAGAACCGGTTATTAACGAGATGCTTGATGCTAATATCAATGAAAAGTTTGGCAATAAATTAGCACAAATACTATACACCTATTCAATTATCCTTTTACAGGACATTGCCGCAAATAATAAGAGGACCGTAAAAGATTTTAGAACAACATTGCTGTTAGTTGTGGCGGGGATGAAAAATGCATTTTGGTTCAAAGCCGGCGATGGTGAAATTGTTGTTGAAAAAGACGGGGCACTTGAACGTATTGGAACCTCAGTAAAAGGGGAATACTCAAACGAAACTGTTTTTATTGACGAGCATTTAAAGATCAATGATGTACAATATGGATTGTTAAACACCGAATCAGTTTCGGGTATCGCACTGATGAGTGACGGAGCAAGTGAAAGGCTTGTTTCGATGGATGGGAAAAATATTGCAGAACGATTGTTAAAATATTTTGATAGGCTTAGGAATTTAAACCTTCCACGAGAAGAACTTCATAAGTTTTTCACCAATTATGACAATTGGAAAGGAACTACCCATGACGATAAAACAATTGTTCTTGCTGCAAGGAAAGAAATTTAAAAAAGGGGACCCGTATGCCTAACCTGAATCGGGGTATCTCAAGCTGCCCGGCAGGTCCCAAGGCAGGCCGAAAGAGATGGTCCTGGTCTGCCGGGACAAAGTCATCCTGCAAGGAGAACCCAAGCCCCAGCTCCACAAAGAGTCTGAATCCTAAGGGGATTTCCCAATCATAGCCTAGGCTCAAGAGGACGTTCCCCAAACGCAACCCTAAGGTTCCGTATGCGTCGTACAGTCTTCCCACCAGGGTCGCCGCGAAAAACAACTGAGGCACGTAGGATCCATGGATAGGCAAGCGGTAGGCGACCCCCACCCCGGGGAGCCACAAGGAGCGGATATCGATTTCTGGAGAATCAACCGTGCTGAGATACACCAGCCCCAGGATCTGCTGCTGTAAACCCACACTGAACCGCCACCCATAGTAGTTAGGCTGCCAGGAGAACCAGAGTTCCGGGGAACGGCCCTGGACCAGCCCCAGATCTACTGAGAAGGAATAGAAGCGCCGCTGGTTCAATTCCAGTACCGGCTGGTCCGATTCCGCAAGAAAGATTCCCTCTAAGGGTACATAGTCCTTATGCTGGGCTTTCCAACTAAACGTACCGGGCATGGGGCTTACCAGGAAGAGGGAACCGGAATCCGGGATCTCCTGGGGTAAGGGGGTAAAACCCGATACCAGGGTACCGCTTTTGCCTCGGATTTCCACCATAGGCTTTAAGACCCGAATGGCAAAGGTGTCCAGTTCACCGGCAATGGACAACCAGAAATACGCAAAGAGATCCTCATTTCGGGGAATGGTACTGCTAAACATACTGCGGATCATCCCGTCTTCGGTAAAGGTTTCCCTGATCTGGTAGCTTACGAACACTTCAGCGGTTTCAATGGAACCGGTGATCTGGATTTCAAGCACCAAGGGTATTCCTGACTCCACCCCTATCTGAATAGGATCCGCTGCAGAAGCTATCTGGAGGGCTTGGGCAATCCGGGGCATGTTGCTTAAGCTTGCCTCCAGGGAAAGATACCACGCTTCCTTCTCCCCGATAGGACCCACTTCCCAGAGATAGGGTCCTGCGGATTGGGCAATAAAATAAAAATCCTCATCAAAGGTTATACGATACAAGACCGTCACGGCATTGGGCCGGGTACCGGCTAGTTCTTCTGCGTGAAGAGCAGGAAGCAACCCCAGAGAGAACAGCAAGAGAAAACCCAGGAATCGGCTTACCATTTGAGGAGTATCCCGACTAAGCCATACGAGCTAAAGTCTGCCAAATCCAGTTCATACCTATCCCGTCGATACCCCAGGATCTCAGGAAGCCGGAATTCCGCTTTTAATGCCCAATGGGGGAAATGGTATTCCACCCCCAGCCACAGGGGATCCGCCAGGGTAATTAAGGTCCCTGAAGCGGTAACCAGGGATAGGCCGGTTCCTCCAAAGAGCCTCAATGCCGCATCGTTCCACGGCTGCACATACACCCCTACCCCGAAACGGTATTCTTGGTGCAAGGCTCGCTTTTCCTCGGATAAAGAACTGGTATCGTTCCAGATACCCCAATCAGCCTTGAGAAACAGCCGGTCTTGCAGGATATGAAACCGGTATTCCATATCAAGACACGCAAAGAAATCTCCCCGGAATTCATAGCCAAACCCCAGACTATGCCGGGTCTTTCGTTGCAGCGCAGGAAGCAGCACGGTGGTATCGGTAATACCCTGGGGTAACTCAAAAGACCGGGGCCAATACCGGTCTTTTACCAGCGTCCCCTGCAAGGGTACGCCTTGGGTAAAGGGATGAAACGCGGTGGTAAGTACCCCATTCATTATGACGCCTCCCTCAAGGAAATGGTCTTGAGAACCAAACAGAACCTTCACCCCATCCTGGTTACCCATAAACCGCTGTCCCTGGGTAACCGCTACTTTTCCATCAAACCAGCGGCTGGATAGGGAATCATGCCAATTCTTTACGATTTTTTCCACGGCACTGTCTATGATCTGGGTGGTAAAAATCCCGGTCTCCACGTATGTAGCAAACGAATCATAGCTCCTGAAATACTGCATCTCCCCATCGTAGATCCCCAGATACCAGGAAAACAGGCCGTCTTGCATGGTAGTCATCACCATGATTCCCCAACGGACCTGTTCTTCCTGACATAGGGCGCCTATCTGTTCCAGGGTAAGTCCTGTGGAAACCGTAATAGTCTTCTGATTGGTTATCGCAAAAGCCGCAAAAGCCCTTTCCAGGGCCGTTTTGATATATGCCGGATAGTCCTGTTCCAGTACCAGGGACTCCGTGTCTTGATGCCTGACCAAGAATATCCCCGCAGAACTATCCAAGGAGGAAGTCCCCTGGTCTGATTCCCCGGCCCAGCCAGGAATCACCCACCCCAGGACCATTCCCAGCACGCATAAGCCGAAAAAATAGCGGTTATGGGGGTTCATTAAAGACGAATCCCTCCGCGAAGGCCAACGCCAAATATAAAGGGATAGCCTCCCCGTATATAGGGTTCCACATAATAATCCTGGTACTGAAAAGCATAACGGAACCCCAGGGATAATCCTCCCAGAAAAGCCGGTTTAACCTCAAAGTCATCCACGGTAAGCCGTATCCCCATATCTTCCTGGAGAAACAAGCCGCCTCCGGGGATCCCCATATCAAAAAAATACCAACGGCCAAATACTTCCGGCTCCATGCTGGTGAAGGAACCGAAATCGCTGCTGATGGTGAGCATTAAACCGAGTCCGAAATGGGTAAAGAGTTGTTTGTCGTAGCATACCGCATGACCAAAGATCATCTTATCCGCGATATTTATATTGCCCTCAACCCCAAGGCCCAAGTTTGCCTGTTTCTTAAGCTCAGGCTCGATCTGGGGACTGCTCTCCGTAAGCGCCACCAAACCCAAGAACCCCAAGACAAGCCCTAAACGTATCCAGGCACTCCCTTTGTTCACGCTTATAGAAAACATACTACACTCCCCCGTTAATACACCCATACAAAACTCACGCGGTGCTACACTTCCCGGCTATTTAATCAAGATAAACTCCACCCTTCGGTTTTTCCACCAGTTATCCCGGTCTTCAAACTGAACGACCGACTTGGTACTGCCCATACCCACGGCACTCAAGCGATTACGGGTAACCCCGAATTCAACCAACTGGTTCACCACTGCCCGTGCCCGGGATTCACTCAAAGGTTGGAGTTCGCTCAGTTCTTCATCGGCACCGTCCGCCTGGGTACGATTGGCGTGGCCTTCTACCCTGACCTTGTAATCCCGGAATTTATTGAGGATCTCCGCGATACGCCGTAAAACCCGGATGTTGTTGGCTGCAATGTCCGGAGTAAGTCCCACAAAGTCCGCATACCCTGCCCGGAATATAATCGAGGGTACCTGTATACGCAGGCCGTCTCCTTCCCGGATGATCAGCACATCAACCCCGATGGTACCGTTCATGGAACCCACCTTACCCCGGCTATCTTCTGCCTTAAAGGTAAAAGGATAGTCCGTGGCTGCTTGGACCAATTCCCCTTTATTGCTTCTCCCGTTCCAAGTGATACGTTGAGGGGGGTTCCCCTTCCCGTCGATACGGTAAAATACCTGAAAGGGAGGCTGGGGTTCCCGGATTTCAAAACTCCAGGATGCAATGGGAACCTCCGCGCTTGCCGCAAGGGATATGAAAAGCTCATCATCAACCCCGTCATTATCAGGGCTGAAATACTGAGGCGTGGAACTAAAACTCAACACCGGTACTGGTTCTTCTTCGGTAGGAGGCGCTTCCTGAACGAACACCGGAGGCATTTCCTCCAGGGCTTCGTACTCTTGGAGAACCAGTGCGGCCCTTTGGAGTTTCTGTATACCTTTAGTACCAATCCGTACCGGAATCAGGGTAAGGTTTCCCTTGCTTTTCCCTGGTTCTGTTTTTTGGGCATACTCTACCAGGTAGGTCTCCCGGGAAACCGGCAAGGAAGTCCCGGTACGGGCGCCCTTGAGGGTATATTCTGGGCGCAGTTCCAGCAATTCCTGATCTTCTATGGAAAAAAACGCATAAAGACCAGTACGGCTGTTTCCCCCAGCGCTTAGTTCATAGACCCCATTGGGGGAAAACTGGAGTTTCCCCATAGAACCGGTATACACCGCATCAATGGAAGAGGGTATGGCAGGAAGGGCTTCTGGATCCGGCTTTTCTAAGATGTCGGCTTTCCGGTAAGACCCATCCCAGGAAGTATTCACCCCGATCTTGAGGCGGACATCTTCAGAAACCCTAACCCGTATACGGTCCATGGATTCAAGTTCTATATCCAGGAAACGTCTAAGGGTAGTTACGGATATATTCTGACTAGCGATATACAGGCCATACCGGGTTACATTGGAATTTTGCCAGGTAAACACTTGCTGGGTTTCTTCCCCAAAGAAAATCAGTTCCTTGTTCTGAGGATCAAAATAAATATACTGCCGGTTATCCAGGGTTCCCAAGGGACTCACATAGTACCACAGGCCATTAATAAAGTCTTCATAGGACTTTGAACCGCCGCTTACCACTTCCCTAAGGCGGCGCTGTTCTAACTGGCTTCCTGGTATGATGGCAAACGCGCTTTGTTCATAGGTCCCGGTTCCCGAATTATAGGTATAGGTAATTTCCGTCTGATCTACCGTATTGAAGGATGCGCTGTCATACCCGTAGGTAACAATGGGGAAACTCTGCCCCCGGGCAATACCGTTCTGGTATGCCTGGCTGCGGGTGACTTCCCGTATGGAGATGGTTCCGTTGATCCGGAATTCACCTATCTTATCAAAAGACGGGGCTTGCGGCTGGTTTTTTCTGAAAACCGTGAGGGTATGTTCTCCTATGCTGTTCATCCCTGCGAGGATCACGCAGACACTCCGGTCTCCAATTAAATCCTTGGTATAGAGGGAGAGGGTTCCTGGTTGTGTTGCCGCGGTGGGGCTACTCCAGAGCCGTCTATACTGCTGGGTATCCTCATCAAAATCAATATAGGTGATATAAATAGGGCTTTCCCCCTGGTCTTTTTCCGTAAGATGCCGATACGCGATGATCTGTTCTTCCCCCGGGGATCCGTCAAAATTCTCGGTGAGCATGCTGACCAGCATTTCTCCTTCCTCTAAGACCACCCTGGTTCGGAGATACCCTTCGTATGGGAGATATTCGTCTCCAATGCCCTGACCGGATGATCGCAAGGTTACTTTCTGGGGGATGATGACCTGGGTTTGCTGCTGCTGCTTGCCTTTTTTACTATTGGTAATATGGGGAAAAGACTGGGGGAACATAATCAGCGCACCGATACCTAGACCTGCGATAATGAAGCCCAGACCAGTCAATACCCTAAAAAATTGTCTGTCCATGGTTGAGAAACCTTCCTTTCCCAAAACGGTATTGGAATCTTATTCAGCGGTCTCCCGCATATACGCGGCTGCGGCCTGTTGTACCCGGGCATTCATCCCCAAGCCTACCACCGTAACCCGCCAGCCAGAGAATTCTTCCACCCTGGTAAAACGCAAAAGCCCCACCGCATCCCCTCCCAAAGAAGGAGAACGCCCGGTAGTTGAACCGCTCACCAGAAGGGTATAGATCATAGGCCGTGCAGATTGGAGCCGGGCCGCCCGGGTGGTAGCCTCTCGGAGCGCTCCCCCAAAATTCGCGGATCCTTCTTGCAGTTGCAAGGATTGGAGCACTCGCTTGATCCGTGCCTTATCCCCTACGCCGTTAAGGTTATCTGAAAAGATCAACTCCGCCTTTTCATTGGCCAGCCAGATACTGAGCTTATCCCCTTCCTGGAGTATTCCATCAACTACATGCTCCTCTAGCCATCGGATTGCGGCATTTTGTGCATTTTTAAGGGCAGAAGAGCCGTCAATAATCAAAAACAGCTCCAAAGGGGTGTTCCGTTTATCCCGAGCGCCAAGAACCACGGGGACCAGGAGCAGTGCCAATATCATACATCCGTACTTTCTTTTCATGCTCATCCTAGAGGCGGTTCAAAACCCGCTCCCTGGTCTTAACTATATCCGTATCCTGGGGATAAAAACAAGATACCGTGTTAGAAGCGGTGGAGGATCAGCGCCTCAACGGTCAAGCGGCTGAAAAACCGTTACGGTATTGCCTGGCTTCTCCCCCCTTTCCGTCCGTTCCGCCGAACATATTTTTGAACAGGCGCTTCACAGTGCCGGTATCGGTAAAAAAGCCTCGATACCATAGTCTGCGCCACTACCCATCTTTTGGAAAGCGGTGTCAGTCTCTGCTACATCCAGGACCTACTCGGCCACGTTTCCGTCCGCACTACCGAGCGTTACACCCACGTAGCCCGGCCGCCAAGGCCTTAAAATACCAGGGCAACCGCATTATACATGCTAATTCTTTATGACACAAAGAATTATAGAATACATACAATTTATCATCATAGTTCATAATTCTTTGCTATATAATGAATTACAAATTATAATGCGGTTGCCCTGCTTAAAATACTCAGCCCTCTTGACCCTTTTGCTCCAAGTTGATAAACTATGTACGTTATCCGCCATATATGGCGGATATAAGGAGTTATGTGCCATTTGTCCTAAAAGTAGTGAAAAATACTTGAAAAAATTAGAAAAAAGTCTTGACAGAAATATAGTTATTTAGCTAATATGGATTTATAAAACAAGAATTGGAGGAAATAAAATGAAACGAGTAGTGTTTATTTGTAACTATTCAGCCGGTTTTCCTATAGTAAGGGTTACTGTTATGTGATATAACAAAATACAGGATGGGAAACCACATAAACATACAGGAAACCATAGAAAAGGCCCGGAAACAAC
>JAISGE010000038.1 GCA_031263265.1 Treponema sp.
TCAACAGGTAGAATAGGGCGCGTTCAGGAATGACGGCGAGAGCAATGATGGAAAGGGCGAGCAGGGGGTACATGACCCACCCGCCCTGTTGGAACAGTAAAAGCATATACGCCCCGCCAACTCTTAAAACCGGTATTGAACCGAAAGATTTACCGAACGGCCCATGTTGTTGTCAACATAATATATTGTAGTTCCAGCTATAGCGTATGCCATTGACGTATATTTGGTATCGGCAAGGTTATGTACCGTAAGCATCACGGCAAGATCCCCATTGAACTTGTCGATTACTTGCCGAGCTTGCAGCCCCCAGATAAGGCTGGATTCAATAAGCGGCTGAGCGTTGGCAACATCATAGCCCGTATACATTTCGCTTTTGTACAATACATTGGGGCCAAGGCTTAACCCGAAAGGGGCGTGGAGCATGAGTGATGCCGAAAACGTATGTTCTGCCACCAGGGGGACAACTTTGCCTTCATACGTCCCCTCGGCAAATTCCGCGTTTACAAAGCCATAATCAAAATCCAGACTAGTGTATTTAACCGGCGTTAGCTTTAAGCCAATGCTGGAGCCAAGCCTGTTGATGGGGTCCATATTTTGGCTGACGTAGGGCATAACTGGAAGCTGAAAAATTTCATTATCGATCCGCAGATAATAAAAATTCGCGTCAAGCCGTGCGATGTTTTTTATGGTTAATCCGATACCCCCTTCGACCGTCCAGCCTTTTTCCGGTTCAAGGCCGGTGTTCAGGCCGATTGTTCCGGCCCCGGTTACCCCTGGCGCAACAATAATATCATCGATATATGGATACCTGAACTGGGTTCCGTATTTTGCATACACCTTCAAAAAATCGAAGGGGTTAACGGTAATACCCGCCTCATAGACAAAAGCGTCCCACTGCGTTGATACATCTTCTGATGTGTATGATGTAGGAGCGCCAAATACACTGCCCGACCAGGAGTCCATGTGTCCGTTTACAAAAGCTGTCTCATAGCGTAGTCCTGCGTTCAGAGAAAGAAATCGTAGTGGTTCGAAATTAACCAAAGCCCAGGGACCAAGGGTGATTTCAGACGCTGTTTGTACCGTGGGATTCGATTCTTTAACAGGGTCATACGAAGTTTTTACTTCGCTAAACGCGAAAAACGTATCAACTCCTCCGGTAAAACGCAGGCTCATATCCGCCGGTTTTAATTCTGCGGTTATTTTTGGCCGGACGCCAAGCATTTGCGGCGTCATATCATAGACTATACTGGAAGCAGTGGCATAATATCTATAATTAGTAAAATTATAGGAAACAGGCAAATCAAAACTGACTATCTCGTTAATCGCCCAGGTGTAGCCCATACCGGCAATTATTGCGGAATTAGAAAAATTAGGTGGCATTCCCACACTCTGCGTAGGATCGTCGTCAAATTCGACTTTGCTTAATCCAGTGGCTTGCAAACCATTTGTGAAGGCAAAGCCCACATTCGCCTGGAGGCTCATCGTATCGTTGATATCAAAAATTCCACGCAACTCGCCGTTTCCCGTGTCATTGTTAGTATTTTTCTGATAGCCCTGGGTCCCCCGGTGTCCACCGCTGACGCTAAAGTTTCCCCAGTTTGTAGGCTGATGATGGGAAAACCGCTGTTCGTTCTGGTAAAAGCTCCCCCCGGAAACGGTAATATCCGTTTTTGCCGCCCCCGATTTCTTGGTGATAATATTGATAACCCCTGCCTGGGCATTATCGCCGTACTGGACGCTCGCCCCTCCGTCAAGTATCTCTATGCGCTCAATCTCGGAAAGATTAACCATATCCCAATTCACCCTCCCATTAGTATCAATAGGGTTGAGTCTCATACCATCAACGATTACCAGCACCTTTCCACGTCCGGTATTACCTGAAATACCCCGCATGGAAATCGCGCCGATGCCTGTTTGGTCTGCTGAAAATCTGATGCCGGGCACCCTTTGCAGCACATCAACCACGGTCGTTGCCCCAGATTCCGCGATGTCGTCGGCGGTAACAACGGCAACCTGTCCGCTTACTTTATTTGCCGCCTCAGGCGTCCTGCCGGCGGTAATCACGAAATCAAGCGACTCATCGGTCTCCTGAGCGGATGAAGTAGAATCTGGGGTTTCTTGGACAAAGGCGACATTGGTTACCATGCACGCCAAAAGAAACACGAAAAGCTTTCTCACAAGGTCCTCCTATATGCCAAGTCAGATACTTGACAATCCTTCGGTATTATAGTTAGCTCAAACTTACAGATATGTCAGGTAAAAGACAAGAAAGCACAAGGGCTTTTTCTGTTATTTTGGCTGATAGCAAAATTTATTTGGCAGAAGGAAAAACAGTACCGGGAGCAGTTATGGATTCAATTATCGACATGCTTCTTCATGAGCCTTCTTCATGGTTTTGGGAAAGGACAAAATTCACCAGGGATGGTTATATGGAATTGATAGCCATGCGGCCCTATGCGGAAGGGACCTATCTGTTTAAACCGGTAGGTAAAAGCCTTGTAGTGAGTGTAACAAACCTCAACATTAGGCAGCCAATTGAATATATCGCAAGTGACCTACCTGAGTATTCTTCTATCAGTCTTTCCCGTGGTTCTACCCAGAGTATTGCGGGAGCGTCTATTGAAAAAGACAAGGTTTACCGTCAGTACTATCCAACAGGATTTACGTATTGCGGGATGGGGGTCTTGTTTTTGCCTGAATTCTTTGACACCTTCTTAAATTCGCGCCACGGTGTTTCACCGGGTGAAATAGCACAGGCGATTGGCGCCCTGGGCAACTCGCCGTTAATCCCCGATGCCACTGTGATACTGAAACAAATTGGCGAGGCTTCGTTTACCGGAAATATTGGAAATATCTGGATTGAGGCAAAAGCCCTTGAACTGGTTTCGGTTATACTGGACTGGCATAGGCGGTTTGAA
>JAISGE010000157.1 GCA_031263265.1 Treponema sp.
CCAGAAGAAACCGCTTTGTCTTTCTTTATTATAAAATGAGCGATATTGTGTCCGCACGGCGACTCTATCCGCTCTGACAAAAATACCAAAACCTAATTCTTTTTTGCTATTTGTTTCCATATTGAATTCCACACACACCCAGATATTGCTTATATCAGTGGATTGTTGTTCTCCATTCTCGTCATTTAGACTTAATAGCAAACCAATAAACGTTATAGGGTCAACGGATATGGAAAAATTTTGGGCAAAAATAGTATTAGATAAAACGATTAAGATACCTATGAAGAAAGACTTTTTCATATAGAGGGGACAAACCAGTCCCCCCAAACCTCCTCTACTTAAAAAAGCCAGCCATAATGGAGATGACGCTGGCATTGCTTACGTCTACTAAGAAGGAACCGACAATAGGTACGACGAAAAAGGCCTTTTCAGAATGGCCATATTTGCTGGTGATGGCCTGCATACAGACCAGCGCGTTCGGGGTCGCGCCAAGACCAAACCCGCAGAGACCGCTTGCCATGACCGCGGAATCGTAATTCTTGCCAAAGAGCCGGAATACCAGAAAGTAGGCGATGACCAGAATGAGAAGCACCTGAACGAGCATCATCACCAGCAGAGGTACGGCAAGGTTGATCAGTTGCCAAAGTTGTAGGGAGTTGATGGCCATAGTGATGAACAGGGCCAAGGTTATATCGCCAATCATCCCGACGGCCTTGGAATCTATGGTGTACTTGCCGGTTTTATCGCCGATGTTACGGACGATGATGGCAACGACCATCGCTCCCAGGTAGGGAGGCAGGGTAATACCGGCCTTTTTTAGGTAGTTCGTCAACGCCGAGCCGATACCGGTGGCTACCAGCACCCAGGCAAGGTTCTTCATCAGGTGCGGACCCGATACGGTGTCCTCTTCTTCAGCGCTCTGCCCGGCATCCTGCATTATACCACCAATCTCTTCCAGCATCGCTTCCTGTTTCACTTCGTTATCCACGAGATTGAGGTTTTTCATGGCATTGGGGGTTTTGATCTTATGAAACTTGATGATCCACTCCCCCAGAGGACCTCCCACAAGGGATCCCGCGACCATACCAAAGGTAGCGCAGGCGATACCTGCGCTCAAGGCCCCCTGTATGCCATACTCATCTTCAAACAGGGCACCGAAGGCTCCTGCAGTACCCAGTCCGCCTATCATCGGGATGGAACCACCAATGATACCCATGAGGGGACTAAGGCCGAAGGTCGTGGCTATGGGAATGCCGACGACGTTTTGTATAGTCGCAACCAGGGTGGAGACACCCCAGAAGGCAAGTACCATAAGCCCCCCTTTCAGCACCAGCTTGTAGCTGGCGTTCATCCCGACGGTACAAAAGAAGCAGATCATGAAGACCTGTTGCAGGGTACTGTCAAAGACAAAATGGACGATCCCGTTGGCTTGCAGGATTGCCGCGATGATAGCTATCGGTAAGCCGCCAACTGCCGGCGCTGGAATGGAAAAGCGCACCAATACGGGAACCTTTAACCGAATCCAGACACCAAAGTAGTACATGATAGCCCCCAGCGCCGCTGCCTGAAGGATGTCAAACTTGAGTTGTAAAATCCCGTTTACAAAGACCGTTTCCATAAAACACCTCTCTTTATTTTAGTCATATACATACCAATTAGAGTATTATTATATTTACTATAATCTTATGTTTCATCTTCTGCAAAGTAACCCTTACAAGATTTTAGGGCATTTCCCAATTATAGTGTTTTGAAACAAGCTTAATTTCTTACTATAATTGCTTATACTTACTATAAATTGCTTATAAAGGAGCTTTTGTATGGGAACAATGAGAAAAACCAGTATCGTTTTTGCTCTTGCGGTTAGTTTGGGCCTGTGCGCGGGGTGTGAGAAAAAAGCTCCGCCCCTCACCACGCTGAAGCTGGCAACAGGCGACAGTACCGGGATATACTATGCCTACGGGTCTGCCCTGGGCCAGGTCTTTGAAAAACGTCTGGGATTGCAGGTTACGGTACAGACCACCGCTGCCGCAGTGGCCAATATTGGCCTTATTCAAGCGGGAAGCGCTGACTTTGCCTTTGTCCAAAATGACGTGATGACCTACGCATACAATGGAACAAACATTTTCGCTGCCGCAGGCGCTCAAAAGGATTTTTCCGCGGTTGCGGGACTGTATCCTGAGGTTTGCCACATCGTCGCGGCAGAGGGTGTCGCCGCTATTACCGGCCTAAAGGGCTTACGGGTATCAGTGGGAGAAAGCGGAAGTGGTACGGCCCTGAATGCCGCCCAGATTCTTCAAACGTACGGGATGTCCTTTGCGGACATTAAACAGGAGAACCTCAATTTTAGAGACTCTGCCAAGGCCCTAGCCGCAGGTGAAATCGACGCGTTCTTTTGTACCGCGGGTATACCCACCCCTGTGCTGGTCGATCTTGCCTCATCCACTCGGATACAGCTTCTTCCAATAGGTGAAGCCCGGAGAAAACTCTTGCTGTCCGAATACCCCTATTACAAGGTCTATACTATTCCAGGGGGAATCTATCCGGGCATTGCGGAGGACGTGAATACCGTGGCGGTACAGGCGACCCTGGTGGTAAACAACAAGATTCAGGCCAGCGACGTGTACAAGATAACCCAGGCATTATTTGAGGGTCAAACGGAAATCACCGCCGCCTATCCCAAGGCCGCAGAACTCAGTCTTGAGTCCGCGGTCTTAGGGATACCGGTTCCTTTCCATCCCGGAGCTTTAAAGTATTACCGTGAACAAGGGGCGATGAAATAGCATGAAACCATCGTCGATTCGGTACCGGACTATACGAGCTCAGACCGTGCCATGATCCCCGCGGTGGGACAGACCTTTACACATTCGCCACAGCCGTCACATTTTGTTCCTGCGAGGCTTTGACCAAAGGGAACCAGCATACGGGTGGCAAAGCCTCGGTTCACCAGACCTAAGATGTTCAGGCCTTTCACTTCAGTGCAGGCCCGGACACAGGCTGCACAGTTGATACACTTACCTGACTGTATCTGAATGTCCTTATGGCTTGAGTCTACCTGGAAGCTGCGCCGTGAATCTGCCTCAAGCAGCGGGCCAAAGTAATTTTGGTCCGCACCGTATTTCGTGGCGTATTCCCGGAGTTTGCAGTCCTTAATTGCGTCGCAGCCGCACTCAAGGCAGCGTTCAGCCTCTTGTTTCACCTCCACAGGTTTAAAGCCTGACTCTACTTCCTGTTCAGTGGTCTTACGCGCATGGTCGGCAATGACCGGCATCGTGATTCGTTCCTGCGGCTTTGCATCCTTGAAGAGTTCCGCACTCACCTCCGCAAGGGGCCCCATCTGGGAGTTGAACTGTACCGGTTCACCCCTGACCGCTTCACCTTTGAGGTACTGGTCAACCGCCACCGCGGTCTTGCGGCCATTACCAATGGCTCGGACCGCGATATCCGCACCGGTCTGACAATCGCCGCAGGCAAAGATGCCTGGCCGCTTGGTCTGGAAGGTCTCTGGATCCGTAACAATCCCTCCGTTGCGGGCCAGTTCAAGACCAAGCTCGTTTGCCAATTCAGGTAGTACCCGCTGACCAATGGCGCCTATCACCGCAGTAGCGAACACGGTGTATTCAGACCCGGGCTTGGGCTTGGGTGAACCACGGCCAGAGGCATCTGGATCGCTTAGTTCCATCTTGATCAGGGTGAGCTTCAACCGGCCGCCATCCTGTTCAATCTTGACCGGCGCGGTGAGGTACTCAAACTGTACCCCTTCGTATTCGGCTTCCTCAATGTCTAGATCATTTGCAGGCATGTCCTCCCGTCCACGGCGGTAGAGACAGGTGGCCTTTGAGCCTCCTCGAATCGCCAAACGTACACAATCCATCGCGGTGTTACCGCCGCCCACCACATACACATCACTGCCTAGCTTGGGGGTATAACCTTCGCCGGATTCGCCAAGGTAGGTGATACCGGCCCACACGCCGGGGAGGTCTTCCCCAGGAACACCGATGGGGGACGCGGCCTGGGCGCCGATTGCCAGGATGAGCGCGTCGTAGTCCGCGGCAAGTTTCAGGGCAGGAATATCCTTTCCGATTTCCACGGAGTATTGTACCTCAACCCCCAGTGCTTCAATCGAAGCAAACTCGGTTCTGAGGACCTCATCAGGGAGACGAAAGTAGGGGATACCGTAACGGAGCATACCCCCTGAGGATCGGTGTTTCTCGAACACCGTAACGCCATGACCTTGCAAACGCAGGAAATAAGCCGCGGCCATACCCGCAGGGCCAGCCCCAATGATCGCAACCTTTTTGCCGGTTGATGGGGCGGACATAGGAAGCTGGGGCTTCTTTTTTACTGCCAGTTCTGTGTCCGCGATGTGGCGCTTCATATTGCAGATGGCCACAGGTCCTTCCACGCGGTTCCGGCGGCATGCTTCTTCACAGGGACGGGGACAGATCCTGCCCAGGGTACCCGGAAAGGGGGCCTTTTCGCGAATCAGTTGTGCGGCTTCAGCTTCTTTACCTTCTCGAACCAGGGCGAGAAAGCCCTTGATGTCGATGGAGGAGGGACAGTTTGTCTGACAAGGCGGGAGACAGTCGCCGCAGTGGTCGGATATAAGGAGATTGAGACACATCCGCCGGGAAGCATCCACTTCTGGCCCAGACACGGTGATGCGCTGCCCCTCCATAACCTTAGTCGCACAGGCAGGTACGAGGTTGCCCCGTCCAGGTTCAACCTTAACCGCGCAGATGAAGCAACTGGTGTAGGGCTTGAGGTTCCAGGAATGACACAAAGTGGGAATTTCGAAACCTGCCGCAGTAGCTGCGTTGAGAATAGTGGTACCCGCTTCAACCTGAAGGGGTCTATCATTAATGGTAATGCTTACCGTAGGCATTTCAGTGCTCCCTATAGAAAAATTTGGAAAAACCACCTTAGGCAACCTCTATGGCGGCGAATTTGCAGGTGTCTTTACACAGACCGCAGCGTGTACACCCCCGTGTATCAATGCAGTGGACCTTTTTCTTTTCCCCGGAAATCGCCTTAACCGGACAGCCCCTCGTGCATGCACCGCAGCCGGTACAGGCATCCGGGAGAATACGGTACGTGATGAGGGCCTTGCATACCTTGGCAGGGCATTTTTTCTGGGTGATGTGTTCCTCGTACTCTTCGGGGAAATACCGCAGAGTGGTAAGCACCGGATTCGGCGCGGTTTGTCCGAGGGCGCAGAGGGACCCCTTCTTGATCGCCTGGGAAAGTTCCTGCAAACGGTCCAGGTCTTTTACATCCCCTTTGCCTGCGGTGATGCGGTTGAGGATTTCAAGCATCCGTTTGGTGCCAATACGGCAGAACGTACATTTGCCGCAGCTTTCACTCTGGACAAAGGTAAGAAAGTACTTGGCCACGTCCACCATACAGGTCTGTTCATCCATAACGATGAAGCCGCCTGAACCCATGATAGCCCCGGTGCCGGTAATCGACTTCACCTCTATAGGGGTGTCAAAGAGGCGCGCCGGGATACAACCCCCAGAAGGGCCTCCCATCTGTACTGCCTTGAGGGGTAGTCCGGTGGAGGAACCGCCGCCGATGTGCTCGACCAGTTCCCGGATCGTCATACCCACGGGAATCTCCACCAGTCCCGCCCGTTTTACCTTGCCGGCAAGGGCAAATACCTTGGTACCTATGGTACCGTTGGATTCGTACTTATTAAATGCTTTTGCCCCGTTATTGATGATGTACGCAACGTTTTCAAAGGTCTCCACGTTGTTGATATTGGTAGGAGATTCAAAGAGACCGGATACCGCGGGGAAGGGAGGCTTCAAGGTAGGCATACCACGGCGCCCCATGATCGATGCCATGAGTGCGGTTTCTTCACCACAGACAAACGCGCCTGCCCCTTCCTTTATGGTGAGATGGAAGCTAAAATCCTTCCCCAAGATGGTATCCCCCAGGAAACCTTGCTGCTTTGCCTCTTCGATAGCGATCTTGAGCCGCTTGATGGCCAGAGGGTATTCGGCACGGCAGTAGATATACCCGCGGTCAGCTCCGGTAGCATAGGCAGCAATCAACATGCCTTCGAGGAGGCCGTGGGGATCCCCTTCAATCGTGGCTCGATCCATGAAAGCCCCCGGGTCGCCCTCGTCGGCGTTACAGACCAGGTACTTGTGCCCTCCTACAGGCCGCGGATTGGCCGCAAAAAGCCCCCACTTGGTCGCGGTGGGGAAAAACGCACCCCCCCGTCCTGCCAAGCCGGATTCCTTCACGATGTCGATAACCTGCTGAGGAGTATAGGTAGTGAGACACTTCTTGAGGGCCTCGTAGCCGCCAACCGCTCGATACTCGTCGATCTTTTCCGGGTTAATCACCCCGCAGTTACGAAGTACGACTTTCACCTGTTTGTCCAGATAGTCTTTGCCTTCCTGGGATTCCCGTATCCGCTGCTCCTTGGGCAGCGTACCGGTCTGCAAGCCCTGCCAGATCTGATCGGAAAAATCCTTAGTAACATACCCGAAAAGGGTCCGGCCGGTATCCGCCACCACCTCGATAAGCGGCTCCGCCCAACACATCCCAATACAGGAGGTAACCTGAATATCCGCCACCTCTGGGGGAACCACCTGTTTCAGATGCTCGTATAAGGCCTGCGCTCCTGCTGCAATACCGCAGGAACCAAGCCCTACTAACAGTTTAGGCATGGTTATGCTCCTTCATACGGTATTCCTTTATGACGGACTTGATCTTGGAACCGGAAAGTTTGGCGTAAATCTTGTCTCCGATCATCACCACCGGCGCAAGGGCGCAGCAGCCTAAACATGCCACCTTTTCAAAAGAAAAGACCATATCTTGGGTGGTATCCCCTTCTGCAATGCCCAATTCCTGGGCAATCACCGCGGCAATAACGTCTGATCCGGTAACATGACAGGCTGTTCCGTGACATACCCGGATCAAGTACTTCCCCTGAGGTTTGAACCGGAACTGGGAATAGAAGGTCGCCACGCCAAACAACGTGGAGACCGGAATACCCGTCTCCAGGGAAACGGCTTCCACTACGTCCTGGGGAAGATACGAATGCCGCCGTTGTATTTCCTGAAGCAAAGGAATCGCATATTCCGGGGCTGAACCGATTGCCCCAACCAGTTCCCGGGCTTCTTCTTGTACGGTAGGCAACGGTACGGTTCCGGGTAGGGTTTCAGATAGGACGGTATCGGTATTACAACAGACCATAGACCTCTCCTTGTGTGCATACCAGCACACCTTATGGATGGAACTGAGAAACCAGTTCTTTTTCCTGACAGCTAGATAAAAAAGAGGTCTTGTCTGTATTGAAATAGAAACGCTTTATTGCGTATAGTATCTTTCATACGTTCAAAACCCTAGCAGCAGCGAAGCTTCTGACAAAAGTACTGTTGCTGGGGTTCCTCTTTTTACGAATTACGAATCCTACGATGATCAGGGGTATGGAGTACTATAATGACACGTTGTATGCATAATTTTCATACCCTTATCGTACTATTTTCCCCGTGTATGGTCAATTATCGCCTACTGGTTCCTCCTGTGGTTTAAGCTGCTCTTCCGGCTTTTGGGTGTAGGGAGGAACCCCAAGCCATTCCGCCAATTCCCGCAGCCGGTCCGGTACCGGGTTGGCCAATAACAGTTCCAGAATCACCCGGCGGTAGCGCTGTAGTTCCTCGGTGTTGGTCTTGATGTTCATCCCTGCCCGGGGCGGGGTGGAACAGGCAAACTCCAGGGTTCCTTCCTGGGTTTCTACCATACACATCCGACAGTTCCCATATACCGACAGTTCCAGATTATTACAGAAGGTGGGCAGTTCGATCCCCAAGGTGCGGATCAGATCAAGGATACATGCTTCCCCGTTAATAGCCACCGGGATACCGTCAATGATCATATATTCGGTGTTTTTCATGTTATGGTTCCTCCTTAACCGCATCGCAGGGACAGGTCTCAATACAGGCCCGGCATTTGATGCACCGTTGCTCGTTGATTTCATGGGGGGTCTTGGATTTACCCGTAATAGCCCCTACCGGACAGGCCTTGGCGCATTTGGTACACCCTTTGCAGACTTCCTTATCAATGAATATCCGGGCAAGCTGCTTACAACTACCCGCAGGACAGCGTTTATCGTAGATGTGGGCCGCATATTCGCTGCGGAACTGCTTGATGGCGCTCACCACCGGATTGGGCGCGGTCTTCCCAAGGCCGCAGAGGGCTGCGCCGGAAATGGTATCCGCCAGTTCCAGGAGCAGTTCAATATCCCCGTCCCGACCCTGTCCTGCGACCATGCGTTCCAGAATCTCCAGCATCCGCTTGGTTCCTTCCCGGCACGGGCTGCACTTGCCGCAGGATTCTTTCTGGGTAAAACTCATGAAGAACCGGGCGATCTCCACCATGCAGGTCTTATCATTCATCACCACCAAGCCGCCGCTGCCGATGATGGCACCGGCTTTTTTCAGGGAATCAAAATCCAAGGGCAGATCCAGATCATCCTTGGCAAGACAACCCCCGGAAGGCCCTCCTATCTGCACGGCCTTGAATTCCTCCTGGTTCCGCAGCCCGCCTCCTATATCAAAAATCACCTCTCTCAGGGTCATTCCCATAGGAACTTCGATGAGGCCGGTATTGGTGATATTCCCGGTCAGGGCAAAGGTTTTGGTTCCCGGACTACTTGCAGGGCCGATGCCCTTGTACCACGCCGCGCCCTGGTTGATGATGGAAGGGATATTTGCAAAGGTCTCCACGTTGTTCAACAGGGTGGGCTGCTCAAACAGTCCTTGGGCTACGGTTCGGAACCGCTTCACCCGGGGCATGCCCCGCTTTCCTGCTATAGACGCGGTGAGTGCGCTTCCTTCGCCGCAGACAAAGGCCCCGGCCCCCCGGTATACCTCCAGGGTAAAACTGAAATCCGTGCCCAAGATGTGTTGTCCTAAAAGGCCCAGTTCAGTTGCCTGGGTGATGGCGGTGGTGAGCCGGCTTACCGCGATAGGGTATTCTGCCCGGACATAGATGTACCCACTGGACGCCCCTGCTACCTTCCCGGCAATGAGCATCCCCTCAAGCACCCGGTGGGGATCCCCTTCCATGACGCTCCGATCCATGAAAGCCCCAGGGTCTCCTTCGTCGCCGTTACACACCACGTACTTGGGCAGGGCCTTTTGTTGATACACCTCCTGCCACTTGATCCCGGTGGGGAATCCTGCGCCTCCCCTGCCCCGCAGTGCGGACTGGGTAAGTTCGGCAATGACCTGTTCCGGGCTTAGCTCAAAGAGGACCTTCTCAAATGCCTGGTATCCGCCCAGCCCGAGGTATTCCTGGATTGACTCCGCATCCATAAGCCCGCAATGTTCCAGCACGATACGGGTCTGCTTTTTATAGAAGGGAATCTCCTCCCTCCTGAGGTAGCTCTGCCCCTGGGAATGGTACACCAAATGCTCGCAGATTTCCCCCTTTATGATGGTTTTGTCAATGATGGCTTCACAGTCCTCAAGTTTAACTTTGGTGTAGAGGTAGCCCTCAGGTTCAATCAGCACGAGAGGCCCCATTTCGCAAAAACCATGACAGCCGCTTTTCTTTACCCCTATGCGTTCTAAAGCATCCTGTTCCGGCTCTTGACGTAATTCCACGGTACAGGGAAGTCCCCGTTCCTGCATAAGGTCTAGCAGCCGTTGGTGGACCTTGAGGGAGCCGCTGGAAACACAGCCGGTTCCTGCGCAGACCAGTATCTTTTTTCGTTCCGCCGACAGTAACCGGGCATAATCCTGCCGGGCTGTTTGTAAGGCCGTTCTATCCTGTAACATCACGGTTCTCCTCTTGCAATGTTTTAAGCAGGGCCACAGCTTTTTCCGGCGTCATGGCAGCATGTACCTGGTCATTCACCGATAGTACCGGGGCAAGGGCGCAGGCGCCCAGACACGAAACCGTCTCCACCGTAAATGCAAGATCATCAGTGGTCTTCTTGGTTTCAGAAAGTCCCAGGGCTTTCCTCAGGGTTTCAAGCAGGGGCGCGGAATTTCGGACATGGCAGGCAGTGCCGTCGCAGACCTTAATGATAAACCTACCCTTGGGTTCCAGAGAAAAGTTTTCATAAAAAGTGGCCACCCCGTAAATCCGGGCTTCGCTTAGCTCAAGTTTCCTGGCCATGTACGGAAAGATTTCCCGGGGTAAATAGTGGTACTGTTCCTGTACCCCCTGTAATATGGGAATGGTCGCACTGGGCGTATAGTCCCATGCGGCCGCAATCCTATCAATGATCCCATAATCAATAGCCATGTAATACCTCTCTTTGCTAAAAATAATGGACCTGTATTGGTTTCCCCATTGTCCTAAGACACGTTTCCAATTCCTGAAGCAGCCCCTGTTTATCCTGATAGCCTGGGGCAGCTTCATCGGCCTGATACGCGGGATTAACCGCGCTTCCCACGTAAAAGGTAAGCGCTCCTGCTTCTTCAAAGAGCAGCCGGGCGACCTGGGATGCCCCGTCTTCTCCGGTGCTCCAGGGAGCCGCGGCCTGGGTTCCGGCCAGGTAGACCTGAGCGTATTCCAGAACCCGGGCTATGGTGATAAGCCCTTCGGTTACCAGGTCAACCCCATCGATTCTGGCCGTTGGGGGAATGACCGGATCCAGATGGCAGGGAAGGATCGTGTCCAGCGATTTATGGAGAAATTCCGCTGCCAGGATCGAGGTGGTTCCTCCACAAATCACATGTTTTCCTTCCTCAGCAAAAAAACCGCGTAGCATCTCAGGCAGCTTTTCAGGATCCCCTGGGGGACCGGCTAAGAGGTTGATTCGGGGCTTGAGCGTACAAACCTGATCCGCCGGAACCATCTCGGTTTCGGCAAGATACTGGTACTGCATAACATCCTCCTTACAAAATATGCGGGGCCGGAACAGGTCCGGTTCCCTTGATTACTCCAAGAGGACGGATGTATTGAATATGAAGCGCCTTATGGCCTATACTTTCTCTACATACAATACCCCGTTGGCAGCATAACTTCGTGGTGGAAGGGCTGTCTGCGGGGTTCCTCTTTTTCCCTTTATTAACGAACAGGTTCCTCTGCATGAGGCTTGATACAAAAGCTGTCCGGGTTAATGTTTCCAGACAGCTTTTGTAGAGCGGAATGGAGGTACCTATCCTACCCATACTCTAAGGTAGCATAGGCCTAAGTCCTTGAGAAATATAATTTTCGCATAGCATTATTTCATTAAGGATATGAGAAGCGAGAAAGGGAGCAAAAGAATAGGCTTGTCTCTTTTCTCTATTTTCCTTTTTCTACACAAAACGCCGAAAGGAAAGCGCGTTTTTTGAGGCGTAGATCTTATCAATGAACTGTTTATCCAAAACGGAAAAGGTATACCCTTGATGATAAATCAGCGCATCCTTGAATTGGTTATTGGCTAAGACACACCGGCGCTGTACCAGTTGGTAACGATCCAAAAGCTTATCAGGAATCGGGGATACCCACATATAGGTGAGGGGCAGGGTGCTCAGGAGATCAAACTGATTACACCGTTCATAGAGATAGATCCGTTTACGCAGAGGGAACGACCCTTTGGCCCGCTGGGTTTCCAAGGCCCCTAAGTAGGGAACCGAGGTATCCCCGTGGACGATTTCAATGAACTGGTTGAGTTCGCTGTAGAGCACTTCATCGGCCCCTGCCAGGGCGTGGTCTTTTGACATAAGCACCACGTATTCAAATTCCCAGATCTGCTCATGGCCCAGCCCCTTATCCGCCAGGTAATCGAGAAAATAATTCTCGTACATCCTTTGATACCGGATAATCCCGAGCCTAAACCGGTTTTCCACAAGCCCGGTAATGGTCTCCATGGAATTGGTCTCCTGGACCTTGATGTTTATCTCTTTTTGAAAGTCCAGTTCAGTAACGAATTGGGTAAAACCCGCGGCAATATAACTCCCCCGAGGTATGGAGACTGTGAAATACTGCCGCTGGGTCGTATCACCCTCGGGGATGGCTTCGATCTTTTCCAGTTGTTCCAGGATAGTTCTCGCATGGCTGAGAAACTCCAAGCCCTGGCGGGTCGGCATGACCCCCCGGGAACTCCGCTCAAAAATGGGAAATTTAACCGTATCCTCTAGCTCTTTAATCGCTTTGCTGAGATTAGGCTGGGCCATATACAGGTTATCCGCTGCCTTAGTAATAGACCTCGTCCGTTCTATTTCTAAGGCATATTTAAAATACAGGGTATTCATTGGGTACTCCCCTGACGTAGTTTTTATAGGATTTCAAAATCAGCCCTTACCAGGGTACGGTATCGAGCTTATTTTATCGTATCAGGAAAATTTCACTCTGTACAATATCAATACCGCATAAAACTATGTCTTTTGTAATATATACACTATCTCCCCCCTTCATCGTACCCCGTATTTTTTTTCCAGACTTTGGTAATAGTCCAAGACCTTTCTCACGTACCTGCGTTTTTCCGTGTAGGAATGATAGTAAAAGGAACGCTTAAACCCGTAGGTGATCAGATCCTTGAGTTTTGCCGGGGATATGGCAAAGTTGTCCAAAGCCAGCCGGTACTCGTTGCAGATGCTAGTATGGGATACCAGCCGGTTATCCGTACAGAGGCTTACGGAGAGGTTCTTCTCCAGCATCGTACGGAAGGAATGGTCCTTAATGCGGCTTATGTGGGGCGCGGTCTGCATATTACTGGTGAGGCACACTTCAATGGTAATCCGGTTTTCTGCGATGTAGTTGGCTAGGTTTTCCACATACGTTTCTTTGCCCTGGGCCGGGGTGTTCCCGATCAGGTCCGTATTGAACAGGTGCAGACCATGTCCGATTCGGTCTGCATGGAGGTCGGTAATGGCCTGAAAAATTGATTCCGGGCCGTAGGCTTCTCCGGCATGTACGGTTTTCCGCATAAAGTTTTTGGTAACGTAATTGTAAGCCTCCTGATGCGCGCTGGCAGGATAGCCCTGTTCACTTCCTGCCAGGTCAAAACCGACCAGTTGGATGTCCCCTTCATTGCGCAGCTTCACCGTGGCTTTTGCCAGTTCCTGTCCTGCCATTTGCATTATCTCCAAAGGCGTAGAATAGCGGTGCATCGCGGTAAAATCCCGGTAGTACTGGGAGAACTGGGGGGTAAAAAACCGCATGGCGCAGAGGATAATCCCGTATTCAAAAGGCGGTTCTGGCTCTTGGATGGACGAGTTTATTTCGTTCCTGGCCCGGCGCAGGCCCCGGTCCACGGCAGCAGCCACTTCTTCAAAGGAAAAGCCTGCATGGATATGCAACTGCGGCGCAAAGCGCACTTCCAGGTACCGGACCCCTTCGGCGAAATTATCCAGGGCAAGCTCATACGCGGCCTGTTCCAGGGCCTCTTCATCCTGGAGGACTTTTCCGGTCCAGGCAAACCCACTCAGGTACTCATCAAGGTTTTTATACGAAGGCTTAAAAACCAATTCCTCCATACCCTCTTCGGTAAAGGAAGGCAGTTCAATACGCCGGTCTTTTGCCAGCCTGATAAGCGTGGACAGCCGCAGCGACCCGTCAAGGTGTACGTGGAGATCCGTCTTGGGGAT
>JAISGE010000203.1 GCA_031263265.1 Treponema sp.
CTGGCTGAACATGGCGGAGATAGAACTGAATGTGATAAACAACCACGGATTATCGGGGAGGATACCGGACATAGAACAGATGAGGAAAGAGGCGGCGGCGTGGAACAGAAGACGGAACCGGGAAGCGTGTACCATCAACTGGCGGTTTACCACTGCCGACGCTCGCATTAAACTCAAATACCTGTATCCACAGTTTGAATAGCGTCTAGATACTACAGCGTGATGGACGCCGGATATGACGCGAAAACAATACACGATTTTATAGTAAGCCGGGGACGTGTTCCCATAGTTGACCCGAACAAACGGGGGATGAGAAGCGGCCTCCGCTTGACCCCGCGAAAAGAGAGCGGTATAAAATCCGCACTACGGTTGAGCGTTCAAATTCAGATTTGAAAGACTCATATATCCCAAGAGCTATTTATGTCAAAGGATATGCCAAGGTTTCATTCGTTCTCATGTCTGCCGTGGTTTGCCTCGCTGCTCTCAAATACCTACAACACTTCCTTTGTTAGTCGTTTTGCAACAGGCTCATTAGATTAAAATTAATAATAATAAATTGGATTAAAAAATTATCCCATGCCCTGCGCCGTCCATGGCGCAGGGCTATTGTGTAATGGGGCATAAAATACAGCACATAACAGGATTGTTTACGCTTCGCCGCCAGTAGGCGGCTCGGGTTCCGGTTTGCCTAGGTCATTCACTACGGCTCATTCCCACGTTTCCCTTCACCCACATTTTGTCGGCCCTGCAAACACTACGTATTTGCTTATTCGGGCCGCCAAAACATCGCATACAGCCGGAATGTTATGCGAAATACCATATTGACAAAATAAACTGAATTGTTATATAATGGCATTATAGCAGGAGATTATGGACGTAAAATATTTCAACGCAAATTTCTGGTATAATGTGTGGTTAAAATTAACCATAAAAAACACGCTGCTGAAAATTGGAGGAATAAATAAGACCGAGGCAAAAAATATTCTTGCGGATTATAAGAGAATATTTACAATCAATAAGATAAAAATCATTGACATTCAGTTAGAATATCATGTTTCTTGGTGTTCAATGATTCTTGCAATATATAAAACATATAGGAATAAAAATTATGGACAAAAATCAGCAATAGAAATTACCGAAAAAATAGTATTTCAAAATATGGGTGCGGAATCAATAGAAAAATATATGGCGAGGGCATTAGATAGGGCAAAAGATGCATTCGCGTATATTGTTGAATCATCAAAGAAGCAGGAAGTTGATTTTTTTGGAAAAGTATTTGAATTTAATAGGTTGATAGATAATGAAAATAAATATCAATTGGATATAAAAAAATGTTTTTATTATGAATTTTTTCATGAAAATAATTCGGAAGAATTGATGGAGATAGCCTGTAAATGGGATTTAATATCATGGATACAGGGGATAGATAAACAGAAACATAAAATTAATATGGAGCGGAATATAACAATAGGTAATAAAGAAAAGGATTGTGAATTTATTTTTGAAAGAATAATTATATAAAAGGGCTGGCACTTCGTATAACCGGTCTGTTTACGAGTAGGCGGCTAGGTCATTCCCACGCCAGCCTCCACCCCCATTTTGCCAGCCCTGGTCTTTACTACGCAAAACCCTTATCCGGGCTGCAAAAACGTCGCATTCAGGCGGTCTTGGCCTACTTCATGCACACCATAAAAAACACCCGTTCTCCTTATGAGATTGCCCAGAGGGGGACTTGAACCCCCAAGCCCGTGAAGGCACTGGTACCTGAAACCAGCGTGTCTGCCAATTTCACCATCTGGGCGACTAGAACTAGTATACGATATAGTACGGGGGATAGTCAACTAGCATATCCCCCCATTACCGCCTTTTCCGGCATATTTCCTAGCAAATTAGGAAATGGCGGTTTCCAGAGCCACCTCCATCATCTGGGTAAAGGCGGTTTGCCGTTCCGCTGGCGTGGTTTGCTCATGGCTTATGAGGCTGTCGGAGATGGTTAGCAGCGTGAGGGCTTCCCGGCGGTATTTGGCGGCCAAGGTATAGAGTTCGGCACACTCCATTTCCACGGCTAGACAGCCGAATTGGGCCCAGAGCTTCCATTCTTCCGGGTCTTCGGTGTAAAACATGTCCGAAGAAACCACCCCGCCAACCTTGGCTTGCCAGCCCCGGGCAAGCGCCGCGTCATAGGCGGTTTTAAGCAAGGTAAAGGAAGCGGCCGGGGCAAAGCTCCGGCCGTGGAGGCGGATAGCGTTAGCCCCTGAATCAGTAGACGCAGCCAGGGCAATCACCAAGTCCCGGAGCTTCACGTCGTGCTGGATAGACCCAGCCGTCCCGATTCTGATGGCCCGTTTTACCCCATAATCCCTGAATAATTCATTAACATAAATGGAAATCGAAGGGATCCCCATTCCCGTCCCTTGAATCGATACCCGTTTACCCTTATACAAGCCGGTGTAGCCGAACATGTTCCGTATCTGGTTGTATTGAACCGGCTCGGTAAGCAAGGTTTCAGCGATGAATTGGGCCCGCAGCGGATCTCCTGGCAGTAACACCGCCTCCGCAATATCCCCGGGTTTTGCCCCGATATGAATAGACATAGTTTCTCCTCGTATAAGCATAGGCTATTAGGATGCGATTTGTCAGCCTATGAAAGATCCTCAAGGTTATAGGGAGTTTCCTGATAGACAAAATTAAGCCAGTTAGAGAAAAAAAGATGCGCATGAGCACGCCAGCGAACCACCGGCGTTTTGTTTGGATCATCATCAGGATAATAATGCTTAGGGATTGCTATAGGAAGTCCCCGGCTCAGATCCCGACGGTATTCCCGGTCTAAAGTAAGGGGATCGTATTCCAGATGGCCGGTAACGTATATTTCTCGGCCTTCCCGGGCGGTAACGATAAAGACCCCTGATTCCTCGGTTTCCGACTGAATGGTCAAGGCGGGTGTGGCGGCAATGGCCTTTCGGTCGCTTTCAGTATGCCGGGATTGGGGAGCAAGGAATTCATCATCAAACCCATGAAACAATATCAACTGCCGCTGATTCACCCTATGGGGAAAAATCCCGAATAGTTTGTGCTCAAGCTCCTGCTTGGGTATGCCGTAGCGGTGGTAAAGTCCTGCCTGGGCACCCCAGCAAATATGAAGGGTTGACCACACGTTTTTTGCCGCATAATCCAATACCCTGGTCAGTTCCTGCCAGTAATCCACTTCCTCAAAGGCCAGATTCTCCACCGGAGCGCCGGTGATAATGAGGCCGTCAAACCGTTCATGCATGATACATGCGGAGCTGCTATAAAACCGTTCAAGATGCCCCGGCGGGGCGTGGTGAGACTCGTGGCTTCCCATACGCAGAAAGCTTATATCCACCTGCAAGGGACTGTTACTGAGGAGCCTGAGTAATTGGACCTCCGTATCCAGGGTCGTGGGCATAAGATTGACAATAGCTACCTTAAGCGGCCTAATGTCTTGATGCAAAGCCCGGACATCGGCCATAACAAAGACATTTTCCTCTCTGAGGGCGTTAAACGCGGGTAACGTAATAGGAATCTTTATAGGCATGAGGGTACTATGTTCCATTTTTCTGAAAAATGCAAGCAATGGTAGGAACCTGTAGTACAAAAGCCTGCATGCTTCACACCTACTTCAATGGTTCCTCAGAAGTTCATAAAGCCTATCCAGATCTTCCATAGAGTAGTACTCAATGCGGATACTGCCCTGTCTGAGGTCTCCCTCAATAGACACCTTGGTTCCCAAAGATTCGATGAATTGCTCTTCCATAGCCGTCAATTCAGGATCCCGGGCAAGCACCGGTTTAAGCGGCTTACGGGAATTTTCCTGGTTTTCCTGGTTACAACCTGCGGCTCGTTTTTCTGCTTCCCGCACCGAGATACTTGAGCTAATGATCTGATGGAACAGCCTTGCTTGATAGATAGGGTTTACTACCGAGAGCAAAGCCCGGGCATGACCGGAAGACAGTTCACCCCGGGCAAGGCTTTCCTGTACAACCAGGGGTAGTTTCAGGAGCCGCAGAGCATTGGCCACGGTAGAACGGTTTTTACCAACTTTAAGCGCCACTTCCTCCTGGGAAAAACCAGTGAGGTCCATCAACTGTCTATAGGCAGCAGCCTCTTCCATAGGATTCAGGTCTGCCCGCTGGACGTTTTCGATGATGGAAACTTCCATACGCTGGGCGTCGGTGTAGTTACGGATGAGGACCGGCACTTCGGTAAGTCCTGCCAGAGCAGCAGCTCGGCTGCGGCGTTCTCCTGCCACGATGATATAGGTTCCATCCTCCCCAGCTTCGACAATGAGGGGTTGGAGGATGCCATGTTCCCGGATGGAATCTGCCAATTCCATGAGACTCGTAGGATCAAACTGTTTCCGGGGCTGCTGGGGATTGGCCCTGAGTTTTTCAAGGGGCAGTTTTGCTTCTTTTGGCGCTGCCCCTTCCTCAGCCGCTTCAAGGGAAGCCTCTTCTTGCAGGGGAAGCAGCGCGCCAAGCCCCTTTCCCAAGCGCTGCTTAGGCGTCACGCTGCAACACCTCAAGCGTCAAATCCTTATAGGCTTTTGCACCGATACAAGCAGGATCGTATTCCGAGATGGGTATGCCGTGGGAGGGGGCTTCGGATAGCCGGACATTTCGGGGAATTCTGGTTGAGAAAAGCGCTTCTTTAAAGAAGGCGCTTACTTGCTTCACCACCTCCTGGGAAAGCCGAGTGCGGGGGTCGTACATGGTGAAGAAAATACCCCCTATTCGTAGGGAAGGATGGAGGGTTTTCTGTATCCGTTTAATGGCTTTGAGCAGCAGGGAAAGGCCTTCCATAGCAAAATATTCACACTGCATGGGAATGAACACGGCGTCTGCAGCCACGAGGCCGTTGATGGTAAGAAGCCCCAGGGAGGGAGGACAGTCGATCACCGTATAATCATACCGAGCGCGTACCGGATTCAGCGCTTTTTTCAGAAAAAACTCCCGTTCCGGCTGGTTGATAAGTTCCACCGCAGCACCTGAAAGATCCAGGTCTGCGGGAATCACCGAAAGGTTCGGGATGCGGGTTTCCTGGATGGTTTTTTCAATAGGAACCACTCCGGCAATCAACTCATACACCCCTGGTTTGACCTGGTTGAACCCGGTACCACTTGAGAGGTTTGCCTGGGCATCAAAATCAACCAGTAACACGGATTTTCCCGCTTTTGCGAGAAAGGCCCCTATATTCAATGCGGAGGTTGTTTTACCTACCCCTCCTTTCTGATTTACGAAAACGTATGTTTTACCCATGTATAACCAGCTACTGAAATTAAGACAGCGTATAGCTCTGACTCAAACTAACTATATATGATATAGGGAATTTTTACTATTGAATAGCTGCTCACAAGGGGGTATTCTTAAAAAATGATACCCATCCGCATGATTGCCCTTGATTTGGACGATACCCTCTTACGGTCTGATTTAAGCATTTCGTATCGTACCCGAAATGCGATTAAACGGGCGCAAGCCGCCGGTATTGTCGTGGTACTGGCTTCTGGTAGGATTCCATCGGCTATGGAACGGATTACCCGGGTTCTGGGGATGTCCAGACAGCCCGGTTATCTCATTGGTAACCACGGGACGATTATCCAAGAGAGCCATACGGGAACAATCATATATGAGATACGTCTGGTTCCTGAAATTGCCCTCATTGCCTTTGATCTCGCCGATGCTGAAGGCTTTCCAGTACAGTTGTATGAAAATAACCTCATGTATGTCTCCCGGCCCAATGAGTTCGCCAAGTATGACCATAAGCTCACCGGCTTGCGCCAAGTAGTGGCAGAAAATTTCCGGGACATGGTCGCCGCAGGGTGCTCCAAGCTCCTTATCCCCGGGGATCCCATGATCCTGGCGCCCCTGGAAAGCCTCTTGAGGACGTATGTAGGAGAGGAGCTAAGCCTGTTTACCAGCAAGCCTTATTTCCTTGAGATCCTTCCTCCCCAGACCGATAAGGGAACCGCGCTTGCAAGGATTGCGGAACGCCAGGGGATTTCCCAGGAAATGGTACTTGCTATTGGAGATTCTATGAGCGATGAAGGGATGATTCGATGGGCCGGACTTGGGGTGGCTATGGTGAACGGAGACGAGCGGCTCAAACGCCTTGCCACAGCAGTTTCAGAACGCTCCAATGATGATGATGGAGTGGCGGATATCATAGACCAGTACGTGCTGCAACAACGACGCTGAGCCCCTATCCGCCACCTCTGGTTAACCCTCCAGGATCAGCAGGGTTCGGGGGTCAAGACGCAGGGCCGCGGTTTCGGAATGAACGGAAAAATAGGCGTCCCGATCCTTGGATACTGATAGGGCAATATAATCTTGCTGAGGATCCAGGACCATGACCACATCCAAGAGGTCCACGTAGTCCTTGATGAGCGAGGGAATACCCTGTTTAGGGGAATTTTTCCCTTTGACATTGCAGCTATACCAGACCGAAAGCCCTAGCTCTTTGGCGAATTCCTTCACCGCGGCAAAATGCTCATGAGTACCCCGGGTAAAATCAAAGCCGTCAACAATGAGGGATTCGGCCTTAAAGTCCCCCTCACGGATCAATGCTTTGAGACTCCGGAGGATCTGATCCGTGGCAATGCCCTCTTGATTAAAATTCATCAAGACCCGGTTCTTGATAAGCTCGTTTTTCATATCCCCGGTGTTTTCCAGATTCTCTTTCTTAAGAAATTCAGAAAAAATATTTTCATACCAGGCCAATACATAATCGGTATGCTGGGTAAAGGATACGTGAATGACCTTCTTTGCCTGTAAGAGCTTATCCAAGGCAATCTGAACCAGCACCGAGGTTTTACCAATACCGCTCTGGGAAGCGATGAGTCCCAGTTCACCCGCAGCCAGTCCCCCATGGATAGACTGTTCAAAAACCCGAACCGGACTGCGTTGTATGAGTTCATCCTTAATCATTGTTTCCCTCCATTTTTCTCTATTTTCTCCTTTCTCGCTATTTTTGTTGCAGCTCTTTCTTCCGCTTTTCCTCATACCCTTTGATGAGGGCTTCGGAAATACCCGCCGGGACTTTCCCGTATTTCTCGAATTCCATGGTAAACTCCGCTTTACCCTGGGTCAAGGACCGGAGTGCCGTAGAATAGCCGAACATTTCACTTAACGGAACTTCCGCTTCAACCCGGGAGAAGGTTCCGTCTTCGGTGGAAGCCAAGATGATACCCCGGCGTTGGTTGATCGAAGCAAAGATGTTTCCCTGAAATTCTGTAGGTCCCTCCACCGCTACCTTCATAATGGGTTCCAGGATGCAGGGTTTCGCCTTGAGATAGGCTTCCCGGAAGGCCCCAATCGCGGCCATTTGGAAGGCAATATCCGAAGAGTCCACAGGGTGGGACTGACCGTCGTTGATGAGGCAGCGGATGTTAACAATGGGAAACCCGATGAGGCTCCCCCGTTTCACCGCTTCCTTGAATCCCTTATCGCAACTGGGGATAAAATCCGTGGGAATAGCCCCGCCTTTGATATTATCTACAAACTCGTAGTCCCCCAGGGTAAAGGGTTCCATGTACCCGGCAACCCGTCCGTACTGCCCTGAACCACCGGTCTGCTTTTTGTGGGTATAGTTGAACACTGCCCGTTGGGTAATGGCTTCTCGATAGGCCACCTGGGGCATCCCAGTTTCAACCTCGCACCGGTATTCCCGGCGCATCCGCTCAATGTAGACCTCCAAATGCAGCTCTCCCATACCCTTGATGATGGTTTGGTTTGACTCGGGATCCACGTACGTCTGGAAGGTGGGGTCTTCCTTGGTAAAACGGTTCAGGGCCTTGGCCATTTGATCCGCAGACTTCTTATCCTTGGGGGTGATGGCCAGGGAGATAACCGGTTCAGGGACAAACATGGAGGTCATGGCGTAGTTGAGGCCGCTTCCACAGAAGGTATCCCCTGAGGCGCAGTCAATCCCAAAGAGCGCCACAATATCCCCAGGAGCCCCTTCGGTGATGTCTTCCATGCTATCCGAATGCATCCTGACGAGCCTTCCCACCTTAAAGTGCTTCCGGGACCGGGTATTGGTTAGTTCGTCTCCCTTCTTGATAATCCCTTGGTAGATCCGCACATAGGTAAGCTGGCCGTATTGGCCGTCTTCCAGCTTAAAGCCCAAGGCCACGGTGGGTTTCTTTTCATCGGCCAAAAGCTCGAACTGGGTGTCCTCCTGGTCCAGGTTTAGGGCATAGTTTTTAACTTCCTGGGGATTGGGAAGGTAATCGTTCACCCCATCCAGCAAAGACTGGATGCCCTTGTTCTTATACGCTGAACCGAGCATCACCGGTACAAATGCCTCTGCGAGGGTGCCCTTCCGAATACTGGAGCGGAGCAGTTCCTCTGGAACCGCTTCTCCTCCCAGGTACCGTTCCGCCAGTTCATCGGAAAACATGGAAGCTGCTTCCAGCAGTTCTTCCCGATAGGTAGCAGCCTCAGCCTGGAACACCTGGGGGATCTCCTCATACCGAAGCTCGGTCCCCTGATCCCCGTCAAAATACACGGCCTGCATGGTAATAAGGTCCACCACCCCCTCAAGATGCTCCTCAAGGCCAAGGGGAAGCTGGATTAGTACCGCATTGAGGCCCAATTTCTCCCTAAGCTGGGCGCATACCTTAAAAGGATTGGCCCCGGTACGGTCGCACTTATTGATGAAGGCAATCCGGGGCACATGGTAGCGCTTGAGCTGCCTATCCACGGTGATGGACTGGGACTGCACGCCCCCCACCGCGCATAACACCAGGATCGCCCCATCCAAAACCCGCAAAGACCGTTCCACCTCAATGGTAAAGTCTACATGGCCGGGGGTGTCGATCAGGTTTATCTTGTGGTCTTTCCAGGTAACCTGGGTTGCGGCAGACTGAATGGTGATGCCCCGTTCCCGTTCAAGCTCCATGTGATCCATGGTAGCTCCTACGCCGTCTTTTCCCCGGACTTCGTGGATGGCGTGGATCTTATTACTATAGAACAAAATGCGCTCTGAAAGGGTGGTTTTACCCGAATCAATATGCGCGCTGATGCCAATATTCCGCATCTTGGTAATGTCGATGCCCATACGGTATGATACTCCTTGTTGGTTTCAGGGCTTGCTTCCTACCCGGGATAAGCCCTCTGTGGGCCTATTCACCAGGGATAGTTTTCCCCCTTTTTACGGCTCAGCCGTCAACGGTGTTGCTCTATTTTCTTTAGATTCTTTCAGATCAGTAATGAAGAAAAAGATAACAGATGCACTATATCGGTAGAATATAGCAAGGTTTTCTAAATTATGCAAGAGGTCAAGATAAAGACATCAAGGCTCCTGCAGGTACTTTTTGCTCTATCTTGCCGGCGTTGCCGCAGTATCCAGACTTTCAAGCTCAAACGGTATCCCCTCAAGGCGATCGTTGCTCGGAAAAAACAGCAGCTTAACGCCCTTGATATGCCGGGCCTTGAGGTCTTCTGGTTTGTCCGTACCCTCGTTGGACACCGAAACGCGGAAACTTCCAAACTCTTCAAGGTTCACAGGCTGCCCCAATTTAAGGAAAAGGGGTAAAATTTCCACCAGATTACTGAGAACACTCTGCACATCTCCCAGAGAAAGCGCGGACCGCCCCTCAATTTCCTTTTCCTCACGAGCCGCGCACTCCACGTCCTCAGCGACAGATGTTTCCGCTCTATCTTTTGCGTGTTCTTCTTCGTAACCGTCAGAACCTCCGGTGAAAATCGCTCGTAATACGCATAGTTGCCGTCGGTATAGACCTTCCCTAGGTTAAGCGGCTTAAGCAGTTCCAGCAGCCTATCAAGATTCTCATGCTCCCGCCTCCCAAACCAAAAAGCAATGACTTCGCCGCTCTCATGGTCAGTGGAAGGATCCACCCCAAGCCCTTGATCCCAATGCGGATGAACGTCAAAAAAGTTCTTTTTGTGCTGTTTTATTAGTTGCTACTTTTCTTTCATTGAGTATATCAGTTTCATTTATTTCCCCGAGCAGCAACGGTGAACGTTGATTATGCTTTTTGAAGTTGTCTACAACCATATCTGGACGGTAATTTGCGTAACAATATACGCAATTATTTAAACATGAATTATATTCACCAATATCAATGCTTCCAACACAAGCACATGCAAGCCGTTGGTTTGTATTCTTGTCAGCGATCACATTACATCCTATTATTTTTGCAATTAACCGGTCATCAATACAGCTGGCGTGGGCTATATGGTATTTTGAAAGGTCTATATCTTCTGCGCAAGTGTCTATAGAAAGGTTATTTTCTTGTGCGATCTGTGAAAAATTATAGGCTATGCTATTTTTTTCTTCATTCGTTATTTCTTCAATCCCCACTGACCTAATATTTTCTGTAATTTTTTTATAGAAATCAATAAAGCTGAAGGTTACTTTTTCAGTATACCCTCTCAATTTTTTGGCGAATTCACCAAATGTATCGATATGGTAGGAAACCGTATATTTTTTGTTAAGTAAGACAGGATCGTACCGCCAAATAACTCTTTGTGGACCAATCAGGTCAGACAATTTTTGAAATGTTTCAAGTATTTCCTGTTTATACGGGAGTCTTACTTCTATGTCCCTATCATAAGGATTAAGGGTAAATTGAAAATAATACGCATATTCTTTTAGGTATTGCAGTTTGGCAAGCATTGGTTTCGGGTTTTTACTCCAAAAAACAATACAATCAACAATATCCGGATCAAGACTGATTTTACTGACCTGATGTATATTCATCGGATTTCTTACACAAACATACCGTTCATGTATCCTGTTAAACAACCAATCTGCGTAATAGGCAGGAATGTCTGTCCTTCTGCTTGCACTTATAATCATACTTATTTCCTATATTCTTCCCAAGCCTTGATCTCCAAACCTTTCTCCCGCTGGTACTCCAGGGCTTCAATAAACTCCTTGGCAACCTTGATGTTGGTGAACAGGGGAATGTCAAAGTCTACGGCCATCCGGCGGATGAGGTAATTGTTCTTAAGCTCTGTTTCCCGGTTGTTCTTGGGCACGTTGATAATCATGTCAATCTCCCGGCCCTTGATAAAGTCAGCAATGTTCGGCGCCTTGGACTCTAGGGGCCAATGGAGCGGCGTAACCGCCATACCGTGGGAACTGAGGAATTGAGCCGTACCCCGGGAGGCGTACAGTTCATACCCCATTGCAATAAGGTTCCGGGCAGAATCCACAAAATCCGCTTTATCCCCAATAGGCCCTGTGGAAAGGAGGATCCCCTTCTTAGGAATCCGGTACCCCACCGAGAGCAGGGCCTTGAGAAAGGCGTCGTGGAGCTCCGTTCCAATACAGCCCACTTCTCCAGTTGAGGCCATTTCAACCCCGGTAATGGGGTCAACCCCGTGGAGCCGGGAAAAACTGAACTGCGCCGCCTTAACCCCCACCCATTCCAAATCAAGCGCAGAAACCGGGACTTTGTGTACCGGCTCGTTCAGCATGGCCTTGACCGCCAACTCGATCATGTTCACCCGGCTTACCTTGGAACAAAAGGGAAAACTCCGGCTTGCCCGGAGATTACATTCAATTACCTTGACATGGTTTCGCTGGGCCAAAAACTGGATGTTGAACGGCCCGGTTATGTCCAGGGCTTGAGCAATGCGGGAGCTTATCTTGTGGATCTTCCTGATGGTTTCGATGTAAAGCCGTTGTGCAGGAAGCACTACGGTGGCATCCCCAGAATGAACCCCCGCGTTTTCAATGTGTTCGGTGATGGCGTGAAAGAGGATCTCCCCCCGTTTTGCCACCGCATCGATCTCGATTTCCTTGGAATTGTCCACAAACTTGGAGATCACCACCGGATGCTCTGCAGAAACATCCGCAGCCAGGTTCAGGCAAGTTTCAAGACTCCCGTCGTCCCAGGCCACGTTCATGGCAGCACCAGAGAGCACGTAACTAGGCCGAATGAGTACCGGGTACCCCACAGCTGCGGCAAAGGCTTTCGCAGAAGCCAAATCCGTAAGCTCCTTCCATGCAGGCTGTTCTATCTTGAGATCGTCCAGGAGTGCGGAAAATTTGTTCCGATCCTCTGCCATGTCAATGGATTGGGGGGTGGTACCGTAGATGAGCACTCCCGCGTCGTAGAGTTTCGTAGCCAAGTTATTGGGAATCTGGCCACCCATAGATAGGATGATCCCCTCGGGCCGTTCCCGTTCATAAATGTCCAGGATCCGCTCCAGAGTAAGCTCCTCGAAGTAGAGCCGGTCGCATACATCATAGTCCGTGGAAACGGTTTCAGGATTGCAGTTCACCATGATGGTGGAGCGGCCCAGGTTCCGGGCAGTTTCCACCGCATTGACGCAGCACCAATCAAATTCTACGCTGCTCCCGATCCGGTAAGCCCCGGAACCCAGGACCATCACCCCCCGGCCAGAAGGGGCCACATCATCCCGGGACCCGCTTCCTGCTCCTGCGGCTCCATAGGTCATGTAGAGGTAATTGGTCTTGGCAGGGTATTCTGCAGCCAGGGTATCGATTTGTTTGATCGCCGGCCGCAGCCGGTAATCTTCCCGGAGCGCCCGGATCTGCAGCTCTGAACACCCCGTCAATACGCCGATCCGGGCATCGGAAAAACCCTGCTGTTTGGCCTTAGCCAGCACCTCAAAGGAAAGCTGAAGAACGTCCTTCCCCGGCTGCTTCAGGCTGCGCAGCGCCTTTTCGGTTTCCAGTACATGGGCGATTTTGGCCAGGAACCAACGGTCGATCTTGGTGAGCTTATGGATCCGTTCTACAGACCAGCCTTCCTCCAAGGCCCGGTAGATGACGAAGATCCGCCGGTCTGTGGGTTTAGTCAGGGCCTCCTGGATTTGTCCGGGGCGTATCCCGTTTCCTATAAGGCTGTCTTCCCCACTAAGCCCTGGCGCACCGATACCGGTCATACGCAGGGCTTTCTGCAGGGCCTCTTCAAAGGTGCGGCCTATGGACATGACTTCCCCGACGGACTTCATCTCCGAACCAATACGGGTTTCCACATGCTTGAACTTGGTGAGATCCCAACGGGGTACTTTCACGACGCAATAATCCAGGGCAGGTTCAAAACAAGAACCGGTTACCCGGGTGATGCGGTTTTCAATCTCGGTCAAAGAAAACCCTAAGGCGAGTTTGGCCGCTACAAAGGCCAAGGGGTAGCCCGTTGCCTTGGAAGCCAGGGCAGAACTCCGGGAAAGCCGGGCGTTTACTTCGATGATGCGGTAATCCTCTGAGGCAGGATCCAGGGCATATTGGATATTACATTCCCCCACAATCCCCAAGTGGCGGATCACCTTGAGGGCAATGCTCCTGAGTTTGTGGTATTCCGAGTCTGTGAGGGTCTGAGACGGGGCCACCACGATGCTCTCTCCGGTGTGGATTCCCAGAGGATCGAAGTTCTCCATATTACAAACCGTGATGCAGTTGTTATAGGCATCCCGAACCACCTCGTATTCGATTTCCTTCCAGCCCCCAAGCCATTCTTCCACGAGCACTTGGGACGTATGAGCAAAGGCCCGGTCGCAGCGTCCCCAAAGCTCTTTTTCAGTGCGGCAGATCCCGGATCCTGCCCCGCCTAGGGCAAATGCCGCCCGAACCATCACCGGATAGCCGATTTCCCCGGCTGCTGCCGCAGCTTCTTGGGTACTGGTAACCGCGATACTCCGGGGGCTTTTAACGTGGATTTCGTTCAAGCGGCTCACGAACCGTTCCCGGTCTTCGGTATCTTCAATGGCCTCAATCGGGGTTCCCAGAACCCGAACCCCATAACGCGCTAAGAGCCCTTGCCGGGCCAGGGCAACCCCGCAATTCAGGGCGGTCTGGCCCCCAAACGCGAGGAGGAGGCTGTCTACTTGTTCTTTTTCGATGATGCGACCCACATATTCCGGGGTAAGGGGCAGGAAATAGGTGGCGTCTGCCATACCTTCGCTCGTTTGGATGGTGGCGATGTTGGGATTAATGAGGATCGTGGTGATTCCCTCTTCCCGCAGGGCTTTGAGGGCCTGGGAGCCGGAATAATCAAACTCCCCAGCCTGTCCGATTTTAAGGCCCCCTGAACCGAGAACCAGAACCTTTTTTATGGTATCTTGTATCATAGTATCCTTATGAGTATCCACTACGCAACTCCTATGGTACTCGTTCTCATGGATCTTGCCTACTTCCCCTTGGG
>JAISGE010000050.1 GCA_031263265.1 Treponema sp.
GGAGATCTGGTGGAAATACAGTAAATACCGGTTCCAGGAGATACCAGAGCAGTTGTTTATCCCCCCGGAAGCCTTACTGCTCCTGCGAAGCTAAGCCCTGCGGGGGGCGAGGTGGGAAGTGCGTTGTTATTGAATAGAGCGCGTACGTCCCTTCGTTCCTACTTCGAGGGGAGTATGCTTTGTAATACTGCCGGACTGGAGAATCATCATGGCGGGCCTTGGGGCTCATGAAGGCCCTAGGAGACAAGGGAACTGGAAGCGCAAAGCACTGAAGGGCAGGAAAACCTAACTGATGTACGGGTCGTCGTTCTTAAGGAGAGGGCAGATCCGTATCGAACGAGCAGGTACTGGTGTGTATTGAACAAATTGCTGGTAATGTTCTAATATTATTGTATCAAGCATACTCTCCCAAAAAAACAGACGTTTATCGCAAGGGCGACAACTATCTTGTGCATCTGTTCCGTCTTTGAAAAACGTAGCCCTTTCCTCACTAACCGCCTGGACTACACGGATCGGGATACGAGCGATGCGTTGCTCAAAGATCTGACCATTCACGACGTTGAGTTGGATCCGCAAAAGGACTACCGTATAGCCACCAGTTCCTATTTATACGACGGTGGGGACGGGTACTGGATGTTTATTGAGCAGGGGACATCGGTAAAGAAGACCGGGCTTCCCATAAGCGCCGTGGTGATTGACTATATCTATGCCCAGGACCTGCCTCTGGTTCCCCAGACCGACGGACGGGTAACCCTTATCGGCGGTGCAGTGAAATAAATAGGATATTTGGGACGGTTTGCGTATACTGATAAGAGAGCGTTCCGCAAAAGCACTGTATATGCGGGATAGGTAAATGGAGCTATAGTATGGATCCTATTTGTTTATATAATGGAACGGTAATGACCGGTTTCGCGTCCATGGAACACTGTGCAGTATTGCTTGAAGATGGTATGGTAACGGATGTTTTTTCCCAGAGACGGTTTGAACAGAAACAGTTCGCCCAGGATGTTACGTTGATCGATGTCCAGGGCGCCTATATTGCCCCGGGATTCATTGATACCCATATCCACGGCTTCGGCGGTTATGGTACTGAGGATAGTTCCGCTGATTCTATCCTAGAAATGTCCCGGCTGCTGGTCCAATACGGGGTAACTGCCTTTAATCCTACTATATATCCCGGTGATTATGAGGAGATGTTGGCTGCAGTAAGTCATGTTGCGGCGGCTATAGGCAGAGAATCAGGGGCCCGTATCATGGGCTTGCATCTGGAAGGCCCTTTTCTCTCACCGAGCCGCCTGGGGGTACAAAGGCCTGAAACCCTCAAACCCGTGAACCTGGCCTTTATGGAACAATTATGGGAGGCTGCGGGGGGACATATTGTTAACATGACCGTGGCTCCTGAAATCAAGGGTATGCGGGAATTGGCCCTCTATTGTATCAAGAAGGGAATCATCCCCCAGGCAGGCCATACCGATGCAAAATACGAAAACATGGTAGAAGGTATGCAGGCAGGAATCCTCCATGCGACGCACCTGTTTAACGCCATGAGTAAGCTCGACCACCGGAACCCCAATGCAGTAGGCGCGATACTCATCCACTCTGAAATGACTTGTGAGATCATTGCCGACGGGTATCATGTGCACCCGGATCTGTTTAAGCTGCTCCAACAGGATAAACCCATTGATAATATCGTACTGGTTACCGATGGGCTTAAGCCCACAGAACAGGCAGAAGGCCCCTTTTTCGCCAATGGGGAAGAGGTGGTGTTCCATGATGGGACCTTCCATCGGAAACAAGATGATGTGATTGCCGGTTCTGCCCTGACGATGATCCAGGGAATCAAGAACCTGGTGTCTTTTGGGTTTAGTCTTGAGGATGCGGTAAAAGCTGCCAGTTTCAATCCTGCCCATGTTATGGGGTATCGCCATAAAGGGGCGATTATTCCTGGACGGGATGCGGATATAACGGTATTTGATAAGGATTTTAAGGTACTGCTGGTGATTGCCGGGGGTATCATCAAAAAGAATTGTTGGGCAAGGGAGGAATAATGCGTCTTGTCATTCATGCAACTTACCGGGAAGCCAGTCGTTGGGCTGCTTCGTATATCGTGGATCGGATCAAACAGTTTGATCCCCGGCCTGAGAGGCCCTTTGTGCTGGGACTTCCCACAGGTTCAAGTCCCTTAGGTGTATACCAGGAACTTATCAAGGCGTATCAGGAGGGGAAGGTATCCTTTGCCCAGGTGATCACCTTTAATATGGACGAATATGTGGGCCTTGGAGCGGAGCATCCCCAGAGTTACCACCGGTTTATGTGGGATAATTTTTTTACCCATGTTGATATTCATAAGAACCATGTACATATGCTTAATGGTATGGCCCCGGACTTGATCGAGGAGTGCCGGGTCTATGAGGAACAAATCGCCTCTTATGGGGGCATTGAGCTGTTCCTCGGTGGTATGGGGGCTGATGGACACATTGCGTTTAATGAGCCTGGTTCTTCGTTGCGGTCCCGCACCAGGATAAAGACCCTTACCACGAATACAAAAATTGCCAATGCACGGTTCTTTGATGGGGACATTACCAAGGTTCCTGCCACCGCGCTTACCGTGGGGGTGGGTACGATCATGGATGCCCGGGAAGTGCTCATTCTCGTCAGCGGTCATGCCAAGGCTTTGGCGCTTCATGCCGCGGTGGAAGGAGGTGTCAACCATATATGGACCCTTTCTTGCCTGCAAATGCACCCCAAGGCCATCATCGTGTGTGATGAGGATGCTACGGATGAGCTTAGAGTAGGTACGGTGCGGTATTTTAAGGACATTGAGGGGCCTAATCTAAGGTAACAGCGGGATATTCCCTCGGACTGCCGTGCCGTATTGATAGGTTCAAGGTACGGCAAGAACCTAAAAACTGAGGCGTTTTGCCTTATGGTTATGGGAGCGTTTATTTGAGGAAGTACTATGATTGTGATGAAATTCGGGGGTAGTTCCCTTGCCAATGGAGAACGCATTCGTCATGTGGCAGGACTTGTAAAACTGGAACTCCCCCGAAAACCGGTGTTAGTCGTATCTGCTATGGGAGATACCACGGATCATCTCTTGGAAGCCGCTGCTGCGGCCCTAGAGACCGGGACCGTATCCATTGAGCGGATTGCGGAACTGCATAAAAACACGATGCGGGAACTCGCCGTTGATATACCTAAAATTATGTCCCTTCTCGCGGAATTACAGGTTCTCTTGGTGGGTATATCCTTGGTTAAGGAATTAACTGGTAAAACCAAAGATTACCTGGTATCCTTTGGCGAACGGCTTGCCGCGCGGATTGTCGCGGCTTATTGTCAATCCATCGGCATTAAGGCCCAGGCCCTGGATGCCTGGGAGGGGGGCTTTATTTCGGATTCCCATTTCACTGCCGCAGAACTGGTACCGGAAACATGGGATTCCATCCCCGCCAAACTTAAGCCCCTCATTGATGAGGGGATCCTGCCGGTGTTGACCGGTTTCATAGCAAAGGATCACCAAGGGGCAATCACCACCTTGGGACGAGGCGGTTCAGATCTTTCTGCCACGATGATTGCTGCGGCATGTAAGGCAGAGGAAGTCCAGATTTGGAAGGATGTAGACGGTATTCTCACCGCGGATCCCCGAATCGTACCTGATGCCCAGCCTGTGGAAGCGGTTACTTATGAGGAAGCCGCGGAACTGGCCTATTTCGGTGCGCAGGTTCTGCACCCCAGGGCCATGCTGCCCTGTATGAAAACCAAGACCCCGGTATGGGTAAAAAATTCTTACAATCCCACTGCCCCGGGAACCCGGATCGTGGCTGCCTTGGAAAAAACCAGATCGATCTTGGGTATCACTTCCCGGAACCAGGTAACCCTGGTGGACATCGTATCCACGAGGATGCTCGGACAGCCGGGGTTTCTCGCTGAACTTTTTTTGGCTTTTGCCAAATACGGTATTTCAGTGGATATGGTGGCTACCAGTGAGGTTTCGGTTTCGGTAACGATGGATGCGGTCTATGACCTTGAGCCGCTTAAAAAGGACGTGAGCCGGATTGCGGATGTGGAAATCAAGACTGGTAAGGCCATTGTTACGATCATCGGGGATGTGAACCGATCTTCGGAAATCCTGCATCAGGCTTTTGGGGTATGTGCGGGCCTCGGCATTCCGGTACAGATGGTTTCTCATGGGGCCAGCAAGGTGAATATGAGTTTTATTGTGAACGATGCCCAGAGCGTGGAAGTGGTCAAGGGTTTACATAAGCACTTCTTAGGTACCCAAGACCCTCACGTTTCTCATTTTTCTCATTTTTCTAAAGGGAGTACAACATGCATATAGCCATTATCGGCTACGGAAAAATGGGCAGGTTGATAGAGGCCCAGGCACTCAGCCGGAATCATCGGATCACCGGCGTGGTAGATCCCTTCATCAAGGAAACCCAAACCCCAGGAGGCGCGCCGGTTTTTAAGACCCTGGGGGACGGGGGCAACCTGGGTGGAGCGGATGTGGCCATCGAATTTACCCGGCCTGATACGGTGGTGGAGAACATCACGGCCCTTGTGGAACGGCATATCCCCCTGGTGGTGGGTACTACCGGCTGGACGGATCAGCTTGATGAGCTTACCCAACTGGTGGAACGTGCAGAAGCTTCGCTGCTCTGGGCGTCCAATTTTTCCCTGGGGGTTAACCTTTTCTACCGTATAGCGGCCTTTGCAGCCCATCTGGTGGATCCCTTCCCTGAGTACGACGTAGGAGGCTGGGAGGCCCATCATCACAAAAAGGTGGACAGTCCTTCAGGAACCGCGAAGACCTTGATCGAATGGATCCTTTCAAGCATGGAGCGGAAGAAAACCCCGGTTTGGGAAACCCTGCATAGGTCCCCGGCTCCCGAGGAGATCCACTATTCGAGCCTTAGGGTGGGTTCCATGCCAGGAATCCATACCGTGCTTTTTGATAGTCCTGCAGACACCCTGGAGATCACCCATACTGCCCGTAGCCGGGAAGGTTTTGCATCTGGCGCATTGGTGGCTGCCGAGTGGCTGGTAGGCTGTCCAGGTCCTGGAGGACCTGCCGGAACCGTACAGCAAGGGGTTTTTACCATGGATTATGTATTGAAAGATCTGTTAGGCGTGTAAGGGAGAGCGTATGAACATATTACAAGGGGCCTTTACTGCGCTCATTACCCCCATGAAGGAAGACGGTGCAGTGGACTACGAGGGATTTCGCCAGCTCATCAATTTCCAGATTGAAGGAGGCATTGACGGCCTGGTACCTATAGGAACTACCGGGGAAAGCCCGGCCCTGGAAGAAGATGAAGAGGAAAAGCTAATCCGCATTGCGGTAGAGGAAGTAAAAGGACGCGTCCCGCTCATCATTGGGACCGGCTCTAATGCCACCAGGTCTGCGATGCAATACACGAAACGGGCCAGCGCCTTGGGCGCGGACGCGGCCTTGGTGGTAACTCCCTATTACAACAAACCCAATGACCAGGGGCTTATCCGGCACTTTGAGGCGGTGGCTGAAGCAGGGGCAGGGCTTCCTATTATCATCTACAACATTGCTTCCCGGACCGGGAGGAACATCTCTGCAGGACTCATGGAACGGCTTGCCCAGATTCCCGCAGTTGTAGGGGTAAAGGAATCCTCAGGAGATATTAACCAGATCGGGGATATTATCCGCGGGTGTAAAATGAATGTCCAAGGAAAATCCTTCACTGTTTTATCCGGGGATGATGGGGTAACGCTGCCCCTCCTTGCCCTTGGGGGAGACGGGGTGATCTCGGTTATTGCTAACTTGTTTCCCCATAAGGTTGCCGCTATGGTAAAGGCCGGTCTTATTGGTAATTTTGAAGAAGCCCGGCGGCTCCATTACGAACTGCTGCCCTTTACCAAGGCGGCGTTTATCGAGACCAATCCCATTCCTATAAAGGCGGCTATGACCTGGGCAGGGCTTCCTGGTGGACCGACACGGCTTCCCCTGGGTCCGCTGGCCTTGAGCAGTGAGGAACCGCTCAGGGTGGCCATTGCTTCGATGCGCTCAGAGGCTGAGGAAATTACGGAGTAGGGTTTTACTTGACGGGGTTAGTACGGATTCGGGGTGAAACTGAACGCCGTATACCCCGTGGTTAACGTACTAATGAAAGGACAAAGACTAAAAAACGTAATTTCAGTACAATGGGTGTATGAGAACCTCTTTTAATCGACCCCTATTGACCATCTTCGCTTCCTATTACCGGCCCCACCTGCTGCTCTTTGCCGCGGACATGTTCTGCGCATTGCTCACCGCCGCGGTGGATTTAGCCTTTCCCATGATGACCAAATACACCATAGACCGGCTTCTTCCCCAAGGCTTGTACCGTTTCTTTTTGGTCATGATTTGCCTCATGTTACTGCTCTATGTCCTCCGTACCGGTTTTTCTTACTTTGTTACCTACTGGGGCCACACCGTGGGAGCCTATATCGAGGCGGATATGCGGCAGGATCTGTTTAATCACCTCCAGGGGCTTTCCTTTTCCTTTTACGATAATCACCGCACCGGACAAATCATGTCCCGGGTTACCAACGATCTCTGGGAAGTAACCGAGCTGGCCCATCACGGCCCGGAAGACCTGTTTATCTCCTTGGTTACCCTTTTGGGATCTTTTGTACTTATCCTCTTCATCCGCTGGGAAATAGCCTTGGCATTGCTCTTCCTGGTTCCCCTGCTGCTCCTGCATACCCTGCACTCCCGGTACCGTATGATGCAGGCTTCTAAACAAGTAAAAGAACGAACCGCGGAAATCAACGCGTCCCTGGAATCAAGCATATCCGGGGCACGGGTTGCCAAAGCCTTTACCAATGAATCCTACGAGGTCTGTAAATTCAAGGGCGGCAACGAAGGCTTCAAATCTGCGAAAAAAACCTACTACCAATCCATGGCGAACTTCCATTGCCGGCTGGAATTCATCATCCACATCCTCAACGTGGTGGTTATTGGACTGGGAGGCTTCTTCATCATGGCCCATAAGATGAACCTGGCGGAACTCATTACCTGTAACCTTTTTGTCAACGCCTTTCTCCAGCCTATAAGGAGGCTTGCCAACTTTGTGGAACAGTACACCACAGGCATGGCGGGGTTTGGCCGTTTCGTGGAACTGATGCGGATAGAGCAGGACATTACGGACAAGCCCGGGGCATTGGACCTCACCCAGGTACGGGGCGATATCGAGTATCAGGATGTCAGTTTCTCGTATAACCAGAATGTGCAGGTTCTGGAACACATTAACCTGCACATTCCCGCAGGGAGTACCTTGGCCTTGGTAGGCCCTTCCGGGGGCGGGAAAACTACCATCTGCCACCTCTTGCCCCGGTTTTATGAAATCAGGGATGGACGAATCACCATTGACAGTTGGGATATCCGGGATCTCAGCCTCAAGTCCCTGCGAAGCAAGATCGGGATTGTGCAGCAAGAGGTGTTTCTGTTCGCCGGAAGCATCAAGGAAAATATCCGTTACGGACGAATCAGTGCCACCGATGAGGAAATTATCCAGGCCGCGCAACGTGCAGAGATCCACGAGGATATTATGAAGATGCCAAAGGCTTATGAAACCGTCGTGGGAGAACGGGGGATTAAGCTTTCCGGGGGACAGAAGCAGCGAATCAGCATTGCCCGGGTATTTCTCAAGAATCCCCCTATTCTGATCCTGGACGAGGCCACTTCCGCGCTGGACTCTGCTACGGAACTCAAGATTCAGCGGGCCTTGGAATCCCTTGCCCAGGGACGCACGACCCTTATCATCGCGCACCGGCTTTCTACTATCCGAAAGGCAAACTCCATCGTGGTTATTGATGATGATGGTATAAGGCAGCAGGGCAGTCATGAGGAACTCTTGGCCCAGGAGGGACTGTATGCCACCCTTTACGCCGCGCAATTTAAATAGTATAACAGACCGCAATAAACGTCATATAAACCATTGGAGTTCAACCATGTTTCACTTTTGTCCGTCTTGTGCTTCTCCCAAAATCCGGTTTGAAGATCATACGCTGTTCCGATGCCCGGACTGTGGGTTCGTGTATTATCATAATACGGCCGCGGCCACTGGGTGTATCATTACCACTGATGAAGGTATCCTGTTCTTGGTCAGAGCAAAGGAGCCTTCCCAGGGCAAACTGGACCTTCCTGGGGGCTTTGTAAACCCTGCAGAAGGAGCCGTGGAAGGGCTTCGTCGAGAGTGCCGGGAAGAAATCGGTTGGGATCCGGGACCTGACTTTTCCTTTTTTGCCTCGTTCCCCAATACCTATCCTTTCAAGGATATCGTTTACAACACCTGCGATCTGTTTTTTACTCTTTCAGCCCCGGGTTTACGGAAAGAGGATCTCCGACTGGATCCAGAAGAAATAGCGGGAATCCGCTTTGTTCCACCCGTCCAAGTCAATATGGATGCTTTGGCCTTTGATTCCACGCGCCGGGCGGTACAGGCATTTATAGAACGTGAGGCGCAGCCTCAATTGGTTTGAATATGTTGTATTACTATCTTTGTGCGGTATTTACCCTGATCAGTGCTACGGTAAGTTTTTGGTTCTCTGTTGAGGCTTACATAACATCAAAACCGCAAAAAGATAGTGCATTGACTAATGCCAAATATGCAATGGTAAGGAGTTTATCGTTGTTCTTAGCTGCAATTGGATTACTGATATGTATATCAAATCCGTACTTAATTACGGTAGCAGGGATTATGATAGGCGTACAATTATTTGACGGCCTTGTTGGCATTAAAATAAGTACGTTCAAAACTATTGGTCCAATACTGACAGCCATAGGGAATACGGTTTTACTTATTCTTTTTCTGGTTAATACTATATGAAACATTCTAAGGACTTAACGATAAGGAAATGTTATAAAAACCAAATAATCATTTTACAAAATATCAGTATCAAAACATATTATGATACATTTAGATCATTTACCAGTGAAGAAACTATGAAAACATATTTAGAAGAAGCATATGATATAAAAAAATTATCAAAAGAAATAATGGCAAAAGGATCATTCTTTTATTTCTTGTATAAGGGCAGTGAAATAATCGGCTATATAAAATTAAATAAAAAGCCGTTTCGGTCTGATATTAACGATGAAGAATCACTGGAAATAGAAAGGATATATATACAAAAGGAACATCAAGGAAACGGATATGGAAAATATCTTATAAATCATTCAATAAAAATAGCAACAAGATTAAAGAAAAAATATATCTGGCTGGGAGTTTGGGAAAGAAATAGTAAAGCACTAGTATTTTATAAAAAAATGGGGTTTGAAGAATTTGGGAAATACCCGTTTCGAATGGGTGATGAGGTACAAACGGATTTATTGATGAATAGGTCTGTTTACGCTTCGCCGTCAGTAGGCAGCTCGGCCTCCGGCAACGCCTAGTTCATTCCGTTGCGTTCCATTCCCACGGCAAACCTCCACCCACATTTTGCCGGCCCGGTCTTTGCTTCGCAAAGTCCTTATTCGGACCGCCAAAACGTCGTAAACAGCCGGAACGTTAGGTGAAATAAAAACTGATACAACCCGATGACATCGGTAACACTTTTGACCGGACAGATAGGTAACACTCCGTATGAATATCCTCCTCTGTCGCAAGTTAAAAAAAACACGGTCATTCACTATCCGCACTTTCATTTTCCCGTTGTATTCTTGCTCCTCTTCTTTGCCCTTCCACAATCGTTGGGATTTTTTATACACCTCTTTGGGCCGTTTCATCCCCAACCCTTCATGCGGACGAACTTCGTTAAACTCTTTCCGCCACCTGTCAAACTCTTTCTGGTGGTCTCTCAAATTGCCGTTGATTTTTCCCTGTAATTCCTGTTTCATGTCCCGGTGCATCCGTTCATGCCCTCCGTTCTGGTAGGGGCAGCCGGGGTCGTCAAGGTCTATTTTTATCCCTAAGCTCATAAACCATATCGAAAGACGGCTTAATCCCCACAGATTAAATACATTACCGAACGGCGGACCGTTGTCGGACCGTATGAAACGGGGCAGTCCATATCTGCGAAAAAGCAGCTCGAAAACGGCCTTTACATGGGCGGTGTCGCCCTTTTTGGGAGTTTCTATCGCTAGTATGTATTTGCTATGTTCGTCCCGCACGGTCAGTGGCAGACACTTCTC
>JAISGE010000104.1 GCA_031263265.1 Treponema sp.
GAACGCTACGTTTACTGGGTTTTTTAAATTGGGGGTGTTTTTGTGGTTTTTTTATTTTTTTTGGTTGGGGGTTTTTTTTTTTACCCCCCCCCCCCCCCCCGTGCATACATTTACGCAGGCTATTGTATAGGATTTTTTGTAAGATGCCGTTTTTCCCTAAGTAAAAGTTTGCAAGCTCAACAAGTTAAGGTGTCTAGACCTAAAAACATGAAGTTAATAATTAATCTTAAATGTTATAAAAAACACCAAAAGCTCACAGAACCTGTAAGCTATAATTTAACTCAATGAAGGAGGATTCCTCTCATAAAACGGATCACTGCAATTAGAGCACTTTTTTTCTTTTTTACTATTTTTACTAATACGATCATTTTTGCGCAGATTACGGATCGTTCAAGGCAGAATGCTACTGATATTTCCAATCAGAATACCAAGGTTTCTGCTACGACTAGTTCATCAGAAGCAGATAAATTACTCAAGAAAACGATGATCGCCATGTCGAGTCCGAATTACCGGGTAACTGCTGGAGATGCGTATACTTTGACCTACTTGGCTGCGGGGACACCAGTAATCTATAAAATCATCGTAGATAGTACCTATAAAATACGGGTTGCCAATTTAGGAATTGTGAATGCTACCGGTAAAACTTTTTCGCAACTAAAAAACGAAGTTGAGTATGTTGTTTCCAATAATTATCCTTTAAGTGGGGTACAGTTGGTGTTGACTGAACCTGCTCTGTTTACCGTGTATATCACCGGAGAAGTCAAGACCTCCAAAGAAAGCCAGACCTGGGCCCTGGAACGGCTTTCTGAGGTGCTCACGAAAGATATCCTCACTGAGTATGCTTCACTCAGAAACGTCTCAGTCCGTTCTTTGAATGGACAAACTAAGAGCTATGATCTGTTCAAGGCGTTCCGGTTTGGGGATATACAACAGGATCCCTACGTCCGTCCGGGAGATACTATACTGGTGAACCGGGTTGATAGGCTCATTACCATTGAAGGGGAGGTCGAACGTCCAGGATCCTATCAACTGTTACAAGGAGAAAACCTCAAGGAACTGGTGGATTATTATGCCGGGGGGTGTACCCCCATAGCAGATACCTCCCGAATATCATTAGTCCGGCATGTGGACAGTACAATAGATTCGGGAGATAAAATATACCTTAATCGAGACGACATACAGGCTAATTATGCCTTACATCATTGGGATACTATACAAATACCCACAATTGTTACGGTAATGCCGGTGATGTTTATAGAAGGGGCAGTAAGGCAGTTGGAAAATGAAATCGGAGAGGTGAATGTATCCAATAAAATCATTGTCCGTTTTAATGAGGGAGAAAATTATGCATCCCTGGTACAACAGAATCAAAGTTGGTTTTCTTCTATATCAGATACCCAGAATGCCTATATCATCCGGGACGAAGAACGGATACCGATAAATCTGAATCCTATGCTCTATGATTCATCCTATAGGAGCACCTATTTTCTCAAAGATAACGATACCCTGATCATCCCTTTCAGACAGTATTTTGTAACGGTTGCAGGAGCGGTGGCTGTACCAGGACGGTATCCCTATATCCCCGATCGGAGTTGGGACTATTATATCGCCCTAGCCGGAGGATTTAACCGGGATAGAAACGCCCGGAGTTCAGTAATCATACAAGATATTACGGGTAAAGAATTGAAAAAATCCGATGTGATTACCCCGGAATCAATTATTACCGCCAGAACCAATAGTTTTCTTTATTATTTTAATCAGTACGCGCCGATTATTACCACTGCCCTTTCGCTGGTTATGACATCTATCACCCTCAGTACCCTGTTGGGACGGTAAGCCGGATCTAATTGAAGGAATTGACATAACCATAGGGGGTAAACGTACGGTGTTCGATAACCCGATTGGTTGTCGAACACCGTACGTTTACCGTGCGGGGGCTTTTTGCCCCAGGTATCTCCCTATGAGAATTGACCGAGAACCGGCGGGATAATTGATTTCTCCGTAGGAACCGGAAGCTGGGGTATCCACGTATAGGGAAGCCGGTAAGCCCGGTAGACCAGGTTGTGGGTGCCTCCCAGGGACTCCGAATAGTAAGGGTTAATATACTCCCACACCGTCTTATACTGGGCCGTTACCTCGAAGAGCCTGCCATCAGATCCTTCGGTGATCAGGGTGTTACCATTGGGCAGCCGCTGCGCGGAACTGATGTAGGGACTGTAGAACCGGTACTGATCCTGGTACCCCGCACGTTGGGCGGTATACTCCCAAACTACTTCCAGGGTAAGGGGATTGAATTCAATGACCCGGGAATAGTCCCGATGGAAGCTGTTGATACCATAGCGGGAAGTCCCTGAAGGCAGGCCATAGCCTCCCCAGCCGCCGTTGTCGAATACAAGGAGGTTACCTTCTCCAGGCAAGCCCCGGGGTATCATGTGCAGATGATGCTGCCCGATGATCCAGCCTAAACGCTGAAGGGCTGGGGTTTCACCAAAATCAGGGCCAATACGCCATACGATTTTACCGGTTTTCTTATCCGTAATAGCCAGGATATTGGCGTTCCGGGCGTCCCAGATGATGTTGTCAGGGTGGAAACGCTCGTCCCCCTGGTCGTACCACCTATTGGGGCCAAGAGTACTGATGCTGTTGATATGCAGCCAATCCCCCCGGCCAGTAGCCACCAGGGATGGGTTACGAAAAAGCAGGTTCTTCGCGGCTTCATCAAACCCCAATTCGTCAAAATGTTCGTTGGCCAGCCATTCCCAGATGATTTCCCCCTCCCAGGTTACTTCGATAATGCGGTCATCCAAAAGAGGCTTGTCCGATATGCGGGGATTCGTTACATCCTTATGCACGAGGATTAGGGTGTTTCCGCAGTCGGTCTTGGGCAGTGAACCTGGAGCAAAGTACCCGGTGCTTGAACCTTCCCGCTGGAAATCATGGTGTTGCCGGGCGATAAAGGCCGGTTCAGTATCAGGATCCGTAAGGTATTCGTTCCGGTTAAATTGCCAGACCACCTTTCCCTCCCAGTCAACTTGGAGCAGATCGTTCTGATCCTGGTAGCCGTATTGAGGCTTCCGCTGCCCGGAAGAGCCAAGCACAAAGCCTCCGGGCAAGATCTTATTCGGAAAACCGTCCAAGCCTGCCCAAAGCTGTACTTCGGTTCCCCGCATGGTGATGAGTAAGGCCCCTTTAGCCGAGGGAAAAATCGTATAGCCTGAGTAGGCTTCTTCCGCGTAGTACACCGTGGTACCGGTCGGATAGATTCGTGGATGTCCCATAAACACTCCTATTCGAATTTATTTCAAAACTGAAGCTTTAAAACTGGCTCATTCGCCTGAGTTAATCACACAGAAATTCGAGGGTTCCTCGCTGCTGGATACCACTGCTTCAAAGGGGTCTTGGATCAGCTTCACCCGATGCGGATCAATCCCGGAAATTTTCGTTACCTTGCCGCCTATGCCTAAAGGTGCGCCCGGTACCCGGAATTGGGGTATTTTAGGCGGAATCACCGATACTTCCTCAGGGCTTGGTAATTGCGGGATCCACTGGTACGGAACCCGGTATGCCCGGTACACCCCGTTGTCTATAAGACCCTGGGCGTTGGTCCTGAAATAGGGATTCACATATTCCCATACCGTCTTATGTTCCCTGGTAACCTCAAATATCCGTCCATTCGTACCCTCAGTAATCAAGGTATTACCGTTGGGAAGCCGCTGAACCGAACCTTTGAAGGGACTGAAGAACTTGTAGGAATCCAGCGGATGGATATGTCCTGCTTCTTTGGGGGTGTACTGCCACACTACCTTGAGGCTGATAGGATCAAACTCCAGAATCCGGGAGTAATCACGTCGTTCCCTAGCCGTACCGTATCGGGAAACTCCGTTGGGGACGCCGTATCCTGCACTGCCGCCATTGTCAAACACCAGCAGATTGCCCTCGCCAGGTAATCCTTGAGGTATCAGATGAAAATGATGGGGGCCTATGATCCAGCCTAGAGTGGTCGTACTAAAATCAGGACCAAGCCGGTAAACCAATGCCCCGGTTTTCCGGTCAATAATGCCCAAGATGTTGGCGTTCCGCGCGCTCCAGATGATGTTGTCCGGGTGGAAGCGGCTATCCCCTCCTTCATACCAGCGGTTCGGCCCAAGGGTAGCGATGCTGTTTATCCCCAGCCAATACCCTCCGCCTCCCTCAAACCAGTCAGAACTAGGCAGCCGGTACAGTACGTTTTTGGCTTCCTCATTGAACCCCAATGCTTCAAAGTGCTCTGAAGCGTTCCAGCGCCATATAACCGCCCCTTCCCAGCTTACTTCGATAATACTGCTGTCAAGCACCTTTTTACCGGAAATATCAGGGTCGTACACTTCACGGTTTACCAGTATCAGGGTGTTTCCCCTAGTGGTTTTAGGAGCGGAAACAGGCGTATAGTAACCGGTAGCAGATCCCTCCCGCTGGTAATCGTGATTTTGCCGTGCTATCCAGCGGGGCGGCTCTTCTTGAGCGCTTATAAGTTCGTTCCGATTGAATTGCCAGTGTACATTTCCATCCCAATCCTGCTGTACCACATCGAAGTTCTCGAAAAGATGGGCTGGGTTGTCCCGGCTTCCGGTGCTTCCCATCACAAATCCACCGGGGAGCAGCTTATTCGGGTCTCCCTGTAACCCTTTCCACACATGTACCTCCCTGCCGTTCATGTCGATAAGCAAGGCCCCTTGGGGTGAGGGGTAAAGGGTATAGCCGTTCCAGGCCAGTTCTTTGTTGTACACCGTTACCCCGCTTGGATATACCGTTGGATGTCCCATAGTCGTACCTCCTATTTAAATTCGCCCCTACCGGGGAAAGCCTCCCTGAGGGCGTCCATATACACATACTTATGCAGGTCGTAGGGATACTTGATGACGCCGTTTGCTTCTGTCCATTGATAAAGATTATTGGCTGCATCAAAGATACTTTGATTAAAATCAATATAATTCACGTTATTTTTTATATTGATAAGGGTTTGTTCAATCGGTGTGGATGAGGCTTTTTGTACAATCTCTGCTGCCCTTTGAGGATTGCTATTGATAAAATCGTAAATTTCCTCCATGGCTTTGAGGTACTTTACCGCTGCTTCTTGACGGGTACTCAGAAATTGTTCTGTGGCAACCATAAGACTTAAAGTAGGGGCGCCTACAGCACTCAAATCCGCAATAGCATGAACCCCCTCGATCTTGTTAAGTGCCTCTGCAGGCCGGGCATTGGCCCACATCGCCACTGCAGAGCCGTTTTGAATCAAAGCAACCCCTTCCATAGGGGCATCAACCGGCAGGAAATGTACCGACGCAAGATCAATACCGTTTGAAGTAAGGGTTTTGGCGTGCCAATACTCTTCTACCGTGCCAAGTCTGGTAACTATCGATTTCCCTGCCAGGTCTGTAGGGACCCCAATAGAAGCTCCCCGGACATACAGTTTCCATGAATCCAAGGCACCCTCCCCAATACCCGTAAAAATCCGCAGCACGGTTGAAGGAGATCCCCCAAGCCGGTTGATCACCGCAAAATCTGCACCGAATCCTATGTCCATTTGTCCTGTGGTAACGGCATCAATGGTATTGATTCCCGCGGCAAAAGAAGCCACATCAACTTCAAGGCCGTGCTTGGCAAAGATGCCTTCAGCACTACCAATATCAGCAGCATAGGCTAAGATACTGTCCGTCATAACTCCAAGGCGGATCTTTTCGATTGTTTGTGCCGATTCCTGTGCTGATTGTTTTTTTGCGCACCCTGCACTGACAAGGGCGGCGCCCAGCAATAGAGCAGGTAAAACAAACGTAAATCTTTTCTCTCTCATTTCATTGCTCCTTAAAGGTGTATTTATTTCCCGTCAGAAACACCGTATTTTTTTAATACGGTTCTGCCGAAATAACGCAGTAGTCTATCGGAAAAGTAACCGGTTAAGCCCAAAGTTAAAATACCGACAAAGATCCAGTCGGTCCTGAAATACAAACGGGACGTGTAGATAAGGTAGCCTATGCCCTTCTGCGCGGCCAGCATCTCCGCCGCCACAATCGAAATGATGGCTCCGCTTAAACCAAGCCGTATACCCGTAAAAATATACGGAATCGAAGCGGGAATAGTTACCGTAAAAAAAATCTGGGCTGCAGAAGCCCCCTGGGACTGAGCCACCTGTATGGTAGTAGGGTTGATACCGGAAACCCCTGCAATCGTATTGATGATGATGGGAAAGGTGGTGGCGTAGAGGATAATAGCGATCTTTGATTCTTCCCCAACCCCAAGCCACATGAGAAAAAGCGTTAAAAAGCCGATGGCCGGTACAAAGCGGAAAAAATTGATAAACGGCTCAAAGATACGTCTGACTGTTTTAAACTGACCGATGAGCAGCCCTATGGGAACTGCGCAGATAATACCCAAAGACCATCCGGAAAAAATCCTGAAAAAACTGATCCCGATGTACTGAAACAGTACGCCGTTGACTACAATCTCTCGGCCTCCACGTAAGGTGGCAAGCGGACCAGGTAGGAATTCGGTGCCGTTGATAACCGAGGCTATCTGCCATATCAAGCCTAAGAGTCCCCAGGTGATAATGCCCTTATGCAACAAAAACTCTCCCAGCGCTTTCATGGTTCGTTTCATAGGTTTTCGTCTTTCCTTATTAGATGGTGTACTCAATATCAAAGAAACTTTGGATATGCTGAACCGCGTGCGTCTCAGCTGAAGCGGACAGATTCCGGTAATACGGGAACGGAATATCCAGGGTCTGCAAAATTTTCGCATTCGGCGCCCGGGAAAGGATGCTGATCTTCTGACCTAGATACACCGCTTCCTGAATATCATGGGTAACAAACAGGATCGTTTTCTTGGTCTCCTGCCATATACTGATAAGCTCGTTCTGCATGGCTTTCCTGGTCTGGGCATCCAAGGCACCAAAGGGTTCATCCATGATGAGAATCTTGGGGTTGTTTGCCATGCTCCGGGCAATTTGCACCCGCTGCTTCATACCTCCTGACAGTTCATGGGGGTATTTCTGCTCATGACCTTCAAGTCCTACCAAACTGATACAGCGTTTGACGATGTTCCGCCGTTCAGGGGTCGGGACTTTTCGGATCCGCAAGCCATATTCGACGTTTTTCCACACCGTAATCCACGGAAAAATCGCAGAATCCGCGTTTTGAAAGACGACACCCCGCTCAAATCCGGGTTTTTCTACTTCTTCTCCGTCCACTCGTACGGATCCTGTGGTCTTCTTTACAAACCCCGCGATGATATTAAGCAGGGTTGATTTACCGCAACCGCTCCAGCCGAGGAATACATGGAATTCTCCTGGAGCGATGTTCAGGGTAATGTCATCTAACACATACTGCGGAACCGTTCCTCCTTTTTTCAAGGAGGTTGCAGGTACCGCTCCTCCTCCATTTTTTCCATATTGCTTGGACACATGTTCGATACGAATCAGGTACTGATCATCCATACATTATTCCTTTACCCTATCAAATATATAAGATTACTATTATATTGTCAAGAACTAAAAAGGCTTATCAAGCAAGGATGTTTCAAAACTAACCGAGTTTTGAGAAACTGGCTTATGTTACCAAACCCTGGTTTAGCATTATAACCTCCGCTTTTGGAGATTCCACACCCTTTCTTGGGGGCTTCTGCACCTATCAAGGGGGTATACTGATGGGTATCCGACCAGTTCCCGCATAGGGCCGTATGAGGGTAGGGATGTGTTCTTCGATAACCCGCAGCATATGCAGAAAAGTTTTATATTCATCGGAAAGGTATGCTTCAAAACAATCGGTAAGGTTGAATGAGAGGTTAAGGAGCACTTGCGCTCCTGCAATGATTTGGCTTATAGTTTTCATGGCGGTGGTCTCCTGGTTATAGTTTTTTCAACTACAATCTTATCAGGTTTCCTTCGCTTTTTCTATCCTTTCTGGGGGTTTTGGAACAGGCTCGAGTATTTTGGCCATTTCAGGGATAGGTATATGCATATCATTTTTAAGCCAATGCCGCATGAGACCGACCGTACCATAAATCTTAAAAACAGAATAACACTCATAGGTATCTTTTCCCACCGGCTTGCCGGAAGTTTTTTGCATCAACTGTTGTCGCCATTCAAAGAATCAAACGGTTCCAGTCTATAATATTCCGGTTCCTGACCAATCCCTATTATACCCAGCGGGGTTCTGCCCCCGTTATAATAATTCGTATTGGCAAAACGTATCGACGGCATATTTCCTGATGGATCCAAAATAGATAAACCAATAATATAATTCCCGTTTTCCAGCGTTGGCGGTATTACAATTTTTCCGGTCAAGAGGCTGGTCTCTTGCGGCAGCCATTCGCGAATATCTGCATCCAGAGTCCCCTTCCATACTACATCACGCTGTAGATTCAGAAGGCTCAATTCAACGGGCCATTGGTAATAAAAAGGAGCCGATCCTACATTTGATATTTCCAGTTCTATCGCCAGTTCGTCTCCGGGACGTATCGTTTTATTGTAAGTTGCAGAGTTAATAACATAACGATAGCCAAGCGCCTTTTGCATACGGGCTGCATTTTTCGATAACGAAGCATTGTTTTTATCATAGTCCGCTATCCAGCCCAGGCTTGAAGCATGGACACGTTGTATCCAGCCTATCAGGTAATCTACCGCGGCATTGTTTCTTAGCGTGGCATCCGGTTTTCCGCCCAGTAAGAACTGATTCCCCCAATTATAGGCAACTTCCCCGCTTATCATCTGGTTTCTCCAGTTGTCTCTTCTCACAAGGCCATGACCAATATAATTTTCTTCGGGCAGGGCAAAAGAATCCCAATAAAATCCAAAATCATAGGCCCCAAAGGTTTCAGGATGGCGTACCATAACCTTTTTATTTTTAAAGGCAATCAGGGCGGCATCGCCCATTGCTTTTTGAAAATCCGGGGGTATAGTACTACTCCTGTCCGGCAAAACCAACGGATGTATATGGTGTTCGCCCCAGTTACCCCATAAACCAAGCTCAATGGCAGCAACCCGGGGATCGTTGTCCCATGCCCCGCCCAATTTGATAATAAAATTATACAACCGTGTCTTTAACGCCTCATTGGTCCATTGACCCACAGGATCACGCTCCGGGTAATCCACCGGCCAGTACCAGCCTCCATCAGGCCCGGCCGGATCATGAATAACAACTCGTGGAATAATTTTTATATTTTTATCTTCAATGCCCTGCCATGTATTGTTGCTCCAGTCAATAATTTTTTGAACAGTGTCCGAGCTTGTCATTTCAAGGTCTGAATATTTAATATTCTGTCTATATACTGTGGCGTAACCCTGTTCAGAAATATCCAGATCATCCCCGATAGACCACCCAGGACGAAAACCCTTGAGCGGGTTTTTAAAAGCTTCCCTGGTTTCATATAAGCGTACCATTACCCGGTTGTTATCAATCGCAATGTATTTACCAGCTTCATCAAACTCATGTATGTCAACCGTGCGGCAGCTTACGGACATCAGGAAAATAATGATAAGGGCAACTGAGCCGATCTTTTTAGCCATATTCACTGGAGGGAAGCACATGACCCTGGTTTTCACGCTGCGTTTAACGCAGGCCGCGCGCCGCGGCCCTTGGCTTCAATAAGCCTAAAAATACCGGTAGTATAGGAAACCACATCAACGCTGCTGGAGGGGCAGAGAGGCCGCCAAAGTTGCCGATACGCCGGCCATAGGGCGCAATAGCATCCTCGTTGGAATGTTTCGCATCGATCCTCGCGGCAATAAGATCGTCCATTACTTTAAAAATACAACCGCAGGAATGGAGCAGGAAAGGCTTCCCCATTCCTGTAATCAGGCTGGAACATAGGCTCTCCTTAACTGGCACAGTATACAACGGCTTCCCAAAATTAGTACAGTGCCCGGTGCTTACCCCTAATTCCCGCGCAGTTGCCCGTATTCCGGCCCTGTCAGCCGCCCATTTGATTATGGCTTTCTTTACCTCAGGATTGCAGCCGTTATAACGGTATTCCGCATAACATGTTTTATGGGAACAGGATAGATTATTACAGGCATACCGCTTTTTCCTGTTTGAAGTGCCGTATGGGCGGACATCCTCGCTTCCGCAAAACGGACATTTTAATGCTATCATTACCATACCTTCCCCCTCGTTAAGTTTTCGCTATAGTATATCCCCATTTATAATAATAAGTCTAGTACATTACCTATCGGAGATGAAGAGGATGGGTAAATGTTAAATTGTTGAGGAAAACGAATGCGCCATTGACACATACGGGAAAAAAAAGGATATTATTTTGAAGGCAATGGCTGTTTTTAGCGGTTTTCATAACTGGAGCGGCCTGAGCAGCCGTCTTGCATAAGGTAAACACGAATATACGGTTACGTCTTCCGGAGAATTGGGAGAGAAAAAGAGCGTTGAGAGGGTGACATGAAAAAATTGAAAGCAGGAATCATCGGCGCGGGCACTATCAGCGGAATTTATATCAAAAATCTGCAGGATAGCTTCTCCGGCAGTGTTGACTTGTGTGCGATAGCCAATGCGTCGCCTGAAAAAGCGCGGGAAGCGGCGTTACGGCACGGGCTAGATTTTGCCGAAAGCCCCGATGCGCTGCTCGCCCGCGACGACATCGCCATCGTGTTGAATCTGACCCCGCCCGCAGCCCATTACGCGGTCGCAAAAGCGGCGATTGAGGTGGGTAAGCATATCTATAACGAAAAACCCCTCTGCGCAAACCTTGTCGAAGGCGAGGCGTTGCTTGAATTGGCGCAAAAAAACAACCTGCGTATAAGCTGCGCACCGGACACCTTTCTCGGCGCGGGAATTCAAACGGCGCGAAAACTTATCGATGATGGTTGGATTGGCCGCCCGGTCGGCGGGGTTGCCTTTTTGATGAATCACGGGCCGGAACACTGGCACCCCGCACCTGAGTTTTATTACGCGCCAGGTGGTGGCCCGCTTTTTGATATGGGCCCCTACTATCTCACCGCCCTTGCCGTACTTTTAGGGCCGGTCGCCTCGGTAACGGGAAGCACGGCGACGGCGTTTGATACCCGCGACATCACGAGTAAGGAAAAGTGCTGCCAAAAGATCACGGTAACAACCCCGACGCATATTTCCGCCCTACTTGATTTTTCATGCGGCGTGGCGCTCACCATGACCATGAGCTTTGACGTATGGTCGCATTCGCTTCCCCACATCGAAATCTACGGTAGCGAAGGCAGCCTGCAAATCGGCGATCCCAATTTTTTTATCTCACCGGTGCTTATGAAACGCCGTGGTGCCACGACATGGCAGGAAATCCCCCTTATCGGGCCGTCCAGCTCGCGACTTGCCGACCTGCTCGACAATGAAAACTGGCGGGGCATAGGCGTCGCCGATATGGCGGAGGCCATCTATGCGGACCGGCAGCACTGCGCATCGGGAGCGCTTGCGCTCCATGTCCTCGAGGTGATGACCCGCATTTCAGAGTCGGCGAAAACCGGCAAGCGGCTGGCCATTTCCCATAGTTGTGAACGGCCGGAGAAATTGATCTTATAGAAAAGCGTCTCGAAGACTCCAAAAAACGGTGGTGATCTACAAAGTATGATGAATAGCAGAAAGGTAAAGAGGACAAAAGATGATACTATGAAGTATGTCAATCACCATAGACATCTGAGATTGTGGTTACTGCGCCGCAGTTTATGCCGTGTTCCTTCAGAATCTTAAACGAGCGCCTATCCGTTCAAACGAGTCGGCTTTCCGTATCGCGTCATGCACTTCCCGCGTCCCGTCAATACTGATCGCGACCGTTGCGATATGGTTTTCAACCAGTAGTCTCGCGGTTTCTTCGGTGCTTAATTCGTCCGGTAACGGGTCTGTACAGGACGAGCCGCAATGCTTGCACCGCATGTTGCAACTCATAGTTATTTCCCATACCCAAGTCAGTGGCTGATATTTTATCCTATTCTCCCTTAGGTTTTTAAATCCGGTAATAGAGCCACTTTCAAATTATTGCCGGATTATTCGTCGGTCTGTCGAAGCAAGCACCGCGGCTTACCACGATGCTTGTCTGTAATGTTCTAAAGCCTATCGCTTTCCAGGATACCCGTACTTCACGAGAAACGGATAGCCGTATTTATACAGGACAGTCCCGTATCCCGTAAGTTCGCGCAACATACAGCCAAGAGTCAGCGGCCCTTTTTTTCACATTCACTGATCGCTGCTCATTCAAAAAATCCGTGTTAATCGGCATAACCCGCAGCTCCTATCAATCCGTCTGCACCAAAAAACCACCAAAAAGAGCAATTTTTGAGTAGTAAGGATAACAATCAGGAAGCATAACCCATTTCATGCCCCTACGATAAAATAAATTATATTTTTGGAGTTTTATATGAAAAAATCACGATGGATTATCGGGATACTGATTGCGGTTCTTGCCACAGGCTTTTATTCCTGTAACAAAAAGAGCGGCACGTCTTCCGGGGCCGTTGGAAGCGGCGTGCCCCTCACTCTGGAGGAACTGGAAAAGGCCACAGGCGACTTGGTTTACTGGTCGGCGTTTACCGGCGATTCGCTGACATGGGATGCTTGGCGGGTTGATGAGTTTACCAAGCTCTATCCTGGGGTGAAAGTCGATATTCAGTCTGTTCCGCAGGCCGGAATGACCAACGGCAAGCTCCTCGCGGCAATCGCGGGAAGAGCCGCGCCGGATACCCTCGTCTCGGACGATTATGTGTCGTCCTACGGCTTCGCCGGGCAGGGCGCGCTTGAGCCGTGGGATCCGTACCTTGAGGCAATCGGCCTTTCTATCGACGACTTCATGCCCGGTTTCCGCAGCCTTATGCAGTACGATGGAAAGACATACCTCTTGCCGCAGGATTCCAATGTTATCATGCTGTACCTCAATACGGACATGGTACGGGAGGCGGGGCTCGACATTACCAAATACCCGACAAACCTCGAAGGACTGGCGGATTGGGCGGAAAAACTGACCGTTCGGGACGCAAGCGGCAGGATAACCCGCTACGGCTTTATCCCGTGGCAGGACCAGCCCAACGACGCGCCCACCATGTGGCCGTTCATGTTCGGCGCGGAACTCTACAATCAGGAAACCAACAAACTGGAACTCACCGACCCGCGTGTGGTGGCTTCCTTCCAGTGGATGCGCGAATGGGCGCAGAAATATGACCCGGTAACCATCAGGGGCTTTACCCAGTCGGCCGGCGGGTTCTTTTCCCCGGACCATCCCTTCTTCCAGAACAAGCTGGCCATGACGGTGACGGGCAACTGGGTTACCAACGCCATCCGCATCTATGCGCCCAACGTGAATTACACCGTGGTGCCGATTCCTGTTCC
>JAISGE010000106.1 GCA_031263265.1 Treponema sp.
AGGTTCGCTTGGGCGCTTTCAGCTACAAATCTGAAGTTCTTTGATTGTATGCGCTGTTCTGCCCGTTGTTTAGCCAGCAATGCCCGTTCATAATCAATCTCTTCAGGCCATTCCGTGGCATCAGCTAAGAGGATCGTCTTGTGACTGGTAACTTCCAGAATACCTTCGGTGGTAAAGGCTTCCCTCCATTGGCCTGTCTTGTCTTTGATCTTCAGAATACCGGTACATACCGGAGCCGTAAACGGGGAATGTTCTGCGTATATGCCGATTTCGCCGTCTGTTAAGGTAAGGACCACCGCCGCTACCTGATCTCGAAAAAAAAGTCGATAGGGGGTATACACCTCAAAGGTATACAAGTTCGCCATGCCGTCCCCCCTGCTCACGCCTTGGAGAGCACGTCGTTGATGTCCCCAGCCATGAAGAATGCCTGTTCAGGGATGGCGTCGGTTTCACCGTCCAAGATCATCTTGAAACCCCGAACCGTTTCCTTAACCGGTATATACCGTCCAGGAATACCCGTATACCGTTCTGCCACAAAAAAGGGCTGACTGAAGAAGCGCTGTACCTTCCTGGCCCTGGATACGACGAGCTTATCCTCGGCGGATAATTCGTCCATCCCCAGGATCGCGATGATATCCTGCAATTCTTTATACCGTTGGAGGGTCTGCTGAGTCCTGAGGGCTGTTTGATAATGATCTTCCCCCACGAGCGCGGGATCCAAAATACGGGAGTTGGATGCCAGGGGATCCACTGAAGGATAGATCCCCAATTCAACGATCTTCCGGGAAAGCACGGTGGTAGCATCAAGATGGGCAAACGTGGTAGCCGGAGCAGGATCCGTGAGGTCATCGGCAGGTACATAAACCGCCTGAACGCTGGTGATGGAACCATGGGAGGTACTGGCGATCCGCTCCTGAAGCGAACCCATCTCATTGGCTAAGGTAGGCTGGTACCCCACGGCACTAGGGATCCGGCCTAAAAGCGCGGAAACCTCAGCCCCTGCTTGGATAAACCGGAAAATATTATCCACGAATAACAACACATCCTGGCCGCCTTGATCCCGAAAATACTCCGCCATGGTAAGCCCTGCCAGGGCAACCCGCATACGGGCCCCTGGAGGCTCATTCATCTGCCCAAAAACCAGGGCGGTCTTGTCAATGACCCCGGATTCGTTCATCTCTTTCCACAAATCAGCCCCTTCCCGGGAACGTTCCCCCACCCCGGAGAAGACCGAATACCCCGCATGTTCTGTGGCGATGTTGCGGATAAGTTCCATGATCACCACGGTTTTTCCCACCCCTGCACCGCCAAAAAGGCCAATCTTACCACCCTTGGCATACGGAGCTATCAGATCGATTACCTTGATACCGGTCTCAAATACCTCGGTAGCAGGCCGCTGTTCTGCAAAGCTGGGGGCCTGCCGGTGTATGGAAGCGTAGTGCTCTGCGGTAAATGCCCCTCGATCATCAATCGCCTTACCGGTAACGCTAAACATCCTGCCCAGAACCGCTTCTCCCACCGGTACTTGAATGGGATGACCGGTATCACGCACTTCCATACCCCGGGCAAGTCCTTCGGTGGCCTCCATAGCAACACACCGAACCCGATTGTCACCGATATGCTGTAATACCTCGATAACCATCTTATGGGGTCCCTGGCTAATCTCCAAGGCATGTAAAATCCCGGGAATCGCATCTTCATCAAACCGGACATCAACCACCGGCCCTATTATCTGTGTGATATATCCCGCCATTCCTTATTCCTCACTTCAAACCACCCTACTCCGATAGTACTGCGGAGCCTGAAATTATTTCCGATACTTCCTGGGTAATAGTCGCCTGCCTGACCCGGTTGTAGAAGATCTGGAGGCTGCCCAACATATCTTGGGCATTTTTTGACGCCTCTTCCATAGCCGCCATCCGGGCGCTTTGCTCACTGACATACGCCTCTACCAGGGACCCGTAGACAATACCTTTGATGTAAAAAGGCGCCAACACATCAAATACCGCGGTTCCAGAAGGAATGTATTCCAAGGGTATCTTTACCCGCTTCTGACCTCCGCTTTGGGCAATGTCTTCTTGTATCTTTTCTGCGTCCAAAGGCAGAATCTGCCGGGCCCTGGGAAGGAGCTTGACGGTGCTATACATGTGGGTATAGACGATATGAACTTCCTTAAATATGCCCCAGACATACTGGGAGATAAGATAATCGGTAACTTCCTTGGCATCTTCCACCGTAGGCAATTGGGACTTGAAAGAAAAGCTTTCAAGGATTGCATAAGGTGTATGGGCAAAATACCGATACCCGATGGAACCGATAAGAATCAGAACCGGCTTTCTAAGACTCTCGCAAATCTGCGTGGCCTGCCGGACTACGTTGGCATTATAGCCCCCGGCTAAACCTTTATCACTGGTAAGCACCACCACCGCGGCATGGGAACCGGTCTCCTCCTCGGTATTTTTGAAGAACTGGCTCTCAAGCACCCCGGCGCCGGATACAATATCATACATGGATTTTTGAATACGGGTAAAGAACGGCTCCGTATCCTCCAGTATCCGTCGGCCTTTACGCAACTTAGCCGTGGAAATCAGGTTCATAGCCTTGGTAACTTGTAAGGTCTGTGTGATAGCACGCATCCTGAGCCGTACATCCCGTAAATTCGCCATGCTGTTCCCCTATTGGTTAGTACTTTTATACGTTTCTATTGCCGCGCGCAATTCCTCTTCATAGTCAAAGGAAAGGGTTTCGGTAGCGCTAATGCTTTCCAGAATTCCCTGGTGCTGCATCTTGAGATATTCAATAAAACCTTTGATAAACGCGGTAATCCTATCCTGCGCAACATCCATAAGATAGCTGTTTACGGAAATATACAGGATGATCGCTTGTTCTGCCATTGGCCAGGGAGCATATTGGGGCTGCTTCAGCATTTCCATGAGCCGTACCCCTTGCGCAAGTTTATCCTGAGTAGCCTTATCCAGGTCGCTCCCAAATTGGGCAAAGGCTGCCATTTCCCGGTACTGGGCCAAATCCAGCCGCAACCTGCCGGCGATCTTCCTTATGACCTGGGTCTGGGCAGCGCCCCCTACCCGGCTTACCGAGAGTCCTACGTCAATAGCCGGTCTAAAACCGCCATTGAACAGCTCTGCATCTAAAAAGATCTGACCGTCGGTAATGGAAATCACATTGGTGGGAATATACGAAGCAATATCTCCAGCCTGGGTCTCTACAATGGGCAAAGCAGTGATGGAACCCCCGCCCAAGGCATCGGATAACTTCGCTGCCCGCTCCAAAAGCCGGGAATGGAGGTAAAACACATCTCCGGGGAAGGCTTCCCGTCCTGGAGGCCGGCGCAAAAGCAGGCTGATAGTCCGGTAGGCCACCGCATGTTTGGATAGATCGTCGTATACCACCAGCACATCCTTACCACGATGCATAAAATGTTCTGCCATCGCTACCGCAGCATAGGGTGCCAGGTACTGCAATGCCGGGGAATCCGAGGCAGATGCCAAGACCACCAGGGTGTAGTCCAGGGCGCCGGACCGTTCCAGGGTCTGGACAATCGCGGCTACGGAAGCGGCTTTCTGCCCAATGGCGCAATACACACAGTACATCCCTTTGCCCTTCTGATTGATGATGGTATCAATAACCAGAGCGGTCTTTCCGGTCTGCCTATCACCGATGATGAGTTCCCGCTGACCTCGGCCTATGGGAATCATGGCATCAATCGAAAGTATCCCGGTTTGGAGCGGCTTGTCCACCGAACCGCGGGCAATAACCGGCGCTGCGGGGGATTCAATGGGGAGATATTCCTCCGCTTCCACAGGTCCTTTACCGTCCACAGGGAGTCCCAAAGGATTGAGGATCCGCCCCAATAACCCGGTCCCCCCAGGAACCATTACCACCTTGCCGGTACCTCTCACCTCTTCCCCATCGTGTACCAGGGATTCTCCGGAGAAAAGCACACAGCCAACCCCATCTTCCAGCAGGTTAAGGACAATACCGGTAGCGCCGGAACTAAACTCCACCAGTTCTCCGTATACCGCCTTATCCAATCCATGGACTGTGGCTACCGAATCACCCACCTGGACCACGAACCCAACTGAAGCGGAAACCACCTTGGCTTCCCAATGCTCAAGCTGTTCTTGTAAAACCTTGGTGAGGTCGCTGAAATTTACCATGAAAACCCTCCGCCCGCCGCGGTTTCCCGGGGAGCCGCGTGTAAATCCTGGGCCAACTGCTGTAATTGGGTACGCAAGCTGGCATCTATGAGGCCGCTGCCTATCCGCAACCGGTACCCGCCTAAGAGTTCCGGGACGATCTGTACCATTACTTTGATTTCCTTAACTGCGGTATGGGACGCTCTAGTGTGGGATCCAGCTAAGGCCGCCTCTAAGCGATGCTGGAATGAGGCTTCCACGGGAAAAGCCGATTCCACCGTAACCCGCAGGATACCCTTTTGCCGATCTAGTAAGGTTTCCAGGGCGCTCATAAGCTCAGGAGCATGACTCAGGTACCCCTTCTTCACCAAAAGCAGGAGGATCCGCACTGCATATTCCACGCCCACATCTGAAAGATCTGATTCTGAGCTTACGTGGTTAAGCGCCTTTCGGATCATCCCTTCCAGTTCCTTTGCCGCATGAGTCCCGGCAAGTGTTCCAGGGATAGCGCTAATGAGCGGCATCAGGGCTTTTAAAGCCCCGAAACCCACTTCGGTATGTACCCCGCATGAACCGGCAAACCCCGTGGCCCAGCGTTCCCCGCTAAACATCTTGGTCCTTCCCTAATTCCTGCAAGAGAAGGCCGGCAAAATGAGTGCTGTCTTCCCGGTTAAGCTCCCGTTTGAGGAGACGGCTTGAGGCTCGTATCACTAATGCAGCGGCCTCAGCCCTGAAAATGGCCAGGGCAGCCTGGCGTTCTGCTTCAAGCTGTTTCCGGCCTTGGTCTAGGGCCTGTGCTGCTGCGGCTTTTCCTTCCGCAATGATCTGTTCCCCCTGCTTCCGGGCCTGTTCCTCCGCGGCTTTGATGATAGCTGCACCTGCTTCCTTGGCATGGTTGAGCTGTTCTTCATAGCGGTACAGAAGCGCCTGGGCCTCGGCCTTATCTTTTTCTGCGCGCTCGATAGTATCCTGGACTTTTTTTGCCCGATCCTCCATAAAGCGGGTAAGGGGCTTAAACAAGACCGCCCGTAACACCACAAACAATATCCCGATGTTGAGCAGCGTAACCAGGAAGGTGCTGATTGAAGGATCGATCATACCCTATCAGGCCTTGGTAAAGATAAGGATGGCGATGACAAACCCATATATAGCAGTAGCTTCTGCCAGGGCTATCCCTAAGAAAAATACGGTCTGAATCTTTCCTGCAGCTTCAGGCTGCCGGGAAATAGCATCCGCCGCCTTACCGGTGGCAATACCAATACCAATACCCGCGCCTATACCGGTAAATACCGCAATACCCGCGCCGATGAGAAATAAAAGACTGGTCATAAATGAATATTCTCCTTAAATTTAGGTTGTAAACCATAATTATGTATGCTCTTCCTCTACCGCTTCGGCGATGAAGAGGGTGGTTAAAAACGTAAAGACTACGGCCTGAATAAGGCCGTCAAACAAATCAAAATACAAGGACAAGAACGCGGGAACCACCAGGGGAATCGGCAAGGCCCCTTCAATCAAAAGCATGATGATATAGCCCCCCAAGATATTCCCAAAAAGCCGCAGGCACAGGGACAAGGGCCGAATCAGGTACTCAAGCAGGTTAAAGGGCAGCATCATAGGGGCGGGGGATAAGAGCTTTTTACCCCAACCCCGGAGTCCCTTGGCCCTAAGTCCCCCAATCAGTACCAGCAGGATGGTCAGCAGGGCAAAAGCCGCGGTTACATTAATGTCCCTGGTAGGCGGCTTGATGGTAAAGGGGGGTTCACTATGCAAAAGCCCAATCCCCAGGGGGGAAATAACAGGGATGCTATTAGCCGTGAACAGAAACAGGAAGATGGTGCCGATATAGGGGCCGTATACTCCGGCCCGTTTCCCAAAGTGTTCTTTAGAAAAGGTGTTCAGGAATCCGATTAAGGCTTCCAGGATCACCTGAGACCCCCGGGGAATCTGCTGTAAGTTACGGGTGAGCAGCAGAGACCCGATGATTAAAAGGGCCATTACCACCCAGGAGACCAAGATGCTTTCGTTAATAACAAACGAGGTAAGTTCAGAGCCAAACAACGAAATTGAAAAACCCTCTGGAAAAGGTATGGAAATAATAGGCTTAAATGCCCCCAAGGCTTCTTTAATATCCATTCTGTTCTATCACTTTGAGCTTCTGCTATGATTTTTTGGCACGCCTCTTAACTTGGCAAGAGCGCTTACTAATCTTCTTTATCATAGACTTTTCTGAAAAAAAAGTCAGCTCTTTGGGGAACAAAAAATAAGAAAATTAGTCCTGCTGGTTCACTCTTTTTTAAAGAAAAAATCATCCTTAAAATATCTCTTTAAGAAGTTCTCTGAAACTGCGTCCTGTTTACTCATGTGGGTATACGTGGCTTCCAAAAAGCCCTTAGTTATATAGAAACATCCCAAGATGAAAAATTCCGCCACATTGGTAACGATTCCCATAGCCTGGTACATCCGTACCGGGTTATCCAACACAAAGTCGGTCATAATATATTCAATGACCGTCTGTTGGGTCAGGTTACTCGCATATATGATCTCTGAAACAGGAAATTCCTCCTGCATCAGGGTCTTTCCCTGGGTAACAAAGAAATTACCCACCAAGGATCGATCAACACCCCGATCCAAGGTACGGGAAAGAAGCGCATACACCGGCACATTCGACTCAATTAATGGGCCGTTTTCCAAAACATTGTAGTGTTTAAGCTGAGGAGCCTTGCGGATTTTATCTTTCCAGCGCGTGGCAAAATCCCGAGCTTTCAAATTTAAAGTATCTATGAGTATTCTATCAACCATATCTGTAGTATACTACGCCCTCAAAAATTAGCAAGAAAAAAGGAAGGAACAACGGATTCCCCGCGGGATAGAATAGGTTCCTCAAGCCTTCCCAGAGTTCACCCTGCAACGTATAGTAAAGGTATGTTCTACCCTCTTGTATGGGTCCTGGTTTTTATAGGATGTACCAGGGATGCCAATCCTCAGGTTGCCGGTCCGATACTTCCCCAAGCGGCTATAGCCGTACCTGAGGCAGAACCGGTTCAAGGCGCGCAAGCCTACCGGGAACAGGCTGCCCAGATTGCCGCATCCCTGGATGATCGCCTCCTGGCTGCTCAAGTGCTCATGACCGGTATTGACGGGAAACCTCCGGCATTAAGCGATGACATGAAGACCCTGCTCAAGAACAGTCCTCCAGGGGGAATCATGCTGTTTAAATACAACCTGGACGCGGAAAAAGAGACAATCCAGGCATTTCTTGAGTCTTGTTCCGGGTATATTACCGCGGCCTTTCCTCAGCAGGACGAGTTCGCGGGTATCCCTCCTTTCATCGCAGTGGATCACGAGGGAGGGGCAGTCCACCGCTTTGGGCCTGGGGTGGGCCGGCTGCCTGAGCCTGCCTGGTTTTGGGAAATCGCTCAAGAGCGTGGAAGGGAGTATGCCCTCACCGAGCTTGAAGCATCTGCCCGGCGCTCAGGATCGGAGATCCGGGCCTTGGGGATCACTATGAACTTCGCACCGGTAGCGGAAATCCTGGACCAGGAGAACCGCCTCTTTTTAGAGACCCGTTCATACGGGCCGGATCCGGATTTTACCGAAGCCGCGGTCCAAGCCTTTATCCAGGGTATGGAAGCCGCCGGTATTGCCTGTGTGGTGAAACATTTTCCTGGAAATACCGGAACCGATCCCCATATTGGCAGAGCGATCTTTACCGCGGACCAGGAAGCCCTCAAGCGGATGATTCAACCCTTTGCCGGGGTGATCCGGAATAAGCAGCCGCCGGCGATCATGGTCTCCCATATCGTGGTCCCTGAGTGGGACCCGGAACGGATCGCCAGCCTTTCCCCCCGGGTCATCAGGGATTGGCTCAGGAGTAAGCTGGGATTCACCGGCGTGGTCATAGGGGATGATTTTTCCATGGGCGCGGTGGCAGATACCGGTTTAAGCCCTGAAGCTGCGGTGGTGGAAGCCCTGAATGCCGGGCTTGATATGGTGATGACCTGGCCCCGAAACCTGAGTAAGACCCACAAGGCCATTCTCACAGCGCTTCAAGACGGCCGGCTTTCCCGGGAACGGCTCCAGCAAGCCGTGGAACAGATTCTTGCGGAAAAAATTCGGTATGGTGTGATGCAGGAGAAAAACAGGGATGAATTATAAGGAAGATAGCATGAATGGAATAGATAATGAGCCAGATGGTGAAAGAGCATCGGGCATTGAAGCAGCACGGATCCTGCATGTGAGCGATGCATGTATCGTGATAAACAAGATTCCCGGGGAAGCGGTCCAAGGCGCGGACCCAGGGATGACCTGCCTGCCCCGGCTCCTCATGGAACAAATCCCGGGAACTGCAAAGAGCCACGGCTTTTTCCCCACCGCGGTTAACCGGCTGGATGTTCCGGTTTCCGGGTGCTGCCTCTTTGCCCGGACCCCCCAGGCACTGCGTTTCTTAAACGCCGAGTTTGCCCAGGGGAACTGTGAAAAACAGTATTGGGGAATCATCGAAAAGCCCCCACTCTCCCTCGTTGTTCCTGAAGCAGGAGAACTGGTGCATTGGATTAAAACCGACGTAAAACGGAATAAGAGCATCGCCTACGACGAACCTGGTCCTGCTCGAAAGCAGGGGATACTTCGGTACCGGATTACCGGGTATGGTGACCATTACCTGTTCATGGAAATAGCTCTCATAACAGGACGGCATCACCAAATCCGCGCCCAGTTAGCCCGGATGGGGCTGCACCTAAAGGGCGATCTGAAATACGGCGCTCGCCGGAGCGAAAAATGCGGGGGTATCCGTTTACACGCCTATTCCCTGAGCTTTCCCCATCCTTCTGAAAAAGGAACCATGCTGCGCCTCACCGCAAGACCTCCGTTCCAAGACCGACTCTGGGATTTTTTTCTTAACCTTTCTGGTTTGGCCGGCGGAGAGACGCCTGGGGTGTAGTACTACAAGGGTTGCCAAAAAATTCTCCCACCCGTGTCCCCTTGTTTACCCGGAAGAAATGTACTATTTTGTATACCAATGAGACCGCTTTTCACGGTAGAAGAAATAGAAAAAATGAAAAAAAACTAAACATGAATAAAGCATGAGAAAGAACGAAAAACGAGCGTGGGCCTTGGTGCTTTCAGGAGGCGGAGCTAAAGGGCTTGCCCATCTGGGCATTTTGAAGGCCCTTGCGGAGCGGGGATTCCCGGAGCCTTCCCTGGTGGTAGGGACCTCTATGGGGGCCATTGTCGGAGGGCTTTATGCCTGCGGTATAAGCCCCCTTGAGCTTATCCAGTTTGTACAAGAAAAATTCGATATTACGGCCTACCTGGATAGTTTTGTATTTAAGTTAAACGGTCCGGTAGGTAAGTTTTTTCAAACCGGCCAGATGCTGGGAAACTTCACTACGCGGCGGGGAGTTGATTCAGGACAGGGTATCCTCAAACTGCTTGAAGAACTTACCCAGGGAAAGACCTTTGCAGAAACCAAGATCCCCTTTCGCTGCAACGCGGTAGACCTGGTTTCAGGCAAGGAATTGGTGTTGAGTTCTGGTTCCCTTGCACGAGCAATGCGGGCATCTATGTCTTTTCCCGCTTTTTTTGAACCCCTGATCCTTGAAGAGGAGGGGGAGGTATCCCGATGTCTTGTCGATGGAGGCTTGGCAGACAATATGCCGGTGCATATTGCCCGGGAAGAGGGCTTTAAGCGGGTCTTGGCAGTCGATGTGTGTGATTTTAAGCCCGTACCGGTTTCTACCTTACAGACCGGACCCCGTATCGTGTACCGGTCTATCGAAGTAGCCCTGCAGGTGATGGGACGAAAGCAAGGGTCCCTGGCGGATCTTACCCTCTATGCCGCGGATCAGGCGAGTCCCTTTAACTTTTTCAGAAAAAAAGAACTCATTGAACTGGGAGAACTGGTGGTTAAGGAGCAGGAACCTCAGATTCAGGGCTTTTTCTCCAGTATGCGAAAGCGGATAGCCGGTACGAACAAAGGCAGCCTGCTCAACACGTAGGGGAAAGAGGGAAAAGATAGAGGAAAGCAACCATGAAGAGACTCCATAACAGCATCGAAGCATTGATGAACTCATACCGTTCTTATGGCCTGGTGAATCACAGCGGAGGGGTAAATCTTCCCAACCGGGAGAGCATCAAAGACATACTCCGGGATTTGGACGAACTCGTCTTCCCAGGGTTTAGGGAGAACGAAGAACTGGATCATGATAACCTGCAGTTGATTACCGCAGAAAAGTCCTACCATATTGCCCGGGAACTGGTGGGGGAGGTGGAAAAGAGCATTGTTTTTGCTTCCCGGACCGGTTACCGGGATTTATCCTGCGGCTATGCAGGGTGCCATGCCGTGGCGGAACTCGTTGTAGACGACTTCTTTGAAGAACTCCCCTATATCCGGGCAGCCTTGGCCCTGGATATGCAAGCAGCCTTTAAGGGAGATCCTGCAGCCAAGAGCATTGGAGAGGTGATCCTTTCCTACCCTGGTTTTGAGGCCATCACGGTACACCGGCTTGCCCATTTCTTCTGGAACCGGCAGGTACCCCTCATCCCCCGGATGATGAGCGAACTGGTTCACGGTCGTACCGGTATTGACATCCACCCGGGGGCAAGCATTGGGGAATCTTTTTTCATTGACCACGGCACCGGGGTAGTGATTGGGGAAACCACGGTGATCGGTAAGAACGTCAAGGTGTACCAGGGGGTTACCTTGGGCGCGCTCTCGGTCAATAAGGAAAAGGCAAACCAGAAACGGCATCCCACCATCGAAGATGACGTAACCATTTATTCCGGGGCCACCATCCTGGGCGGTGAAACCGTCATTGGCCAGGGCTGTATCATCGGGGGCAACGTGTGGATCACCTCCTCGGTACCGCCTCATACCATGGTCTACACTAAAACCGGTCAAGAGATGATGGGCTTAAGCTGAGATAGGATGCATCAATGGTTGACGACCCTTGCCGCCTGGAAATGATACAGGGAGGGACCTTCCCACCAGTTACGATGATCCGCCCCATTGTCGTGCATACGGTACTGGCCCTCAGCCCAAGGCGGAACCCGTACCGTCCACCACCCCAGCTTGAGACTGAGGGAGGTATTTGTTTTCCTGGTACCAATGATCGCCCGGTAATGAAAGCCTCCGGTGAAGGATTCGATTTTCGGCCACCGCAGAGAAATAAGCGGCAGATTATTACCCCGGATTGAACGGTTAATGCCTCCCCAGGTATGATCCCAATGCACGCCCAGGCTATACCGGTCCCCGGTCAGGGTACGGAGCCAGCCGTCAAGGGAGTCCCCTTTAAACCAGTAATACAGCTTAGGGCCTTTGCCCATCCTTGATTCCACCGCCCTATAATACGCTTGAAGCTGGAATGTATTATTGGCGGTGGGTATGCCGGGATACCCCGACGTGGTTCCCAGCCCCAGCAGGGTAAAGGCGATGACATTCGGACCGCAGTAAACCGGATAATCAGCCCAGGTTTCCTTGCAGTACCAGTCATGGAGCAGGTAGGTGTCTGAAGAGGATGGGGCCCCCCCTCGGGTGTGGGTGTCTCCAAAGGTGGTACGCAGTTCCGCTTCGGACATACCCAGGATGGTGCCGGTTAATTCGTCAACCCCTTCCCAAAAAACCGCCAGTTCCCGCACCTTTTCCTGCTCTGCGGAACGGTACTGCTGGCGTAGTGCTTCGGTACTTATGCCAACGGTTTCAAGCTGGTCCTGGCTTACGGCCTCAAGAAAATCCACCCCTTTCATGCTGGAAGGGTAGACCCTGGTATCTTCAGTAGCCACGTCAAGCTCCATGAGCAAGCGTCCGGGATATGCCGTATCCAGCAGTCTTTTTGATCCTTGGCTTATCGCCCGGGCGTTTTCATCGGCTATGTTATGGGCAAAGGGCAGCACAAATTGAATGGGCATCCCTTCTGCTTTTTCCACCACCCCGGTAATGGCGCCGATTTCCGTACCATCCCGGAGCACCCGGAACTCATAATACCGGGGGGTATCCCCGTGGTAGATAAGCAGGGGATATTCGGAAAGCCAGGTGTTTTCCCACCCATTATCTACCCTGAAATCATCCAATGCATGTAAGGCAAAAAAACGGGCGACTTTCCAATGAACATACTTGCGGTCAAAAGCGATACGTTCCAGGGTTTCCTGGTCTGGGTAGGGGCTTGGGAAGGTATATCCCCTTATGAATACGAGGCATGACCGCAGTCCTGCGATCCTGCCCGGCGATAAAAGGCTCGTGGTTTTCATTCAGGTGGTCCTCTTCACTTACGCTACGCTTTTTTGGCGGCTGAATCTACGGTAATGCTACCCGCAGGGGTTAGCGTAACCCTAAAGGAACTGCTATGCTTAGGCTATGCTTCGTTATGAGCCTCCTCAAGATATAGACAAGTCTGTCCAATCCCCTGCTTCCCCGCACTACCAAGGCATGAAGGTCCTCGTTATGGGTCTCGGGCTTCATGGAGGCGGATTAGCGTCGGTCCGTTACCTGGCAAGCCGGGGCGCGGAAATCACGGTTACGGATCTCCGGGACGAGAAGACCCTGGCTCCTTCCCTGGAACAACTCCAGTGCTTCCCGCATATTAGGTATGTACTGGGGTGTCACGACCAAGAGGATTTTAAAAAAGCCGATATGGTCATAAAAAATCCCGGGGTCAGACCTGATGCTCCGTTTTTAGCCCTCAGCCGGCGTATAGAAACCGACATTTCCCTTTTTTTGGCCCATTCTCCTGCCCGGCTTATCGCGGTTACCGGTTCCAAGGGTAAATCCAGTACTGCCTCAGCCCTTCATTGGGCGTTCAAGGCAGCACAAACCCAGGGATTGTTCCTCGGCCATGCGTATCTGGGAGGCAATATCACCGTGTCCCCCTTGGCTTTTTTAGATGCACTACGCCCTGAAGATACGGTAGTCTTGGAACTCTCAAGCTGGCAGCTTGGGGATCTCCAGGGCCGGCGGATACAGGTGGGGGATGCAGTGGGAACGCCTCAGGCCCTCCTCAAACCCCGGGCAGCGGTATTTACCGCGCTCTTGCCGGATCACCTGGATCGCTACGGTACTATGGATGCCTATATGGGGGATAAACGGATCCTCTACCAAGGGCAAGATTCCCACGACCTAACGGTTGCCGCAGATGATCCTTGGGGCAGGAGCTTCTTAGCGGAAACCCGGGCTAGGCCCCTTATGTATGCTGAAAAACCCCTGTCGGATGCAGGAGGCTGGTTCGCCACACCCCAAGGCCCTGGTCTTGCCCGCTTAGGGGGGGAGACGCCGGTGGAAGTGGTTCCCCCTCAGCTCCTCATCCCGGGGTATCATCAGAAGAAAAACCTCCTGGCCGCAGCCCTGGTCCTCTTGGACCTGGGGCTTCCCCCGGCGTTTATCCGGGATACCCTGGGGAGCTTTCCTGGGATTGAACACCGGCTGGAATTGTTTCATGAAGCAGGGGGGGTTCACTTCTATAACGATACCACTGCCACCATCCCTGATGCTGCGGCGGCAGCGGTCCGGTCCTTTGATGCGCCTGTAGTGCTGGTAACCGGAGGAACCGATAAAAACCTGGACTTTACCCCCCTTGTCAAGGCAGCGGCCCAAGCCAAAGCCGTGATCCTCCTCGCGGGAACCGGTAGCGATAAGCTCAAAGCCCTGCTGGATGGGCTTGCTTGTTCCTATTATGGCCCCTTTGATTCCCTGGATCAGGCGGTGAGCGCCAGCCTGGAAGCTGCCCGGCCAGGGGATGTGGTGGTTCTTTCCCCAGGCTGCGCCTCCTTCGGCATGTTCTTACATGAGTTTCACCGGGGCCGCCAATGGAAAGAGGCGGTATGCCGCCTCGCAGGGAAGGGGAACCGCAATGGATAGGGAACTGCTCTGGACACGGGCGAGGATTATACGGCAAACCCGGGCGTTTTTTGACGGCCGTGCATACCTTGAGGTGGATACCCCTCTTTTGGCCCCGAACCTCATCCCTGAATCCTGCCTGGAAGTCTTTGAAACTGCCTATCTCCCCCCATTTTTAAGCAAGAACCGAAAAGACCGGCAGTATTGGCTCGTTCCTTCCCCGGAAATCTGGATGAAGCAACTCATTGCCGACCACGGGGTGTCTCTCTACCAGATCTGTAAGTGTTTCCGTAACGGGGAATCTTTGGGCCGCCTGCATAGCCCGGAATTTACCATGTTGGAATACTATACCATGGATGCAGATTATAGAGATTCCTTGCAGGTAACTGAGGACTTATTCCAGTACTTGCTTGAGGGGCTTTCTGAACCGGAGCGTTCAGCCCTGGCCCCGCCTTTTCTGCGGATTACCCTGGAAGAAGCCTTTTCTCGCTGGGCAGGATTCAGCCTTTTTGATGCCGCGGAACAGGGTACCCTGGAAGAGGAAGCCCGCAGGCTTGGTCTTGAACCGCCTCAGGGCATGAACCAGGGAGACCTCTATAATCTCATTTTTGTCCATGCAGTGGAGCCGCGTCTTCCCCAAGACCGGGCAGTGGCGCTGATGGATTACCCGGCCTTTGTCCCCTGCCTTGCCAAGCAAGATCCCCAAGGAAAGACCGTGGAACGGTGGGAACTCTATGTCCGGGGGATTGAGCTTGCCAACTGTTATTCCGAAGAAGCGGATCCCCAAAGGGTACGGGAGTATTTTACCGCAGAAGGGGCGCGCAAAGCCCAGGCTGCCCTGGTTCCCCACAGGATCGATGCGGATTACTGGCAGGTTTTCCTGCCCCGCAGGGATGCCCAGGGTAGGATCCGGCCCTTCCCTCCTTGTTCCGGGGTTGCGCTTGGGCTGGATAGGCTTATCATGGCCCTTACCGGCAGATCGACCATTGATGGGGTACTTCCTTTTCCCATGGAACCCAGGCTTGATTGATCAGGGAGCGGTTTTCATCATGCGTTCATATAAGGCATCTCCCACGCATTGTCTGGCATATTTACACCAACGAATACAGTGTTGGGTATCGTTGTAGGCGATGAACCCGCAACGCTCACAGGCGGCCTGCATATCAATGGAAAAAAGGTCAATCTCACCGCCGCATTGTGGACAAATCTTGGTGGTCAAGGTAGGTGTTCCGCTCAAGTGCTCTGCACCTGGACATCGATTCATAGTAGCTTACCCCGCTTCTTATTGGTGTGTATACTTCTATGCTCTATACTATAAGCCATAAGATCGGTTGTTTTTACAACGCGCTTCTTATTTTAGGTACCCTGGTTCTAGGTGATTTGAGCTTTCAAAACGAGATGCTCAATCACAATTTTTATACCCAGTATGACGAGAATTAAGCCGCCTGCAAATTCTGCCTTTGCTTTATAGCGCATTCCAAACAAGTTACCGATTTTTACCCCGATCATGGCGATGAGAAAGGTTATCAGTCCGGTTATTATGGCTGCCTCGAAAATAGATACCTCAAAAAACGCAAAGGTAATACCGATGGCTAATGCGTCAATACTGGTCGCAAATGCCAGCAGCAGCATTTTCATAGGGTTAAAAGAATACTCATGGGTCCTTTTTTCGGTATGCTCTTTGGAAAGACCGTCTTTTATCATCTTTCCCCCAATAAGGCCGAGCAATGCAAAGGCAATCCAGTGATCTAAATGCTGAATTTTATTGGCAAAGTAAAAACTGGTAATATACCCCAAAGTCGGCATAAGCGCCTGAAACAAGCCAAAATACAATCCGGGCATTATTATTTCTTTTACCTTGGGTTTTTCCACGGATAAACCTAAGGTAATTGATACGGCAAATGCATCCATTGATAATCCTACCGCAATGATCACAATTTCAACTAAACCCATACTGCTTTCCTAAAAACATGCTAAAAGTCTTGTTAATCCACCATAGCCCGAAAATAGGTAAGAAACAAGAGGACTATACAAGGATCCAGCATTTCGCAATGCATTTATTTCCTCATATAGCAATGAATTACAAAAGTAAATAACGCCGCCCTGGTGGTACCTTGTCCTCTTCTTCCGCTACTGCTATGCTCTACAGTAATCTGGTTGGCATGGTAACAAGTGCCCGGAGGTAGCAGATGAAGATAGGTATCAACACCTTTGCCTGTGAAGGTGGTAAATCGGGGGTAGGTGTTTATATAATGCAGCTATTAAAAAGAATACCCCCTTCTGGAGCGCTCTACGAATTATTTGGCTGGGAAGAAGATCGATTTGTCTATAGCGAAGTCGCTCCGGATCTGGAATTTATCCCCCGATACCCTTTAGGCGGGAGGAACGGTCCAAAACTCTGGCATCTCTTTAAGTATCCCCAATTTGCCCGGGATAGGGCTTATGACGCTTGTTTTTTTCCTGCAGCCCATAAACAGCTTCCGTATAAGTCTCCCTGTCCTACCGTTGGGGTGGTTCATGATATGGCTGCCTATGGAGGTTTCGAGCAGACCGGTAACGCCTGGGTAGGGCTTATCCGGCGGATCCTTCCTAATGCGATAAGAAGGCTCGACCGAGTCATCGCGGTAAGTAATTGGGTGAAGCAACAGTTAATGGAACTCGCCAAGGTCAAAGAATCCCATATCGAGGTGATACCCAATGGGATTGACCACGCCGCGTTTTATCCCCGGCCCCGCAACGAGGAAAGCGTCGTGCTTATCCAGCCCTTTAGCTTTCGCCGTCCCTATATACTCTATGCATCCCGGCTTGAGTATCCCTTGAAGAACCATGTCAGACTGATTAAGGCCTTTGGCCTTTTTAAGGAACGAACCAAGTATCCCCACCGCTTGGTCCTTGCAGGGGGGGACCAACGGGGGGCAGAACAGATAAAAGCTGCTGCTGCCGCATCCCCGTTTCGGCATGATATTTTTTTTACCGGCCATTTCCCCCCTAAACATATCCCTGAGTTGTATGCCGGTGCGGATATCGTGGTGATCCCTTCGGTGCACGAGGGCTTTGGCATGGGGGCGCTTGAGGCTATGGCCTCCGGAGTGCCGGTGGCCTGCGCACGGGCAGGCTCTTTACCAGAAACCGCCGAACACGCGGCTCTGTATTTTGATCCTTACAAGCCGGAAGATATGGCGGATCGCATGGTAACCCTCACCACCAATCGGGAGGTATACCGGGAATGTCGCAGGCTGGGGCTTGAACGGGCCGGGGCTTTTTCCTGGGATCGCTGTGCAACGCGGACCTTAGACATATTGCAGGAAACCTCGGGTAGATAAGCTGCCTCAGCCCATCTTACCTTCAGGGGACAAACTGAGCGCATAAGGCCTGGTATTCCTCAATGGTTTCAGCGTGAACCAGCTTATTCCGCAAAGGAGCGCCTCCAGGCATACCCTTGGTATATGCACAAAAGTGTTTTCGCATTTCAAGACACGCGGTTTTTTCTCCCCAATCCTGAGCCAAAAGCAGCAAGTGGCGTAACCCAATATGAAGCCGTTCCACAGTATTCGGCTGGGTATAGGAACCGGTCAGTAAGAGGGAGCGGGCAGCGGAAAAGATGAACGGATTCCCCAGAGCTCCCCGGGCAAACAAGACGCCGGCGCAACCGGTTGTTTGGAGCATGGCTTCTGCGTCTTCCGGGGAAAAGATGTCTCCAGACCCGGCCACCGGAACCGCAATCCGGGAAACCAAGTCCTGAATAGCGGACCAGTCGCTTTTTCCCGCATACCCTTGCGCTCTGGTTCGGGCATGGAGACTTACCATAGCAGCACCGGCTTCTACGGCAATCCGGGCACAGGCGAGGTAATTGATGGATGCACTGTCCCAGCCTAAACGCATTTTCACCGTAACCGGTACGGACTGCAAATGATCCTTGGAAGCCCGGACTACTGCCTCTACCATACGGCCCAGCAAGGAGGGCTGCCGCATCAGGGCAGAACCTGCCCCTGTCTTGACTACCTTGGGAACCGGACAGCCACAGTTGATGTCCACCACTGCCGGGCCATAGGGGGCCAATAAGGCCGCAGCCTTATACAACACCTCTGGATCAGCGCCGAAGAGCTGAATCGCATAGCGCTCCTCGGTATCGGCCCGGCGTAAGAGCGGTTCTGCTCTTACGCCATTCCGTATGAGGGCCTCAGCAGAAATCAGTTCCGTACAGGTGAAATCCGCGCCATATTCTATACAAAGCGCCCGAAATGCGCGATCAGAATAGCCTGCCACCGGCGCCAGCAAGAGATTACCGGGAAGCGTGAGGGAACCCACTACAAGGGGGTGGTACAGGCTCATCCCTATTCGTTAGGTAGACCGAAAAACCGATTAGCATTCTGCCAGAGCGTCACGGCCAGTTCCTCAGGCTTGATTCCCAGCATATCTGCCAAAAACCGGGCAGTGATGGGAAGATACTTGGGCATGTTCCGTTTACCCCGATGATCCGCAGGAACCATGAAAGGGCTTTCTGACTCAATGAGGATCCGGTTTAGGGGAAGCACCCCGATGGTTTCATGGAGGTTCCGGGCGTTCCGGTAGGTTAAATTCCCGGCAAAGGAGAAATAGAGATTCAACTTGAGCGCTTTCTTGGCATAGTCCGCGTCTTCGGAATAGCAATGCAAGATACCCCCCTGGGGAGGCAGCCGGTCCCGGAGTATATCTAAAATATCATGCCCTGCATCTCGGTTATGAATGATAACCGGCTTATTGAGCTTGTTGGCCAGATCGAGTTGGGTAATAAAAAGCTCGATCTGGGATTTCTTATCCCCGAATTTACGGTAATAATCAAGACCAATTTCACCGATAGCCACCACCCGGGGAAGACGCAGGCTTTGTTCGATGGTTTGCACCCACGCTTTACCTGGATTCTGCACTTCCGAAGGAGAAACCCCCACGGCATGATACACATTCATTGCGGATTTAAGGTTGCCATAGACCCTCACAAAATCGTGCAGACTGTTACAGATCGAAACTAATCGCGCCACAGAAGCCTGGCGGGCTTCCTGAATAATCATGAGTTGTTCAATAGGGTCGTCGCAAATGAGCCCTATATGGGCATGAGTATCAAAATATTGCATGGCTAAAGTCCAAAAGAAAGGATAATAGTTTCTATAAAACTAGCTATATTGACTATAGCATAGCTTGTTCCCGCAGTCAACCATTTTATTGGCTTTG
>JAISGE010000147.1 GCA_031263265.1 Treponema sp.
TCCGCGGTTACGGCCCCCAGGACCAGTTCGAAGGCGCCACCCCTGAGGTACCGGCCCGATTCGATATACCCAGGATACCGGAGGACCTGTTCCTCCGCCGCAGGATCGCAGCCGATAAATGTCATGGGCGCGGATGCGGTTTCCGAGTAGAGGGTTCCGGTAAACACGAACCGGGGAGCGGCGACATAGCCCGCCTGGTCCAGGGCTGCGGCGTCGGCTTCCCGGTGGTCAAAGCTCTCGTACATGGGAAGCTCGTCCTTTTTCGCGTAATAGGCCCTGGTCTGGAGTTTTGCCGCGCCGATCTCAAAGTTGGCGATATTCCGCCGGGAATCAATGTTCATCCCCATAAGCCAGCCGTCCATGCAAATGTAGAGGCTCACGCTGACACTTACCGCAATAATGGTAAGGACGGTCTTTGTCTTGTGCCGAGCCAGGTTCCGCAGGGCTATGCGGGTTAATTCGATACCAGTAGAGAAAGTAGAAAAATTGCGGTCCATCACTTTACCTCGTCCGATTCGATCTGCCCGTCCCGGATGTGAATGAGCCTGCGGGCATAGTCCATGACCATCGCGTCATGGGTAGAGAAAATGAAGGTGGTCCCTTCACTCCGGTTCAGGGCAAGCATGAGTTCCAGGATTTCCCGGCCTATGCTGGAGTCCAGGTTCGCCGTGGGTTCATCCGCCAGTATCAGCGCGGGTTTCTTCACCAGTGCCCGGGCAATGGCCACCCGCTGCTGCTGGCCGCCGGACATTTCCTTAGGCCGCCGTTTCTCCATCCCCGCAAGCCCCACCTGGGCAAGGACCTCCGCGGCCCGTTCCCGTATTTCCCTTTTGTCCACCCCCAGAAGGGTGAGGGGGAACGCGATGTTTTCCAGCGCCGAAAGTACCGGGATAAGGTTATACGCCTGGAAGATAAACCCTATGCTGTGCCGCCTGAGCAGGGCAAGCCGGTTCCTGGAGAGATTCGCCGTGTCCTGGCCGCCTATGCGCAGGGAACCTGCAGTGATGGCGTCCAGACACCCCGCCAGGTGGAGGAAGGTCGATTTACCACTCCCGGAAGGACCGGCAATGGCCGCAAAATCCCCGCTTTCAAAGGTTATCGTTACTCCCCGCAGTGCATGAATAAGGGTTCCGTTCAGGCCGTAATCCTTTACCACCTTGTGTGCGTTTATCACCGTCATAGTTCACCTCCATTATGTTAGAATAAACTAACTATTAATTACCCATTTTCTTTCAAAAACAAAGAAACGTCAAGAGCGCGGATTTTAACCGATCGCTTCCGAGTCGCCTCCTGGTTTCCGCCGCAGTTCAGACAGGGCCTCAAGGCCGAAGATGTCGTTGGCTTCCAGCTTTTCGGTGATCGAATTGGGGACCAGCATCATGGAGTTCCCGGCTTTGAGGCCCTCGTTCAAAATCGAAAGCATTTTTAATTGCATCGTGGGTTCGTTCTTCGCATAGATGCTTACCGCCTCCGCAAGCTTTTGGGCGATTTCGATCTCCGCCTCCGCGAGGAGCACTCTCCCCTTCTTTTCCCGCTCAGCCTGGGCCACCCGGGACAGGGAATCCTGGAGTTCTTCAGGGATCTGGATGTCGGTGATCTCGATATACTGCACGGTGATCCCCCAGTCGGTAGTTTTCTTGTCCACCTCTCCCTGGATCTGTTTTTCGATCAGGTCCCCTCGTTCCAGAAAGGTGGAAAGGTCATGGCTGGAAATGGCGTTCCGCAGGGCTGTCTTGGAGGCCAGGACCACGGCGCTCTCGTAGTTTTCCACCTCAAGGACGGCCTTTTGGGGATCCCAGACCAGCCAGAAGCAGATGGCGTCCACGGTAACGGTAACCGAATCCCGGGTCAGGGTTTCCTGGGCGGAAAAATCCGTTACCCGGATGCGGATATCCACCTTCCGCTCCAGACGCTCCGCCAGGGGGATAAGAAAAAAAAGCCCTGGTCCCCGGACTCGCAGAAACCGCCCAAAACGCAGGATGATCCCCCGCTCCCACTCGTTTAGCTTACGGACTGAAGCAGCCACCAGCAGGGCTGCGAAAAATATCCCCCCCATGATCCCATAAGCCTCTGCTGGGGCAAGGCCGCCCTCCCCAAGTCGGGGCAAGCACAGGGCCGCGGGGATTCCCCCGGCCACGGCAAGAAAGATAAGCCGCAGAACTACCAGGGTAAGGTCCCGGCTTTTTCCCGGACCCGGAAGCCTGTTTATCAGCGGTATCCCCTGATTAACCGTCAATTTCTTCATGTTTCACTCCTCACGTTTCCTACGCTTCCCATTCCCCGATAAGCCGGAGAATCTCCGCCTTGTCCAGCCCCAGGTCCCGCATTTCCCGCATAAAACGGCCCAGGGTCTCCCCGATCTTGGCCCCCAGCACGTCTTCCTCAGGCTCCGGCCGCTTATCGGCGATATAGGTCCCGCTTCCCACCTGGGTTGCCAGGATTCCCCGGCTCTCCAGTTCTCCGTAGACCTTGGCGATGGTGTTGGGGTTTATCTTTAGATCCACCGCCAAGGCCCGGATGGTTGGAAGCTTATCTCCGGCTTTAAGCCTACCGGAAAGCACCCAATGCTCTATCTGGCGGATGATCTGCCGGTACACCGGCGTACCACTGGCATGATCCAGGGTAAAGCTGACTCCTTCCGCCATATTTGTACTACTCATCTAGTACAAATATGGCAAAACGAGTACAAGAGGTCAATAGTTACTCCAAAGGGGATGCGTTAAATACATAACCGGGCCGGGAGCAGTCAAGAAGAAATCTGGTGCTTTTAGGAGGGGCAGGAATCCCCATAAAACGTTTCGTACCGGCCGGTCTGAGACAGATCATAGCTCCCTAGTATCTCCAGGTCTTGTTTGAACTCACCATCTAAGACATAGGAGTATATGGTTCTAAGCGCAGGGGTATTTTGGTCTGCAAGACGGAATATAACATCATACCATTCCAATTGGAGAGGAACAAAATCGACCCCCAGAATATGCGCGCTACCTCGTTCGCAGCCGCAAGCCAAGTCTGCCTCGCCTTTAGCTACGGTATTGGCGCAGGCCAGATGGGAAGTATATTCCTTGGTATATCCCTGAATGTGATCCGTATTGATCCCCAACTGAGCCAATTTCTGATCCAGCAGGATCCGGGTACCGCAGCCACGTTCCCGGTTGATCATGCTTATTTCCTGCCGGTATAAATCCTTCCAGTCCTTAATATGGAGGGGGTTTCCCTGCTTAACATAAAAGCCTTGCATACGGCCGGCAAGACGCAAAACCCCCACCGGAAGTCCTGGAAGCAGACGGCGAATAAAGGGATAATTATAGGTATCGGTCTCCGCATCCCACAGATGAGCCGCGGCCATGGTTACCTTACCGTTATACAAGGTACATAATCCGTTATAACTACCCATAAAAGAACGGAGAACCAGGTTGTTCCCGGTCCTGGAAATTCTGCTCACCAAGAGATCAAGGCACGTATCCTGACCACAGATAATGATAGGAACCTGGGGAACTCCAGGAAAATCCGTGTGTTCCTTGGTGGGTTTATCCTCAAAGCGCCCGGCATATCCTCCTCCAAGCGCAGACCCAGGGGAACCGGTTTTTCTGGATTGCAAATAGCGGTCGATATCCTCTTGGGAAATCCTCACCTGTTTACCCACTTTAGATGAAGGGAGTTCACCGCGCTTAATCAGTTCATACACCGTATATTTTTTGATACGCAGTTGTTTAGCCACATCTTCCGCGGTCAATAGCATTGATTCCATAGCATCCTTCTTTTGTATGAGTGTATCATTGAGGTACAATGCTTATCAAGATTTTTTCAAAACGAAACGGGAAGACCAAAGGGATAGGCAAAAAGGAGCGTATGGGTCATTATGGTCATTACTAAAGAACAAAAGGAAGTACTATGATCACCAATGAAGCGCCGGCTACCGATGAGCTGGGACTTGTCAACCAAAGGCAGATTGAACACCGGGCAACCTGGATGGCTCTTATCTATACTGAAATGAGCCAAGCAGGTATTAACCCTGAGCCTATCATACGCCGGGCTATTAGAAGATGCGGACGTATCCAAGGGGAGGGATTTAAGCAGCGCTGCGGGGATGCCTCAGATTGCCGGGAGTTCAGCCGGGTCTTTTTACCGGATATAAGCGTCAAAACCTTTGCCATGCACCCTATCAATGCGGAGCAGGATAGCCTTGCAGTGGATTTTCATTACTGTCCCCTGGTTACGGCGTGGCAGAAACTGGGTTTGTCTGATGCAACCTGCGCATTGCTCTGCGATATGGCTATGGATGGCGACCGGGGTATTGCCGAGGTAATGGGGCTTACACTTGATCTGCATGAAACCATTGCCCAGGGTTTTCCTGCGTGTACCCTGCGTTTCCATCACGGGAAAAATGCATAGCATCAAACGGCTGAGGGCCTTGGCCCCCAGCCTGCTTACCTTCTCCTTTCTTGACACCTGCCTATACCCGTACCTATTCTTAAACCAGTGGCAGTAATTCTAAGATTTTTTTTCTGTCTTTTGCTCTGTTGTTGGTTTTCTTCCCCAATAGACCCCCAGGAAGCCTTGCGTAAGGAGACCCTGATTACCCTGCTCAAGGAACAGCAGGTTCCCTTTGAAGAACGGGATCTCTTTGCCGGCTATGGAGGATTCGGGTCGTCGGTACATGTCGTGCTGCCCAGCCCTGCCCATGCTGAAGCCGAAGTGGTTGAAACCTTGGTGTTGGGGATTCCCCTGACCGGTCATGAAACCGAGGAACTGCCCTTTGGGGTTGCATTAGGGCTTGCATTTATCGAATATATACGGGCCAACGGTTCTGCTATAACCATTCGGGTGGCTTTTCTTGGGGATGAAGTCTCCCAATTACCCCCGGACCAGCGGAAAGTATCCCATGCCGGCCTGCAGGACCTATACACCACGGTGGATGATCCTGAACATACCCTGTTGGTATACGTGGATATGGATGAAGCTCCCCAATTCTTGGTCATCCACCACGGCGGCGGGGAGCGTATCGCCGCGCTGACCGTGGTGGAATCCCTGGTGAATGTATGGAATTCCCAGCATATCCCCTATCGCTTTGCCGTTCCCTTTAACGAACTCTACAAGCTGAATCTGGTAGAAGGGCCTCAGGTCATAGGCAGTACCTTTGATCAGGATATGCATGCCCTCGCTATCCAGGGTTCAATGCAGGCTTCCCTGGTACAGAAGATAAGCCGCGTCTTGGGGATAGGAACGGTTCCTGAGGAGGATTCGGTACTTTCAAAAGAGCAGCTTGCCGCAGCCCTGGCAGCCTATGCAGATTCCATCCACCTGGTAATGGGAAACCTGGACTATCATTATATCATCGTTGATTGGTTTGAGAACTATGGGTTTATCTCAGAAAGTCTCACAGTACTCATATTCATGCTGGTTATGGGGGCCGCGCTGTTTCTGGTGCTGGTCTATTCGGTCTTATACCGTAAAATGCTGATTATTCAATGGCGCATATTCATCCGCTACTTTTGGATACCCCTTGTCTTTCTGGTTGTTCTGGTGCTTGCCCTGGAGAGCGCAGGGGCCTTGATCTCCTTGGCGGCAAAACACTACAACCTGCCCCTGGCCTTGGCAGACTATGGCAGGGCAGGATTCAAACTGGTGCTGGCGCTCTTGTTCCTTTCAGTGCTCTTTCCTCTCTTGGATTTCTTAAAGGTACCAAGAAAAGCAAACCTGTACGGTAATGCCGCGCTCATCCTGGTAAGCCTCGGGGTGTTCATCGCGGCAGCCCTTCAGATCACCTTTATACCGATCTTTATCTGGGTCTTGCTGTTTACCTTCTTGGGGGCAATCATAAAGATTCCGGTGCTGGTATACCTTTGTGCGCTGATTACCCCGCTGTGGGCGCTGGAATGTTTGTTCCCCCTGCTGCAGGTTGCCGTGGGAACCCTACCGTTTGCATCGGGAAGACTGGCTGCTATATTCCTCGCTGAAAACCCGGTAACTTCCCTGTACCTGGCGATTACCACCCTGCCGTTTATGCTCATCATGGAACGGGGCACCGTGCTTTTAAAGCGATCAACGCAAAAGAAAAAACGTTTATCATTTCTCCGCCGCCTCATCCTCTCTCTGGTGCTCGTAAGCAGTACCCTGGGGGCTTTGGTTTTCTATACCCAAAAGATGAGGCTGTATCTTCCCCAGCCGCCGGTCCAGCGGGTCATTAGGGAAACTACTTTGGATCCGCAGGCAGACCCTATCCTAAATATCCAGACCACCACGCTGCCCTTTCTTGAAAGGCAAACCCTGAGCATCACCCTACAGGCCCGGGGCAAGCCCCAATGTTTTGCTCTGTACCTGGAGCCGGAAGCAGCGAGCCTGCCGGTGATTTATGCGGCGGCCATGCCCTTTGAACTCAACCATGAGCAGAATTCGATTGACTTTATCTTAGGGGAAGGGCCGCCAAATCCCTTTACCACAGAACTGGTCCTGCCCCGGGATTTTTCCGGGTGGCTGCGGGTAGAGGCTCTGTACGATTCCTGGGATCCGGCCATTGATACGCTTCCCCCGCCGGAACAGGATGCGTATATCTTGCAGGTGATCAAGCGGGTTCCCTGGCTTAGTGCGGCAGAGCAAGGACCGTAGAAAAATAGAAAAAAGAAAAATAGAAAATCATACTTTAAACACAATTCCTTGGTATGCTTAGGTCCATGAGGAGGTTTTAGGTTGGATATGCAAAGGCAGGTGAAGTCCTGTTCGTTCCAGATTCGGGGTATGACCTGCATCAACTGCCAAAACAGGATCGAACGGGAGCTGAAACGTACCCCGGGTGTTGAGGATGCCACGGTGCATTTTAACACCGGGACCGCCCAGGTTACCTATAACGAGTCGGTGATTACCGTTCAAGAGCTTGCAGCGGTTATTGAAAAACTGGATTATCAGGTTCTGGATAAAGGCGCCCCGGGAACTTCTGTTTTTTCCGTTTCGCAGCTTATCGGAACCCTGGTGATTATCCTTTCCCTTTATGTGCTGCTGCGGGGATTAGGGATAGGTACCCTCGCGTCTCAGTTTCCCTTAGCCGAGGCAGGCATGGGCTATGGGATGCTGTTCATCATCGGGCTGGTTACCTCGGTTCACTGTGCGGCCATGTGCGGCGGGATTAACCTGTCCCAATGTATCCCTTCCGCCGCGGCTACGCCGGAAAGCGGAAGACGGTGGAAGGTGCTGTTTCCTTCAATTCTTTACAATACAGGCCGGGTTATTGCTTATACTACTGTGGGTACTATCGTCGGATCCCTGGGTTCGGTGGTTACCGTGTCGGGACGGTTCCAGGGTATCGTGCAGTTACTAGCAGGGGTTTTCATGGTGATCATGGGGATCAACATGCTTGGTATTTTTCCGGCCCTGCGCCGCTTTAATCTGCGTATGCCGAAAATGTTTGCCCGGAAAATTGACGAACAAAAAGCCGAAAACAGAAACCCCCTCTTTATCGGGCTTCTCAACGGGTTTATGCCCTGCGGTCCCTTGCAGGCCATGCAGCTTTACGCGCTTTCCACCGGCAGCCCCATTGCCGGGGGGATTTCCATGTTTCTTTTCAGTATGGGGACGGTTCCGCTGATGTTCGGTATTGGGGCTTTGAGTTCGGCGCTGAGTAAGAAATTTACCCATAGGGTGATGAAGATTGGGGCAATTCTGGTAACGGTAATGGGAATGACCATGTTTACCTACGGTTTTGGCCTTTCGGGATTTAATTTTTATTTTGTTGACCGGGCAATCGCCGCGATAAATCCTTTCTTTTCAACACGGGCGGCCTTCCGGTATGGCGGCGGGGAAGCTGGGACAAACGCGTTCCAACCGATGATTGAAAACGGCGTACAGATTGTCAACGCTACCCTGAGCGGCGGGCGGTATCCGGCGATCACGGTACAACAGGGTATTCCGGTAAAATGGACGATCACGGCACCTGCGGGAAGCATCAACGGCTGCAATAACCGGATGATCATCCGGGAATACGGTATTGAATACCAGTTTAAGCCCGGGGAAAACGTGATCGAGTTTACCCCTGAGAGGACAGGCAGATTCCCCTATTCCTGTTGGATGGGCATGATCCGCAGTTCCATCACCGTGGTGGAGGAAGGGCAAAGCGCGATAGCGCTTGACGAGCCTGACCTTAATCCCACGCCTGCGGGAGTGAGCATACCGGCTGAAACGGTCGCGGTGGCAGAAATACAGAAAAACGGGTATCAACTGGTGAAGACCAAGCTCCGGGATGACGGTGTTGATCCGGGGATTGTGGTTGTTCAGCGGAATATGCTGGCCGTGTGGATTATCAACAATGATTCCCTGGATCCGGGAAACAACCTCCTGCTTTTCCCGGCCTATTATATGCAGCTTGACATGGAGCAGGGGGACAATGTGATCCAATTTATGCCGGATGAGGATTTTGATTTTTCAACCGGGGACCGGGTGTTCTATGGGTATGTGAAAGTAGTTGATGATCTGGAGCATATGGATATTGAGGCTATAAAAGCCGAGGTGTCTACATTTGAGACGTTGCTGTATCCTGACGCTTATTTTGAACCTGTGGCCCAAGGTGGCGCTTGCTGTGGGGGTGGCGACGCTTCGGTAACCCTTGCGGCTCTGCCGGATGACATTTTTATGACCAGGGAAAACAGGAGGAAAGCAATGGAATTTTTGTTGAGCCATTGGCATTGTATTGTTCCGGTTGCCGCGATTGTGCTTGTCATGGTTTTGCGGTTACCGGCAAAGAAAAAACAAGAAGATTGAGCTTAAGGAGAGGGGCATGGAAAATGGTATTGCGGTTATTGCGGCATTTCTGTTCTTGGCAGGGATTATGCTTTTTGCCAAACGGTTTGTTAAACCGCCCAAAGGCAAAGTTCCTGATTGCTGTGGGCCGGAAGGCAACAAACACGCGGGATGGTAAAGGAGACAACGTATGAGAATACCTTGCATAGTAGTGATTATGCTCATGGGGACGGGTTTCGTGTCTGCCCAAAGCGGACCGCTTAATGGGGTAAAACCCGCGATTGCCGACCGGGACTTGGTGATCCAGATTGCGGAAATCACGGAAAACGCGGTCTTCTACCCGGTAGACATCGAAGGAACCCGGCTTGAGGTTCTGGCGGTAAAAGCACCGGACGGTACGATACGGACGGCTTTTAACACCTGCCAGGTCTGTTACGGCTCGGGACGGGGGTTCTACAAACAGCAGGGGACGGTCCTCGTCTGCCAGAACTGCGGCAACCGTTTCCGCATGAGCCAGGTTGGGCTGCGTTCTGGGGGCTGTAACCCGGTTCCAATCATCGGGGGCAACAAAACAGAAACGAATACCACGATTACCATTTCTCAGCATTTCTTGAAAGAAGCCAAGGCTATTTTTGCCCGATGGCGGAGGAGTTAATATGCAAAACGAGACATTAGGCATCGGCGGCATGACTTGCGCGGCCTGTTCAGCCCGAGTTGAAAAGGCGGTCAAAAAAATTGAGGGGGTTACAAGCGCTACGGTAAACCTGGCCACGGAAAAACTGTTTGTGGAATATCAGGACGCGCAAACCCTTGCCAGTATCAAGGAGACGGTGCTCAGGATAGGGTATCAGGTCTTGGACAAGCCCAAAGGGGCCACGGTTACGATTCCCGTGGGCGGCATGAGCTGCGCGGCTTGTTCAGCCCGAGTGGAAAAGGCGCTTAAAAAACTGGAAGGAGTCGAAACCGCAACGGTGAACCTGGCCACGGAAAAAGCCACGGTCCTCTACAATCCCCAGCAGATCCGGGTCTCCGCCATCAAAACCGCGATTGAAAAAGCGGGCTACACCGCCCTGGACTTTTCTGAGGAAAAAAAAGAAAGAGCCGTAGACCAAGACAAAGTCCGTAAGGAAAAGGAAATCAAAACCCTCCGCGCCAAATTCATTGTCGCCCTATCCTTTGCCCTTCCTCTGCTGTATATCGCTATGGTCCCCATGATTAAATGGTTTACCCTGCCCTTCCCCAAGGCCCTTGCCCCGATGCAATTCCCCCTCATCTATGGGCTGGTGGAATTGCTGCTGGTCATCCCCATTATCATAGCTGGCAACAAGTTTTACACCGTAGGTTTCAAGAACCTGGTCCACCGCAGCCCTAACATGGACAGCCTGATCGCGGTGGGAACATCCGCTGCAGTCCTTTACAGCCTCTACAACCTGGGGCAGATCGCCCGGGGGGACTTCAATGCGGTAGAGTCTCTTTACTTTGAAACCGCAGGGGTGATCATCGCCCTCATCCTGCTGGGAAAAACCCTGGAAGCAATATCCAAAGGCAGAACCAGCGAAGCCATCAAGAAACTCATGGGCCTTGCCCCCAAGACCGCCGTGATCCTCGAAAACGGAACCGAAAAAGAAATCCCCATTGACGAAGTAATCCCCGGGGACATCATCATCGTAAAGCCCGGGGCAAAAATACCCGTAGACGGCGTGGTTACCCAAGGACAGACCGCCATCGACGAATCCATGCTCACCGGTGAAAGTATGCCGGTGGACAAAAAGGCCGGGGACAAGGTCTATGGCGCCACCATCAACGCCAACGGGGTGATACACTTCAAGGCGGAGAAAGTGGGCAGCGATACCGCGCTGGCCCAGATCATCAAGCTGGTAGAGGATGCCCAGGGTTCCAAGGCGCCCATAGCCCAACTGGCGGATGTGGTGTCAGGATACTTTGTCCCTATTGTTTGTGGGATTGCCTTGGCTGCGGGTATGGCCTGGTTTATTGCGGCCTCTGGAGGGCTTGTAACGCTCCCGCCTGGAAAATCGACGGTTGAGTTTGCCCTTACGATTTTCATTTCCGTACTGGTTATTGCCTGCCCCTGTGCGCTGGGGCTGGCCACGCCCACCGCGATCATGGTGGGTACCGGCAAAGGCGCAGAACAGGGCATCCTGATTAAAGGCGGCGAGGCCCTGGAGACCGCCCACAAGATCAACACCATCGTCTTTGACAAGACCGGAACCCTCACCGAGGGAAAGCCGGAACTTACCGATGTGATTACCGCAGCAGGACTTGAGGAAACCTACCTTTTGAGGATAAGCGCTTCTGCAGAAAAAGGCTCGGAGCATCCCCTGGGACAGGCGATGGTACAGCGCGCACAACAGAAGGGGCTAGACCTTTTCCCTATCGACCAGTTTCAAGCCATACCAGGGCAGGGTATCGAAGCCCGTATCAAGGGCATAAAGGTCTTGGCCGGAAACCGCAAACTCATGGAGGAGCAGAACATTCCCTTGGGAGAACTGGAAGCTGCCGGCGACCGGCTGGCCGCTGAAGGGAAGACTCCGATGTACATTGCCCTTGACGGAACCCTTGCAGGAATCGTGGCGGTGGCGGATGTGCTTAAAAAGAGCAGTCAAGAGGCGGTTGCCCGGCTCCACAAGATGGGAATCCAGGTAGCCATGATCACCGGGGACAACACGAAGACTGCCGCAGCCATTGCAAAACAAGTGGGCATTGACCGGGTACTTGCGGAGGTCTTGCCCCAGGACAAGTCCGCGGAAGTAAAGAAGCTGCAAGGGGAAGGCCGCACGGTTGCGATGGTCGGTGACGGTATCAACGATGCACCGGCCCTAGCCCAGGCAGACATCGGTATTGCCATTGGGAGCGGTACTGATGTGGCGATGGAATCTGCGGACATTGTGCTTATGCACAGCGATCTCATGGATGTGCCCACTGCCATCAACTTGAGCAAGCAGACGATCCGCATCATCAAGCAGAACCTGTTCTGGGCATTTGGTTACAACTCCCTGGGCATCCCCATTGCCGCGGGGGTACTGTACCTGTTTGGCGGCCCGTTGCTCAACCCCATCTTTGCTGCTGCGGCGATGAGCATGAGTTCGGTATCGGTACTGACCAATGCCCTGCGTCTCAAGCGCTTCAATCCGTCCAAAAGATATAGATGAGGAGTAAACTATGAAATTGACCGCAAACCGTATCATCCCCGCCGTACTTGCGCTGCTTGTTTTAACGGCGGCCCTTTCCTGTGGGAAACTTGACGTGGTAGGAACCGGTTCCACGGCTTCTTTTGACCAGGTTTTACAGCAGATACCTCAGCATCTTACGGCTGATGAGGTGAACCGTGGCTGGTCTCTTGCCGCTCCCGACGGCAGTGCCCGTTTTATCTGGAGCCAGAATTATGCGGAAAGCCCGTTCCATGACGTGATGCTGGAATTTGACGCGGCTCCCTTTATTGCCGCAGGACTTGATCCTGAAAAGCTGCCTAATAATTATACCTTCTACGAAGGCAAAATCATGGTAGGCGCAAAACTGGGGACAGAAACTGTGAAGTATCAAGGCGACGTAACTCCCCTTGCCTCATACCAACAACTCGTCAAACTACATAGGCAGGTAATCGGCTACCACAGCGCGCTCGATCACTATGGCGTAAATATCGGGGACGGTACTATGTTTGAGTGGGCCAAGGACATGAGCACCAACGACAAGGACATGGTCTTTGTCCTTAACCCCGAACCGTTCATTGCTGCAGGGACTGATCCGGCCCGTATCGCGGGTTGGATCTTCGCCAAAGTTACGGTTGATGATGAAAAGGGTAAACCCGTAGCGGTAGATAAGCTCTTGAAACCCTTTGATTTGAGGTAGGGAACCGCTTGACAATACCTCGCGTATGGTTATATAGTCATATTACCCTGTAGCTAGGAACCATGCGAACAGGCACCGCCCAACCCCGCCAGGTCCGGAAGGAAGCAACGGTAAGCGGAAGCCGGTTGCGCCGTGGATGGGCTTTGGTCCACCCTGGTTACGGGGTTTTTTTTGTCTCTGATTCACGATATACTAAGAACATGGCTTATGAAGTAACCGCGACAAGGCGGCGTCCTAAAACCTTTGATGAACTAGCCGGGCAGGATTTTGTAGTAGCCACCTTGAAAAATTCCCTTGAACAGGGGCATATTGCCCATGCCTACCTTTTTTCTGGGCCTCGAGGCTGCGGAAAGACCAGCGCTGCCCGGATACTTGCCCGATCCCTTAACTGTGAACAGGGGCCTACGGCTATTCCCTGCGGAGTCTGTCCCTCTTGTCAAGAAATTAGCCGGGGGGCAAGTCTGGATATTATCGAGATCGACGGGGCTTCTAATACCGGGGTTAATGATGTACGCCAAATCAAGGATGAGGTGCTGTTCCCGCCTCATGCCGGGCGTTATAAGGTCTATATCATTGATGAGGTCCACATGCTTTCCAACAGTGCCTTCAATGCCCTGCTTAAAACCATCGAAGAACCTCCGCCGTATATCGTCTTTATCTTTGCCACCACCGAGCTTCACAAGGTTCCGGCCACTATTAAAAGCCGTTGTCAGCAGTTCGCCTTTAGGCTCATCCCCATTGAGATGATTGCGGCAATTCTAAAGACTACCTGTGAAGAAATGCACATCCTGGCTGAGGATGAGGCCCTGTTCTGGATTGCTAAAGAATCCACCGGCAGTCTTCGGGATGCCTATACCCTGTTCGACCAAGTAGCGTCTTTTTCTGACGGCCATATCCGATCCGCCCTTATCCGGGAAAAGCTAGGACTCGTGGGCTTGGATAAGCTCAATGCCCTAGCCGAAGCCTGCGTGGAAAATGATAGTACCCAAGCCTTTCTCCTGATTGACGATATGCTCAATGCCGGGGTCGCGGTTGAACAGTTCATCATTGATTTGGCAGGGTATTATCATAGCCTCTTGTTCATAAAAGTCGGTATTACCCGGGAGTCCCTACTGGATTACAGTCCAGAACGCTTCTCGGTCAAGGTCTTGGAGCACCTCAATACCTTGCAACTGGAACATGCCCTGGATTTGCTGCTGGCCCTGTACCGGGACATCCGGTATTCTATTGCCCCGCGCTTTGAGCTGGAAACCGTGGTTTCAAAACTCTGCTGGCTTGGCCAGTGGATTTCTCCTCTGGAACTCCGGGCTGCCGTTACCAAAGCCCAGGCAGCCCTGGGCCTCCTGGATCCTGTAAGAGAGGAAGGTGGAAACGCAAGGAGTACCGGATTGGTAGCCCATGATTCCCCGATACCTCCTGCACCGGAGGCTCCTCCCCGGTTTCCTGCAGCATCCCCAGAATCAGTGCAGGAACCAAGCCGGACACTTAGTTCCGGCAAAGCGGGATCCTTGGCCGAAACGTTTGATCGCTTACTAGCGGCGAAAGTATCAGGTACTCCTCCGCCAGACTCGGCAAAACCTGTATCCCCGGCCCAGCATGAATCGTCTGATCCAGTACCAGAGACGGGAAGACAAGAACCTAAGAGACTTGGTAGTATAGACCCAGTAGACCGTACCGAGCATCATAATGGAAGTCCTGATTTGCCCCGGTTAGCCCCCCAAGCAGAACGGGTACTCCGGTTGTTTCGAGGTACTGTTGTAAAGGAAAAGTAAGAAATCCCAATCGGAGTATGCAATGAATATGAATCCCTTTGATATCCTCAAGAATGCCCAGAAGATTCAAGAGCAGATGAGTGTGTTTCAGGAAAAACTTGGCGCGGTTATGGTAACTGGTTCTGCCGGGGGCGGTATGGTAGAAATAGACCTGAACGGACGTATTGAAATGATAGCCATACGGATTGCCAAGGAAGTGGTCAATCCCGATGAAGCAGAAATGCTCCAAGACCTTATCATCGCGGCCTTTACCAATGCCATGGAAAAAGTCAGAGAAGCCATTAATCGAGAAATGGGTGCCCTTACCGGGGGCCTGCAAATACCTGGTATGAGCCCTGGTTTCCCTGGTTCGGGAATTTCATGAATGCCATTGACCGGCTGGTGATCCTTTTGTCCAAGTTTCCGGGGCTGGGGAAAAAGAGCGCCCGCCGGATGGTGTATTACCTGCTTGACGGGGATCCCCAGTATGCCCAGGTCCTGGCAGAACATATTGGGGATCTGCATCAGGAGATTATCCGCTGTACCGTCTGCGGGAATTTTACCGAACAAGAGCCCTGCCCTATTTGTGCGGATACCAGCCGGGATCCCATTATCTGTGTGGTTGAACGCGCCCAGGATGTACAGGTCATCGAAGAATCCCGGGAATTCCGGGGGCGCTTCCATGTGCTGGGGGGGCTTATCGCGCCTTTGGAGGGAATAAATCCCGGGGATCTGGCTATCAACCCGCTTTTAAACCGGATCCCTCAGGAACATATCCGGGAAGTCATCCTTGCCCTAAATCCCACGGTGGAAGGAGATACCACTGCCCTGTATGTACAGCAACTGCTCAAGGGGTATCAGGTTGACGTTACCCGCCTTGCATCGGGGCTTCCGGTGGGGGGAGACTTGGAATATACTGATAGGCTTACCCTGTCCCGGAGTTTCAGGGGCAGGATCAGACTGTAAGGGGTCTTTTACGGACTTTTTAGGTGAAACTCAGGGCAATGATGACCGGTTGCCAAAAATACTTCCATAGCCGGTATGTTCCGGCTTTTGATACTAAAAATCCCACAGGAATGGGGGTATGCCTGTTCCCAGGTAAGCTTATAATACAGGCATTTAAGACAATTCGGCAGCCGGGGCTTATCCTGATCCATGGGTACACACCTATCGCTGGACATGCAGTCCAGCGAGTTACATGCCGGTCAATACCGGGCAGCCGCGTATTCCACCCAGCCCCCCGCTTCCACCAAAGCCCGCTCAAAGTCCTTGAGCATAAAAGGCAAGGTCTGCACCGTATCCCCTGCTTTGAAGCTCAAGGTACTGGACTCGATATTGACCGAAAGGGTGGTCTTTATCCCGGCAAATTCCCTGAACAGGGTTTCAATCCTTGCCGCGGGCAGCTCCGCCGCGATCATGCCGCAGTTGTACATGTTCTGCCTGAATATCCGGGCAAAACTCTCCGCAATGACGATGTGGATACCCGTTACTTCAAGCGCCCAAGGCGCATGTTCCCGGGAACTGCCGCAGCCGAAATTCGCCCGGCTTACAATCGCCCCAATTCCCGCAGTATCTTGGGCTGGATCAAAGCCGGGGAGCTTTAAATCTTCCAGCAGATAGGGTTTGAGGGCTTCCTTGGAATGTTCGGTCAAATATTTTGCCGGAATAATCTCATCGGTATTGATATCACTACGGTCTAAAAACAACACTGCTCCACCAAATGTTTTCATGTCTCTATTCCTCTCTCTATCCTCTACTTCTGCATCGTGTTCATTGAGCCAGGTCTTCTGCTCGTGCGATGTATCCCAAGACCGCAGTAGCTGCAGCGGAAGCAGGGCTCATCAGATGAACCATGCCCCCCTTGCCCATACGGCCGTAAAAGTTACGGTTCGTAGTAGCCGCGCATACCTCCCCTGAGGCCAAGACCCCATTGGACATGCCCAGACATGCCCCGCAGGTCGGGTTCGTAATGCAGAAACCAGCGTCTTGGAACCGTGAGATGAGTCCTTCCTTGAGGGCCTGCGTATATACCCCTGGGGTAGCAGGCGAAAGGATTGCCCGCACCCGCGGACTGACCTTCTGTCCCTGCAGCACTTGTGCAGCCTCTCGGAGATCTTCAATACGGCCATTGGTACAGGAACCAATATACACCTGATCCACCTCAGTACCCCGCAATTCCCTGATGGGTTTAACCTGATCCGGTTTATACCCTACTGTGGCCAAAGGCTCAAGGTCAGTACAATCCAGGCTTACCACGCCGGCGTAAACCGCATCATCGTCACTCCACCATTGCGTAAACCCAGCCAGAGCCTCTGCTTTGGTCTGGTAGGTCTTATCCCCTTCCGGGCCAATAAAGGGCCATAAATACTCCACCGTGGTTTTATCCGGCATACAAACCCCGGAAGTTGCCCCTGCTTCAACCGCCATGTTACAGAGGGTCATCCTACCTTCCATACTCAAGCCGTCAAGGACCGGCCCCCGGAATTCCATCACCTTATCGGTTGCCCCGGCAACCCCAAGCTGGGCGATCACCGCCAGGATCACATCCTTGGCAAAGACCCCAGGTTTAAGGGTACCGGTAAGCTGGATTTGCACGGTTTCGGGCTTCTTGAACGCACAGACCCCCTTGAGGATCCCCACCTCCAGGTCGGTAGTTCCGACCCCTGCGGCAAACGCCCCGAATGCGCCGTGGGTACAGGTATGGCTGTCTCCCATGATAACCGTGTATCCGGGCCTCACAAAGCCTTTTTCAGGGAAGAGGGCGTGACAGACCCCGTTTCTGCCAATGTCAAAAAAGTCAGGGATTCCCTGCCGTTTGACCCAATCCCGCAGGATCTTGCCCTGTTCCGCGGTTTTTGAATCTTTGGCAGGACTCACATGGTCTATTACCACCTTAATCTTCAAAGGATCAAAGACCTGATCAAGATGTTTGCTCACCAGATCACTGAGTGCAATAGGCGTGGTTATCTCGTGGCAAAATACCCGATCCAATCGCAAGACCCAGGTTTCACCGAAGGGTCGATCCACTACATGGGTATCAAATATCTTTTCCGCTAAGGTTTTACCCATATCACCTCCATAATTGATGTCTTTTTTTTCTGTTGCTGGTTTACTGCCCCCAGGCTGTTCCCCATGCTCCTTTAGGCGGAGAGATGATCCACAGTACCCGAAGCAGCTCAGTACCGGTGTTGGCCAGTACATGGGGGGCATCAGATCTAAAACTGATGGAATCCCCAGGAACCAGCTCATAGGTGCGGTTTCCCAAGCTCAATGCCGCCTTCCCTGCTTCAACCATACCCAGTTCCCAGCCTTGATGGCCGTATTCGGTGCTTCCGGTTTGGGATCCTGGTTCAATCGTGATACAATATGCCTCAATACCTCCCTGGTGATCCTGCCCCTCAAGCTGTGCCAGCCGTTCGTACCGGATCCCCGGTTTGGTAAAAGAAACCCGTTCATGACGCTTGGTGAGCTTCACCGGACGTTCCCGGCGATAACCGGCAAAAAGATACGCCAAGTCCATATCCAAGGCATCTGCCAGGGCCAAAAGGGTATCCAAAGCAGGAGAAACCCGATTCCGCTCAATTTGGGAAACCAGGCTCTCACTTACCCCTGCACGATCCGCTACTTCCCGCAAGGTAAGAGATCGCCGCTCCCGAAAGGAGCGTATTTTCTCACCAAATTTTTCTATTTTTTCTACCGAATAAGCCATGGATTCCTATCTTTAAGTATACTGCAATAGATATAGTATAATTAAAGTATGGCATTAGGTCAATCCCCCGGGGAGCAGCATCGCCTCCCTTGACCGTGAGAGCGGGCCGGGACTCCTCTCGTCTATCCTGATTGTGTAGGGTTCCTCCGGATAGTTGTCAAAACATTCTACCTTTAAATAATAGGTTCCGGGCTGAAGATTTACGGAGAGCCGGGAATCATAATATTCACCGCCATCGTCGTTTTCGTTGATGAAATTAAGATCCCGGTCGTACAATTCAATGTAGGTATCAAGCCGGGTGGAATTCACCCCCCGGACGCGGATCTCATAACGGCCGGCCCGGTCTATTCTAAAGGTAACCCAGTCAACGTCGTTCCCGGTGGTAAAGGTATGTTGCTGAGGGGTCCCGAGATGTATTTCTTTGGCGGAATCACGGTCGTTGTCATCCTCATATTCGTCGGCGCTTATGGCCTCGACTATCCATGCGTGAAAACCATACCTTCCCACGTCGCTTCCATAACTGCGGACACTGGCGATGTAGCGTTCCCCCGAACGCACCTGGTACTGGATCCGGGCATTCTCGTTGGAACCGCCGTCGTCATTCGAGGTAAGTTGCCTCTGGGTGGCGGCATCGTATAATGCCATTATGGTATCCACCGTATCCCCGCTGGTCTCCATTACCAGCCTACCGTCCCGGTCCGGGACCAGCAAAAAGTAATCCGTGTCGTTTTCCGTGTGAATCGTACGGTTTATCACCGGGCCGCCGGAATCTGCCGCTATTTCCACGGCCAGAGGGTTTTCAAGGCTGTCCACTTCATAGGCGTCCCGGGAAACCGATGACCTCCGGAAAGATGAGCCGCTCCCGGCAAGCATTTCGACAAGATACTCGCTCGGTTCAAAATCCGAATGAAAACTTGCCACAATTGAATGATCCCTTGAACGGATAAGCCGGGTATACACCCGTATAACATTGGCGGACTCAACAATTTCGCCTGCCAGTGTCCAGTCCGAAGCGCCCATGGAAACCAGAACAAAGGACCGACCCGAAATATTGGTCAATTCCTCCACAAGCTGGGCGGCCCAATAGGAACTGAAGTCCGGCGCCGAATCGCGGTAATTCCATGAACTGACGCTAACCTTCGGATTCTCCCCAGCGGGAAGTGTTTTGCTGATCTCGGCGGCGAGACTTTTTACCGTGTTGTCCAACTGAACCATCGGGTTTACCGCATCTTGTCCATAGGAAAGGGATAGAGCACGAAAAAAAAATAAAAAGGGCAGTAAACGTTTGATCATTATTCCTCCAAAAAAATGATTATCCTTAAGGATACCGGAAAAGAACCCGGTCTTAAAGGGCACGCATTGCCCAAGCAGCAATGTAACATTACGAAGGTTTTTGAAAAATTTTGGGCGTATTTCCGGTGGTATCCGGTTAGCCGAGTGCCTCCTTCGGATCCCCCTTATTTTAATTGGGGTAACCTTTTTCATGAGGCAACGCGAAACCTTGACGGCATAGAGGATGTGGCCTATAACTAAAAAAATACCCATCCAAATAGAGAGGAATGTATGAAGTTTGCTCATATTTGCGGAGTTGCCGCAGGCTGCCTGTTCTTAAGTGCGTGCATCAGCAACAAATCCACCCAAGAAATTAACACCAAGAGTACGGACTACGTTACCGTAGCCAATCCTAACGGCGGTCCCACGTTGGGCTACGCCAAAAACAGCGGACTGCAAGTGCTGAACGTGAAAGAAGGTAACGATACCTATTTCTTTAAAGACATGAACGGCAACGGCAAACTTGATGTCTGGGAAGATTGGCGGAAATCCGCCGGTGAACGGGCGGAAGCGCTGTCCAAAGAGCTGACCATTGACGAAATTGCCGGGTTAATGCTCTTCAGTTCCCATGAACGGAACCCGGAAGCCGGGTTAACAGACGCGCAAAAGAAATACCTTAAAGAAGACAACCTCAGAAACGTGCTGAACGCCGGAAGCAACAATGTCGAAGCCCTGGTAAGCTGGAACAACGCTATGCAGGCCTATGTAGAAGGCTTCCTCAAAGACGGGCATAAAGTCATTCCTGTAAACTTCAGCTCCGATCCCCGAAGCACCGCCGGATCCGATGCCCAGTATAACGCAGGAGGCGAAGATATTTCCCGGTGGCCCTCGAATTTAGGCATCGCCGCAACCTTCGACCCGGAAATTATGCGGACATTCGCCCGTACCGCCGCAGAAGAATACCGGGGAATGGGTATCGCTACTGCCCTGGGCCCCCAAATCGAACTCGCAACCGATCCCCGATGGCTCAGATTCGACGGTACCTTCGGTGAAAATACCCAGCTCGCCGTTGATATGGCCGAAGCCTACGTTGACGGTTCCCAATCTACCTACATCAATGGACAAGATACCGGCTGGGGAGTCCGGTCGATTAATGCTATGATCAAACACTTCCCCGGAGACGGTATGGGCGAAAGCGGCCGGGAATCCCACCTCGAAGGCGGCAAATACGCCGTGTATCCTAGTAATAATTTCCAAGAACACCTCAAACCCTTTATCGACGGGGGGCTCAACCTGAAAGGCAAAACCAAACAAGCCGCTTCTATGATGCTTTCTTACTCGGTAGCCATCGGCGCGGATGGGAATCCCCTCTTCGGTCTAAACAGAGGTTCTGCGTATGATCAAGCCAAAATCGATATACTCCGGAAAGACAACCAATACGAGGGCGTTCTCTGTACCGACTGGGGCGTTACCGTAGCGATGAACGATCCGGCTCAACCCTCCTTTGGTATGGCATGGGGCGCGGAAAACCTCTCCGTAGAAGAACGGCATTACGCAATCCTGCTGGCCGGAATGGATATGTTCGGTGGCAACAACGATAAAAAACCGATCCTCGCAGCCTACGATATGTGGGTAAAGAATTTCGGCGAAGCCTCCGCACAAGAGCGGTTCCAGCTTTCCGGCAAACGGCTGCTTACTATGCTTTTTAACGTAGGATTGTTTGAAAATCCTTATCTTAACCTCCATGAATCCAAAGCTTCTGTGGGCAGTCAGGATAAGCGGGATGCCGGTTATCAGGCGCAGCTTGCTTCGATTGTAATGCTCAAGAATAAAAACAGCGTTATCCGAGCCGGACTTCTGGACAGCTACAAAGATAAAGTTGCCTATATTCCTTCTTCGATTCATCACAATTTCCCGACCGTCTGGGATCCCGCGGTTGATACTGCGGATCCTACCTTGAATATCGAGACCGCCAAGGGGTATTTCAAAGAGGTTCTCACCGATACGCAGGTCAAGGATGCCGTGGGAACCGTAACCGGCTTTACCGCTCCGGACCTTTCCCATGTAGATCTTATCATCGTAGGGATGCAGAGTCCTGACTCTGGGGGCGTGTTCAGCAGCGCGGGATTCGTCAAAGACGAGAGCACTTTCTATCCCCTCTCGCTGCAGTACCGGCCCTACACGGCTTCCAGCGCCGGGGTGCGCCAGACCTCCCTAAGCGGGGATATTCTGGACGACGGCTCAAAACAAAACCGCTCCTATTACCATAAAACCTCCTGGATTTCCAACGAATACGATCTTGATGCGTTCCTGAACGCAAAGAAAGCCGCTGCGGCCATCGAAGCAAATACCGGAAAACATATTCCGGTGTTGGTAGCCCTCAAAGCGAAAAATCCGGTAATTGTCGGGGAGTTCGAAGCGCAGGCTGACGCTATTGTTACCGGCTTCTCCGTAGACGATGCTGCATATTTCGATATTCTTCTAGGAAAAACAGAACCAAAAGGCTTGCTGCCTATGCAGTTCCCCAAAGATATGATCACCGTGGAAGCCAATCAAGAAGATGTTGGTCAGGACCTTACCCCGTATACCGATGAAATGGGCAACGTCTACGATTTCGGCTACGGCTTGAACTACAGCGGCGTTATTTCCGACGCCCGCACCGCCAAATACAAATAAGTCGCCCGTACCGTTGGCTGCATAGTCCCCGGTTGTGCTACCCGCCGTATAAAAAGTCCACCGGTTTTCGCGGTGGACTTTATTAGGTACCGTGAGTTCGATGGAATACCGAGCCTGTAGGAACGACGACCGGCGAGTATAACCCTTCCTAGCTAACAATACCTCCTTGAGTATGGTACCATGAGGAACAGATATCCCCTGTGAGGAGCACGAGCATTATAACGGAAAAAGTCGCCGAGGAACCCTTGGGTCTTACGGTTCTTAAAATAGCAGCCAATCCATCCATGAGACGTGCAGGGCTTCGGTGCCTTAAATCCATTTTTTACTATTTCTTCTTTCTCCAGTATAAGTTCGCCCTGTTTCCCCGCTTGGTTCCGGTTACTTCGGTGGATCATCCCCTAGACGCCACCATACCCTTTAGCCCCTGGTGGGTAAGCCGGTACCTTGACTTTATCGCGTTTTGGGTACGGCTCATGGGTTTTTTACTGCGCACCTACCGTCGCAAGGGGATAGGTCCGGTTATTGATTTTCTTGATTCTATGGGGAAGGTATATGCCTTTGCCGCCCAAGTATATACAAAAAACCTGTCCACCACTAAACGGCCCCGGTACCTGAGGCATCCCCGCTTTATGTTGATCCACGGGACCGATCCCCACCTCATGTGTATCCCCAGCCTCCATGTGATGGTGGTCATCCGAACGTACACTGCATTTCAAGGAATTATCCATTCCTTAGGGGATACCCAACGGTTTGCCCCGCAGCTTGAGGAAGTCAAACAAGGCGCGGTGGCTATTACCGAAGCCATACTCTATGTGAAGCAGCACAGTATCAACTGTATCGCCGCGGCCATGTATGCGATGACCTGTTTTGACCAGACCCTCTTTTCCCCAGAAGAGGCGCATACCTTTGTTTCTCGGCTTTTTATACAGAGCAAAAAGCCTAGCCCTCAGGACAGCACCCTCATCAGGAACTATATTATGGAACGGTATACCGGGTTTCTCACCGAAGCTGCGGGAGCTTCCTCTTGGGAAGAACCGCTTGTGCAGTTTCTCCGTTCCTTCTCGTAATGGTTTCTCTAGGTACCGTGCTTATGGACTGATTGCTTTCTTCCGCTGGCTGAGTGGTTGGCGGTTTGGGTAAACTGGTAGAATTCCTCTAAAAATGCATCTTGAATCTGGCGTAACCGTTCCGGATCCTTCCCGCCTACCTGGTAACCGTCGATGTAGCTTGCAGACATGCAAAAAGTCGATACGCTGGAAATCATAATCTCATCGGCTTCGAACATTTCCTCGAGGGTAAAAGGCGTTTCATCGACTGGTATGCCGAGTTTCACGCAATGGGCAATGATATGGGCTCGGGAGATACCGGGAAGAATCAGATTATCCAGAGGGGCAGTACGGAAAATCCCGTCTTTCAGGATATGCACATTGCTGTGGGAACCTTCGGTTATCCGATTCCCTCGATGGAACACCGCCTCAACACACCCTGCCTGTTTTGCCTTTTCACTGGCCAGCACATTGGGCAAGAGGTTTAGGGTTTTGATGTTACAGTGGAGAAACCGAGTATCTTCCACAGTGATAAGCTTTATTTTTTGATAAATATCTTTGAAGACCTGGGGCTTGAGCATCACCCATAGATTGGGCGCCGTATGTTCAGGGAACGTATGGGTTCGTGGGGCAGTGCCCCTAGTCATTTGCCAATATACGAATTGGGTGGGACTATCAACCTTATGCACCAAGGTATTCAAAAGTTCAGCTAATTGGGTCTTGGTAATCGTCGGGCTCATGCGCAGCAAAGCCGCGCTGTTAAAAAAGCGATTAATGTGTTCCTCTAATGCAAAGATGATATAATTTGCACTGACCGTAGCTTCATAAACTCCATCCCCAAACCAACATGCCCGGTCATTCATGGGTATCCGCAACTCGTCCAAAAGACCAATTGCCCCATTATAATATCCAAGGGTTTCCATATAGATATTCTAACATAAAACCGGAGGGACTACTAGACCTTATGGGGCTAACCCATTATAGAAAAAAACAGGTAAAAAAGGGTAAAAACCCGTATACTCCCCTTGATCAATGTTATAGAGTTTGATAAAATCATGAGTAATTGAGGAAAAGAGGTATGGGGAATTAGCTCAGTTGGTAGAGCGATAGGTTCGCAATCTATAGGTCAGGGGTTCGAATCCCCTATTCTCCAAATCGTATTTCTTTTTTGTATAATAAATTATGATATTTATAATAAAGAAGAATATCTTTTATTGTGCATAAAATGAGCATAAAGTACTTGGATAGATAGACGGCAGTCGTATTACTCTTCAATAATAATGCCGGGGGATTCCCTCTGATCCCCCGGATTAAACATTAGCGTCCCTGTATTCCGCCTTGTGTGTTTACGGGTATCGGTCCATACATATTATTCGGTACATATTTTCCGTCCCACCGCTCAACCCGTATCTTCTCTATCTCCAATTCCCTCATACGGATTTCAATACTCAGGTTTTGGGATATGGCTTCATTGTATTTTCGTATCCCTTCACCTTCAAGGACTTTTGCCTCCGCTTCCAAGGCTACCCGCTGTTTCTCCCCTTCCGCCCGGGCGATTATCGCATCCCGTTCCGCCTCAGCTACCGCTACCTGTTTTTGGGACTCAAGTTTTGCCGTTTCAAGTTCCTGCTCCTTCTGCCGTACTTGCTGTGCCCGATTCATGGTCTCCGCTATCTGCCGGTCAAACTCATCAGACCAATCATAATTCGTCAGTTTTACATCGGTTAGTTCAACGGGATATTGGTTAAGACTTGCTATTACGGTATTTTTTATCTTTTCCGTTATCTCACTTTGCGATATGGCCAGATCAAATATCGTATATTGTCCTATGGTATTCTTTACCGCCGCTTCTCCCGTGGATTTTATTATCGCCTTTAACCGCTCCTCAGTATAATTCTTGCCTATTTCCGGGATACGATCCTCGGCGTACCGCCAGAATGCGGTAACCACCACCCCAACGGTCTGATTATCCTTGGTTATCGCCCCGGAAGAGCCAACCGGTATTTCCATCTTTATTTCAGACGGAACAATGGAGTATTTCTGAATCCGCTCAACCAAGGGGACATGAGTATGGATACCCGGCTGTAATACGGTATCCTTAACCGCTCCGAACATGATTTTAATTCCCCGCTCATTAGAACCGACACAGGAAAGTGGGTTAAGAAGTAACACCGCCAAGACTACCACAAGAACCCCTATTCCGGCTTTAATCCAAGCAGAAAGGGTTCCCTTTGCTCCGTTTTCTTTCATAAAAAACTCCTTAAAAATTATATAACTCATCATACATGAGTTATCTGCGCGCTGCTGCTCCACCGCCAGGGCTTTCTCCAACCTGGCTATTTCCCATTTTGGGACAAACTAGGCAACATTCCCTGCATGTTCTTTTCTTGGAGGGAGGGGCCGGTGGAGGGGGAGCCGGTTTTCTGCCTTTTGGTAATGGTTGGGGTTCCTTCATGTTCATAACATCATCTCCTATGGTTTGGCCTGGAACTGACGGCTGTCAGTTCCAGGCGGATAAGCGCAGCCGTTAATTGCTACTCCCTAATATACGGTGGTGATCTACAAAGTATGATGAGGTAAAAATCGGTTAAAGACTAATGAACATAGTGCATTATACTACAATGAATTAGCGTTCCTTAGATTAGTACAAGGATTCTCCCATCATACTTTGTGGATCACCTCCCAAAT
>JAISGE010000034.1 GCA_031263265.1 Treponema sp.
AAGGCGGACGGGAATTCCCTCTTTATGTATTCCTCTAGCTTCGATTCTTCTTCAAGAGGTTCTGCTATGCCCTACACGGTCTCCGGTTCAACCCTCACCCTCGACGGCATGAAATTAACCAAGAAGTAACCCAGTCGCGCTGAATGTCCGCATCCTGCGGAACCTGAACCACCCCCTCACGGGGGCGGTTCTTTTTGCTGCATAGCAGCGGTGTAATTTCAGCGCGGCAATCCTTCCGCTTCTTTTCCTGGCTAAATTTTAGTTTTGAGGCGACACACCCCTTGACAGTAGTAACTTTTCTTTATATAATTTCTCTATATTTAGTAGGCATTATGCTGATTATACACCTTACTAAAGGAGCCATATATGGCACGAGTCGAAAAAATTACGGATCTTATAGGGAATACCCCTATCGTTAGAATCAACAAGCTGAATGACAGCGAGGCAACGGTATATGTGAAACTGGAAAGTTTCAACCCCTTTTCCAGTGTTAAAGATAGGATCGCCCTGGCGATGATCGAGGCGGGAGAACAGGAAGGCAAAATTACCAAGGATACCGTTATCATCGAACCAACCAGCGGTAATACTGGTATTGGCTTGGCATTCGTGGCCGCAGTCAAGGGATACCGGATCATCCTCACCATGCCTGAAACCATGAGCATTGAGCGGCGGAAACTGCTTAAAGCCCTGGGTGCAGAATTGGAGTTGACTGAAGGGGCCAAGGGTATGAAAGGGGCCATTGCTAAGGCAGAGGAACTGGCCGCAAAGTATCCCCATGCCTTCATTCCCCAGCAGTTTAACAACCCCGCAAACCCCAAGATCCATGAGGAAACCACAGGGCCTGAAATCTGGAAAGATACCGAGGGAGCAGTGGACATCCTTATCGGCGGGGTTGGAACCGGGGGCACCATCACCGGTGCAGGCAAATACCTTAAAGCCCAGAAGCCTTCGGTGAAGGTGATTGCGGTAGAACCATCTGCTTCTCCTGTCCTTTCCGGTGGACTGCCTGGCCCCCACAAGATCCAGGGCATTGGTGCAGGCTTTGTTCCCCAGGTATACGGTAAGGATCTGGTGGATGAAATTTACCAAACCGACGATGTTAAGGCAGGTACCATTGCCCGGCGTTTGGCCAAAGAAGAGGGTATCTTAGTGGGAATATCTGCAGGATCGGCTCTTGAAGCGGCGCTGACCATTGCTAAACGTCCCGAGAATAAGGGTAAAACCATCGTGGCAGTGCTCCCGGATACCGGAGAACGATACCTCTCGACCTGGCTCTGGGAAGAGTAAGTTTGATGGTACCTGCTTCCACGGCATCTTGGAGCATCCTATGAGTTGGAGAATTGCCGTTGCCAGTATTGACGGGGTACTGATAACCGAACATTTCGGCCGTTCTCGTTGGTTCTATATCATTGATGTCCAGCGAGACGGAACCGGGGTCTTGGTGGAAAGACGTTCAGTACCTCCGCTCTGTGAAGCAGGTGGCCATACGGCAGCCGGGATGGCAGCGCGGATTGAAATCCTACGGGATTGTGCTGCTGTCCTGGTTGCCAAGATAGGTCCTCGTGCCCAGCAGGGGCTGAACTTGGCAGGCATATCGGTCTTTGAAGAACCGGCTCAACTAGAAACAGCCGTAAAACAAGTAGCTGCTTATTATGTAAGAACCAATAAACCTGAATCAGATGAGCCAGTTTCACCACTCGGTTCGTGCGAACCTCCGGGTTGATGAAACCGGCTTAAAAAAAGGAAAAAGGCAGGGCTTTATTCAAGGATGGTAATTTCTACACGACGGTTGCGGCTGCGGCCCTGCTCTGTGGCATTATCCTCCAAGGGTTTGCTGCTGCCCCATCCTTTATAAATAAACCGATCCGGGCTTATACCCCGGCTCACCAATTCATCTACCATACGTTTTGCCCGCTCTATAGAGAGTTCCAAGTCTCCATCGGTGGATCCTGCGGCAGCAGTATGTCCCTCTACCAGGAAACTGCGCTCAGGGATCTGCAGTAAGGCTTGAGCAATGAGATCCAGCCGCGGTTTTTCTGCAGCAAGAAATTCCGACGAATCTGGGACAAACCGGATATCCTTGACCGTAAGCCGTACCCCTTCAGGGACCGGGACTAAGTCTATGGCCGCGTGTTCCAATCCCGTAACCGGGATCCCTGTTGGGGGTTCTTCAGGCGGCAGTTCAGGGCTGCTGAGTACCGGTTCGAGGACCGGGTCTTCCGGGACGTTTTCAATACCCAGGGTGTTTCCCAAAATTGCTACTACTTCATCTTTATCCATAGGAACTACCCCGGAGCCAAAGGTCAGCGTAAAACCGGCAAATCGTACGGTGGAACCATCAGGCCAGGAATAGGTTTCATCCAAGCTATCCCGCATGAAAAGAGGAAGCCCGTCTTCCACGCGGATCAGGATGTCAACTTTATGGGTGTCCCTCAACTGGGTAAAAGCCTCCGTATTTCTCCCTGACGCTCCTTGGTACCGGGAGGAGTATTGGGCAAAGATCCGGTGAACCAGCACATCCTGATACCATTCGGTCCCCTTATATTCATATTCTGCAATGATAGGAACGATCAGGGGCTGGCCGCTATGCAACGGATCCACTGCCCGGCTTCCCGGAGCCGTCCACTTATAACCTGGTCTGACCCGGGATGCAGGAAAGGTGGGAAAGCCCCGGAGCGACGGAAAGCCTTGGTCCTTATCTATGGTGATGGTTCCATCGGTACGGATCCGAAAACTAACCGGGATCACCGCGTCCACTGGCTGGGCGCTTTGCCGCATATCCCTCAGGGTTTCCTCTAAGACGAAAAAATTGCCTTGATACAACAGGCTTTGGCCTGCAGCATTTTCAGCCCTAGGATTCTGTGCTGGTACGCCTGGAGAACTCGGATTGGGATCGATTGCTTGGGGGATAATAGATGCCCGGACTTCATGGTATACATGGCCAATGTATTTCCCGTTATCATACCGGCGCCAATCAGAACGTTCCACCATGGAATAAGGCCCTGTATCGGCCATGACCAACATAGTCGGGCCTTGGGGCTGTTGAGCCTGGGTGTGCATGCACGCATAGAAGAAAACCGTCCCCAGTAATACACCATTGAATAATAATCTCCGCATATACGTATACTATCGGAAATTTTAGCCCTGATTGTTCTTTTTTCTTACTTGTTTTCTTGCTAATTCTTGCTCATAAGGGAGATGGTGTGATATGTTGTGCCTATGGAAGCACAAAAACATAAAGAAGTTCTGGTTCAGTACATCACCAGCTTAAAAGTAATGGAAAAGCAGTACGCCGCACTGGGGGAAGAGCAGGCAAAATGGCGTTCCCGCATTGACTTGGCCCGTTCCCAGGGAGCTTTCGATTTAGCCCGGGAAGCTGAGCAGGAAGCGGAACGCATCACCGCCAAGCATACCGCATTAGCCGCGGACATTGCCGCCCTAAAAGCCGAGATTGAAACCCTGCGTCAGCAGCTTCCCGGTCTTGCCGCACGGGAACGTACCATTGACCCGGATCTGCTCGAACAAGAACTCCTCATGGCCGCGGGGCATCTTCCCGGTTCAGAAGAGCAGATCGGGGCAGAACGGACATTACAAACCATGGAAAAGGATACTGCCGCGGCTGCGGCCCTGGAAGCCTTAAAAGCAAAGATGGGTTTGGGCTGAAGGGCTGGATTCAGATTACGCGTATCTCGAATACCTAACGTGAGTTCGATGGAATACCGGGGACCCCGATCCAGGCTTATACACGGTCGTGATATAAGCCTGTTGAGACGGTCGAAGAATTAAAATAATCGGGAAACGCCACTATTGACTTTTTCGACAGTCTCGTTATGCGCCGTTTTTTCTTTTTCAATAATTTCAAATAAATCTTTTTGGTAATTTTCTGAATACAAATCTATATAGTCATTACTCATAATTCGTTCGTATATTTTTGTAATTTTTTCTTCAGAAAAATCTTCAGGAAGAAATCGTAAAACAGCAGAAGCAACATATTCTATTGCTTGTTCAATAGTGAGCCATTTTCTATTGCATTTTTCCGCAACAAATCCGGTAGTATTTGAACCTCCAAATATATCTACCACTAAATCATCTTCATCAGTGAGCATTTTTATAAAAAATTCTGGTAATTTTTCAGGAAATCTTGCCGGGTGTCCTTTAATATTTAATAATTTACATCTTCTTAAATATAGACTATTTGATTCAGAATTAGATATCTGCAATAAATTAGAAGGGATAGCACCTCCATTATCATTTGAGAATGTTTCTGATATTGAATGACCTGATGGACGATCTTTAGGTCTATAATATTTATTGGGATTTTCAAGTAATTTTTTCATTCTATCGCTATAAGGAATGAGAACATTCTTAATATTCACTTTTGGCCATTGTGTTTTCGAAAACCACCACACCGTATTTACCGCATCTTTTACCCGAATTTTTCTTTTGTTTACCCATTCAATTGGACTGGGTAATTTTGAAGGATTATACCAAAAAAATTCTTCCGCAAGGAAAAACCCTAATTCATCACAAAACTTAAGAGGAACTCTAAAATTATAAAGACTTCGTACCGGGAAACCTTTTTGGTATGCTCCCCCCAAGTCCAATACAAAACTTCCGGTTTCTTTTAGTTTTCTGAATACAAGATGACCAAATTGGGATAACCATTCAACATACTCGCATTGTTCTTTATTTCCGTATTCTTTTTTTCTTTGTAAAGCAAAAGGGGGGCTTGTAATAACCAAGTCTATAGAATTGTCTGCCAAGGTTGCCAGTACGTCAAGCGAATCAGCCACCAGCATCTCCCCTTTATAGGAAGAAAACCCAATCTTATCTCTATTTTTTGGGATTGCTGTACAAGAAATGCTACTTATAGTCTGTAGACTCATAGTCTATAGTATAATACCCTCTCTTTAAAGTGTCAAGGCTAAAATATGAATTTAAGGGAAAAATTCTCAAATAATGTACGGAAATTTCGTACAAAACAAAGACTTTCTCAAGAAGAACTGGCTGAGAAAGCAGGGTTGCATAGAACGTATATTGGCTCTGTAGAACGAGGAGAGCGGAATATAACCATTGCTGTAATGGAAAAAATCAGTATTGCACTCAAGAGGCCAATAACAGATTTTTTCAAGGAGTAACAAATGAAAGAGACAAATGACTTGAAAAAAATGAAAATATTATTTCCGTATATACGAAAATATCAACAATTGGCAACAAAATACAATATAAATGATATTTTTCAAGATAATGGTGGAAAAATTCTGCAAATGTTGCTTGTTACTGGTTTGCAGTCTCTTCCCGGACGCGAGGGAAATGATGCTATTGATGAAAATGGGCAAGAATATGAGTTAAAATCTGTGAATATATTATTAACCAAGAGTTTTTCAACACACCATCATATGAATCCGACAATTATTACTAAATACAGATTGGTTCCTTGGATTTTTGCTATTTATGAATGGATAGAATTACGAAAAATATACCGATTAGAACCTTCTAAAATGGAATACTGGTATTCGTCATGGGAAAAGAAGTGGCATGGTGATAATGGAAAAGATATTAATAATCCAAAAATTCCCCTATCATATGTGGAAAAAAATGGAACACTAATTTTTGATTATTCTATGTATCCTTTTTAATTATTTAGAAAAAAAGGATCTTCAGGCCTCGGGAGCACGCCATTCGCTCCCGGGGTTGATTGCAAACTACCGGAGCAATTGAGGCTGTTTCAAAACTTCAGTTTTGGAACAGCCTCAGTACCGTTGTTTTTTAGGGCTGCTGCTTAGTGTCCCCCGTCAGGATTGGGGAAATCGGTCTGGCTTCCCAGGAAGTCCGCGTTGTTTATCTCCGTGGAGCAGTCGCCGAATATCCCGCCGTAGTGGTGAATCGCGGTCTGCACCTTGATGAACTTAACCGCATTTAGGTTTGCCGCGCTGCCGTCCGCACGGATTGCATCGGCCACGGAAAATTTGTTCCATGCGTCACCCGTCCATTTGCTGAACCCGAACGCATCCACATAGCCCCCTACTTCACCGAGACCCTCGTAGTTCCCCGTGGCGATGTTGCCGTTATCCCTGAGTAGGGTACCGGTGTAGGTTGCCCAGTCCCCGGTAACCCCCCAATCCTTGGGCCAGCCTCCAGGGAGGATCCCGGTGCGGCCTTTGCTGTCCACCCAGTAGACCCGGCGGATGATCTGGCCGTATTCGTTTACCGTTTCAGTATCCGTACTGCGGAAATAGGTGATGCTGTAGCGGCGGGTGATGAGGGAGGTATACTTGGACCCTGGGTCATCATCACTGCCTTTGAGTTCATACCACAGCTCGTCTGGAACCTGGTTTCCGTTCTTGTCTTCCATGACCCAGACCACCCCAGCCTCGGACCAGGTACCGAATGGGTTCCCGGTGATGGTGTAGGATGCCTGGGGTTCCACTTTCCACACTTCATAGCCCCCTACGGATCCAAGACTCCAGCCATGCCCGGTGCCGCCTTCGCTCATTTGGCCGCAGGCAAAGTTCTTGAGAGGGGAGGTGAAGGACCCTTGGGTCAGGGTTCCTGTGTAACAGACCACCTCAGTGGATGCGGTTTTGGTGATGCTTTGGCCGGTAACGTAGTTCCTGCCGGTAACGCTCACCGTAACCGTGTAGGTTCCTGCGGCTTTCGGGGTAAAGGCAAAGGTCTCCTGGTTCGTTTCCGCGGTATTGTCATAAGCACCGCCACTCACAGACCAGGCGTAGCTTGCCCCCAGGTCCTTATGATCCCCATCAAAGCCGATGAGAACCCGGACCGGGGCAAGGACCAGGGTCTCGTTGGGCTGGGCATAGTATTTACCATCCCCCGGGCCGTTCCCATTGAGGTCGCTGGCCTGGCGTAAATAGCCGTAGTCAAAGTACACCGCGGGTTCTATATCCGCCACATAGATCTCACTTTCCACTGTTGCGTCATCCAGGGTGAGGGTGAAGGTTTGGACTCCAGCGTGGCTTAAACTAAAAGCCTGGACATCTTCCTCCAAGATGGTACCGTCTTTGACCGAGAGTTCCACTTTAACGCCGTTGACTTCTACGGTGGCTTTTAGGTTGGATTTGGCAAACTCAAAGGAGTTTCCTTTTATATACACCTGTTTGTAAAAGGCCGTCTCATGGTTGGTATTGGTCCGAAAGTAGGGGTTAAGGCTTACCACCGCGTGACTGGGGACCTTCACTGTAACCGGCACCTCAAAGCTGGTCTGGTTCAGGCCAAGGACTATGGTTTGCGCACCCCGTTTTCTTTTATCGTAGCCCCGTATCGAGACCAGGGTCTTGTCCATAGACTCCACCGCGCCGTCTGAGTAGGTTCCAGAAATGACCAGGCCGTCCATGCTGAAGTTTTCTCCCAGTGCATAGGTGGTTTTGGCCGGAGGACTGGTCATTTCCAGGCTGCGCAGAATCCGATCTAAGGGGTCCACATAAATGGTAAAATAAACCGCGCTATAGGCGCCGGAGCGTACCGACACCCGTTTTGACCCTGGGCTTGAGGTATCCACCGCAGCAACCGTATAAGCCGAAGTCTCCAGGGGCTCGCTTTCGGTGCCGTCCGTATACTGGTAGACCACGGTAAGACCGGCAGAGTCAAAAGTCTGGTTTTTTGCGTAGTAGGTCAGGTCAGGTAGGGACGCTACGGCAATACCCTTGATAGTTTTGGAAGGCTCTGGGTTTTCGGGAGTCTCCGGGTTATTGGGATTTACCGGATTCTCCGGGGTTTCCGGGACTTTCTCAGGGGTATTGACCGGCTGTTCACAGCCCAGCGCGAGGAAGAGCACGAGGATCAACCCCAGGACCGCGAGGGCCTGAGATGTGCTTCGTATGTTCATGGTTTGTATCTCCTATAGACTTTTTTCATGATGCAGGAAAAAACACGACCCAGGTCAGCACTGATGCGACCCGGGCCGGAATGTACAGGAACTTGGAAAGGCTTTCAGGGGGAGGGGAATCTCTTTTCCACAAACCATCCCCCTGGGCCGCTGTTCCAGAGTTTACTTCTTCTCTTCTTCTTCCACCACAACCTCGCGGGCCGTAACCGCCGGAACCTTCAGTGCCCGGACGCCCCGCTTCAAGGAGGCCCCTGCAGCAGCCTGACGGATCGTTTCTGCGAAAAGGTCCGCAGAATTCACATTGTTGTTGCCGATCTGGCCTGAG
>JAISGE010000056.1 GCA_031263265.1 Treponema sp.
AATCTTATCATGCCCGATATAGTCGTTTATAGACTGGCCGCTTGCCCCAAAAGGACTGCCCAGGGGAAGATGGACCCCCGGATTACCCTTAATTGTTAGGGACTCAGGAATGGCAAATTCACCGCAGGAAACTATGCAAAACGCAGACAGCATCCCCAACAAACCACTCAAGATTTTTCTCATCGTGATTTCTCCTTAAAAATAAACTAAAAATGAAAAGGCTACACATTGCGCCAATCTCAAAACTCGGTTAGTGCCTTCGTTTCCCATGAAATTGGCTTTGGAAAAAACGTCTAGTAAGCCACGTTCGCCCGTTAATAACGGCTACGCAAGCCTAGACGGATCTCCTTAATACATTATATCCTAGTCATAGAACAATTTCAGTTTTTTCGAATGTATTCTTGGGTAAGATTAACAATTTTTCAAGGGCGTGTATAGAAGGAGGGAGGTACCCTATGAAACGGGAAATTATGTGGGGCATTGTATGCGGTATGGCGGCAGTACAGGGCTTTGCCGCGGATGAAGGTATTTTTACCTGCCAGGTGGGAGAATTTACGGTCCACCTCTTGGTAGAAAATCAGGGGCAGGGAAACCCTTCCATCCTCTTAGGGGCCTCGGGAGAGGTCCTCAACCGGTATATCCCTGGTGGGACGTATCGCTCTGAGGTCAATACCCTGCTCATCCGCAGCCCTGACAGGATACTCGTGATAGACACCGGATTCGGGGGCAGTATATTCGAGCACCTGAAAACCTTAGGCGTCGATCCTAGCCAGGTGGATGCGGTACTCCTTACCCACATGCACGGGGATCATATCGGGGGTCTGCAAAAAGGAGGAACCGCTTTGTTTCCCCGGGCTTCCGTATACCTGGCCCAACAGGAAAAAGCCTATTGGACCGAAACCGCGGCTAATCATGGGGCGGTAGCAGCCCTTGCCCCTTACGGCTCCAAGGTTCGTACCTTTCTGCCCAGACCTATCGGAGCCGGGGAGGAACTGTTTCCTGGGATCCGGGCTATGGCTGCGTTTGGGCACACCCCTGGGCATACCCTTTACCAAGTAGAATCCAAAGGACAAAAGCTGCTTATCTGGGGGGATCTGATGCATGTGCAGGATGTCCAGTTTCCCCTTCCTGCTATTTCGGTAAGCTATGATACGGATCCCCAAGCTGCCGGGATCATACGAAAACAGGTTCTGGACTACGCCGTGCAAAACAAGATCCCCATTGCGGGTATGCACCTCCGCTATCCTGCCATAGGCAGGGTTACCGCTGAAGGCGCAGGCTACCGGTTTAGTCCCCTCACTACAGATGCTGCAGAGGGGGTTGACGGGTAAGAACGATATAGGTTAAGCTCTTAATAACATTGTTGGGGCGCTTGGCTCAGCTGGTTAGAGCGCCACGTTTACACCGTGGATGTCAGAGGTTCGAATCCTCTAGCGCCCAAACTGAAAATCAATGAAAATCCCCCCATCTCGTACCGGTCTCCACGCTCACCCTCAAGGGAACCTTGAGGGTAACCGCAGCTTCCATCTCCTGCTGAACCAGACGAGCGGTTTCTGCAGCGTAATCCTGAGGCACTTCTAGGATAAGTTCATCATGAACCTGCAAAAGCAGCCGGGCAGGGCTGTTTTCAGCGTTGAGCCGCTGGTCAAGCCGTACCATAGCGGTTTTGACGATGTCTGCAGCAGAACCCTGGATAGGGGTGTTCACCGCCTCCCGTTCTGCCCCAGCTTTCTCAGTCTTGTTCCGGGAATTAATAGCAGGAATAGCCCGCCGTCGGCCAAAAATGGTGGTAGCATACCCTGATTCCTCGGCTTGTTTAATGAGTTCATCAATGAAACAGCGGATTCCCGCATAGGTTTTAAAGTAGGCTTCGATAAAAGCTGCAGCTTTGCTGCGGTTTATCCCCAATGCATTGGCCAGCCTAAAGGCGCTCATGCCGTACATCACCCCAAAGTTGATGGTTTTGGCAATGCGGCGCTGGTCCCCCTGGACCTGGGTTTCATCAATGCCGAAAATCAAGGCCGCGGTCCGGGCATGGACATCCTTGCCTTCTTGGAAGGCCGTGATGAGGTTTGCATCTTCCGACAGGTGAGCCAGGACCACCAGTTCTATTTGGTTGTAATCCGCGGATATGAGCACCTTCCCCGGCCCCGCGATAAAGGCCTCCCGAATCCGGCGGCCCGCTTCATCCCTAATGGGGATGTTTTGTAAATTCGGGTCCCGGCTGGAAAGACGACCGGTTACCGTACCGGTCTGGACAAAAGAGGTGTGTAGCCGGCTCTGGGCATCCGCCATATCCGCCAAGGTATCCACGTAAGTTGATTTGAGCTTAGCCAGGGTTCGGTGCCGAAGGATGAGGGCAGGGACCGGATCCTCTACGGCCAGCTCTTCCAGTACATCCACATCCGTGGAATACCCGGTTTTGGTCTTCCTACCCGGTTTGAGCTTCCGCTCGGTAAAGAGGACCTCCTGAAGTTGTTTGGGGGAAGCCAAGTTGAACTCATGACCCACCAGTTTATAGGTTTCATGCTGGATCTGCTGTAAGTCAGCGAATAGTTCAAGGCCATAAGCTCTGAGGACCTCTTCTTGAATCTGTATACCAACCCCTTCCATTTCCGCCAGCACGGGAAGCAGCGGCATTTCTAGATCCATAAAAAGCCGGAGCGATGCCGCGTGGTTTTGCAGCCTCGGCTCCAGCAAATGCCGTAACCGCATGCACAGATCCGCATCTTCCCCAGCATACCGGACCGCGGTTTCCAAGGGTACCTTATCAAAGGTACTGTCCTTAGGTACCACGTCTTTATAAGCCAGGGGAGTGTATCTAAAAAAGAAAACCCCCAGGGAATCCAGGGAATAGTTCTTCCGTTCAGGATCGAGTAGCCAGGCGGCGACCATAGTGTCCCAGATTCGGCACTGCCACCGAGGTATACCCCACGCCCGGGAAACTTCGTAGTCGTATTTGGCATTATGGGCAATGATGGTCATGGCCGGATCCGCGAACAACGGGGAGAGCCGGTCCCGCACCTGCTCAGGGGGAAGAAAGGGGGAGATCCCCTCATGGGGAACCAGGGGAACATAGACCGCTTCCTTAGGCTTGACCGCCAAGGAGATACCTACCGGATGGGCATGCCAGGCATCCAGGGAATCGGTCTCAAAATCCAGGGCAAATAAGCCTTGGCTATGGGCCTGTTTCAAAAGGGCTTCAAGCTCCCCGAGGTTCACGAGTACGCTATAGGTTCCCTCACCCAAGAGCGCGGGATCCACGAGCAGGGCTTGCTTCCCTGATGCGATCCCTTGGAGCTCGTGCTCAGAGACGATTCCCGGTTCCTGAATCGGTTCAAGCCTTTCAGGAAATCCACCCACAGGGATGGATGTATCCACCTTAGGATCCAAGATCTTGGCACTTTGCCGGATCCCTTCCCGCAGGAGCATCCTAGCCCCGGCAGAACGGTCCAGGTTTTCCACGGAAAGCGCATCAATCGTCAGGTCAGGGTTCTGATTGAGGGACAAGGGAACTGCATAATCCAGGGTGATGAGGGATTTGGAAAAATAGGCCATTTCTTTACCTTGGGCAAGCTTTTTACCAACTGCCCCTTCAATGCCCGCAAGATTTTGGTAAATTGCATCCAAAGAACCATAACGGGCAATGAGTTTCACCGCGTTTTTTTCACCGATTCCCATAACCCCCGGTACATTATCAGAGTTGTCTCCGATAAGGGAGAGCAGATCCAGCACCTGATCAGGGCCTACTCCCCATTGGGCCTTTACCTCAGCAGGACCTACCAGTTCGTAGGGGAACTTCCCGGTGGCGTTAGTTTTCCCAGGCCGCAGTTCATAGATACCCTGGCCCACCAGTTGCAGCAGGTCTTTATCTTTGGAAATGATGTAACAGGGCCGGTTTTCATCCGCACATTTTCGAGCAAGCGTCGCCATGATGTCATCCGCCTCGTAACCTGCTACCTGGAAGAACGGCACCCCCAAACATACCAGAAATTCTTCGATGAGGGGAACCTGCTCATGGAGATCCTCCGGGGCTTGCTGCCGCGTGGCCTTGTATTCCGGGTACATCTTGTGCCGGAACGTAGGAGTTCGGGAGTCAAAGGCCACTGCCAGACGGCGAGGCTTCTCAAGGGTATCGAGGAGCGTACCGGTTTTGTCCGCCACCGGAGCCCCGTCATGTACAAGGCTCACTAAGGTTCGGGCGAACCCTGCAAGGGCTGAAATATTCCGGCCTGCCGGGTTACACAAGGGCCGGTTTACAAACGCAAAATAGAAGCGATAGATAAGACCATACGCGTCTATAAGATACAAGGGAGCATTACGCTGCTCAGTGCTTTTTGATGCCATCACGCTACTCTTTATGGTTTATTGGTTTTCAAGATGCTCAGGGTTTACTGGGTTACCTCCCCAGCTTCTCTGACTTTGATGTTTGCGGGTAATAAGCTTGACTTACATCTGTATATCAATAAACGAAGCGACCCCCGCGCGTGCATATACCGATATTCTTCTCAAGGGGCTTGCCCTCAGGGTTTCTATCTGAGCACGAAGCTCCCCCATTTGTTTTGCCAACAGTTCCCGGTTTCGTTTTGACCGGATCAACACTTCGTTTTTACAGACTTCCAGCGCAGCTTTGAGCTTGGTAATCGCAAGCTTTTGGGGGTCTGCAGGATAGGCAGCATCGTACCCCTTTTCAAGGGGAAGGACGACCTTTTGGATGGAAAAGAGTTCCCTTCCAATCTTTTCTTCGAGTTCCACATAGAAAAGGAGATCTTCACTCCTGCCTTGGGTAATCGCCTCCTGCTGCTTATCAAGGACGTCAAGATACGAGCCAAACCGGGTCTGTTGGGCGATCAGAAGTTCTCCCAGATACCGCCCTAGGGTACAACAATGATCCACAGGAGAAAAATCTCCTGAATTTTGCCTTTTCTTCCCAAAACCCTGGGACTGCCCCTGAAATACCATTACTCGTCCTAGCTGGTAATATCAACGCCGGCCCGGGACTTCACACTACTTTCAAAGGACGTCTTAGTAACCGCTTCGCCCCAGGCTCCCCGTAGTTCAATGACCATATCCCGAATACTGATGAGGCGCTGCATATCAAGGCTAATAGTTACTTCTAAAAGTTCCTGATTAAACCAATTATACAGGGAAAAGAGGTTTCGGGCGATTTCCCCGCCCACCTCAAAATCCAGAGACACCATTAATTCAGAGATGATCTCCTGGCTTTTGCGGATAGATTTCCCTATCTGTTCGATCTTGCTCGGATTTTTCTCCTGAGTATACTGCTCTAACAGATCCACCCCTTGATCCAGATATTTCACCGCTTCATTATACAACATGATGATGAGCTGTCCTTGACCGGCAGTCTTGATTTTGGTCTCCCGATATATAGACAATGCATTTGGATTGCTATTCGACAAAATGTCCCCTCCACAAATAATATTACTGTATTTCTTTTCTTATCGGTACGTTCTTTTTTAATTCTAAGGTACTTTTACCGGTTAGTATAAGGAATTTTGGGCAAGGCGCGCATCAGGGCCTGCCCAAACCAATGAGCTTATACAAAAACATGTCCATTAAAAGAATTTCAAGTCCTATACCACCGGAACGGACGAGTATGTCATAGTCTCCAATCAAGGAGAGGCAGACATCTACTCCAAACAAATCGTATCTCCGGCTTGCCCGTTCATAATCTTTACGGGCTTTGGCAGAGGCAAGCCCCAGTTTCTTAAACTCAAACTCGTTGGCTTTTCCCGATGCAACCAGGCCCCTATAATCCCGGAGCTTCCTGAAACACCAGGCAAGCCCTGCCAAGAGCGCCACCGGAGATTCCTGGGCTCCCAGGAGGGTATGGAGCGATTCAAGGCTTTTGGCTAAATTCCCGGTACTGATCCGGGAAAACAGGGTAAACGCGGATTCTTCCCTGGTATGAGAAAGCCATTTTTCCACAGCCTCGCCGGAAATCCCGTCCTTTCCCAGAAACAGCATGAGTCTTGAACATTCCCGCTTCAGCGCATCGGTGTTATTCTCTACCAGTTCCAAGATCGCCTCTATGCCGTCTTCACCGATCTTGAACCCATTACGTTTAAAAAAAGATGCCACCCATTCCTGTTTCCGGCTTTCAAAGAGTTCCCAGAAAATACGCTTGTTTCCCCCAGGAACCGGGGTTTCCAGGGCTTTGGCAAGGCTCGTCGCCTCAGATATGAGGATGAGCGTAGTATGATCCTGGGGCGCTTCTAAATACGAAGCAAGACTCTCCAGCTCTTCCTTTTTTTTCAGGACATCGGCATTTTTAATAAAAATAAGTCGCTGCTCTGCAAAGAGGGAACCGTTCCGTAATACCGCCACCATGTCCGGTACCGGCGTTTCTCCGGCATAAAAGGAGGTTTCTTCGGGTACTGTCCCCGAAGAAGCCCGTAAGCGTTGACGGATTTCGTCAATAGCCCCCTGCTTCTCGCCAATCTCGGGTCCTAAAAAAAGAAAACACGTACCCTTAGCCATAGCGTACATCACCTAGAAACATAGGTTTCTTCTCCGGTTTTGGACTGAGCCGCAGCCCCATCCTGGGCGGGCTTTTATCGTTCTGTCCTTATGTTGTATTTTCGTAATTTAGCATGGAGGGTGCTTGGATAAATCCCGATAGCTTCTGCAGTACGGGATATGATACCCCCATATTGGGAAAGCTGGAATTCCAAATACCCCTTTTCAAAGGATTCTTTTGCCTCATTGTACTTCAATTTCATAATAGCCGAAACATCGGGAAGATTAGAAAAATTTGAAAAAAAATCCGGTTCCCCGGGATTCCGTAAAGAGGGACCAAGAGAGCCGGGATTTTGCTGCAAAAGGGCCAGGATCGTCTCCGCCCCGATGATCCCGCCGGCATGCATCACCAGGATCCGCTCCGCTAAATTCTGCAGTTCCCGAATATTTCCCGGCCACTGGTAGGATTGGAGTAATTGTAAGGCATCGGCATCAAGGTCAAAGGGATCTGAGGCATAGTGCGCCCCCCCCAATTCATGCAAAAAATGAAACAACAGCAAGGGTATATCTTCAGTCCGCTCCCGCAGAGGGGGCACATAAATCGGGAGCACATTAAGCCTAAAAAACAGATCTTGCCGAAAACGGCCGGCAATACATTCCTGCTCCAGATCTTTGTTGGTGGCCGCCACGATGCGGACATCCACATCAAGGGTTTTTTCCCCTCCTACCCGCTCGATCTTCTGTTCTTGAATCACCCGGAGTACCTTGGCCTGCGCGCTGAGGGACATGTCGCCGATTTCATCCAAAAACAAGGTTCCTCCACTGGCTAGTTCAAACCGGCCCTTACGGCTTGAAACCGCATCAGTAAAGGCCCCCTTTTCATGGCCGAAAAGTTCAGTTTCAATGAGGCTGTCTGGAATCGCCGCACAGTTCAGCGCCACGAAGGCTTTTTCTGATCGGGAAGAACCCTGATGAATGGCCCGGGCCACAAGCTCTTTCCCGGTACCGTTCTCCCCGCAGATGAGGATCCGGGCATCACTGGCCGCGGCTTGTTTGATCCAGTCCCGGAGCTGTTCGGTTTCCTGGCTTTTACCGATTATTTCATTCTTCTTCTGATGCGGGCTGTTTTTTTTCAAGGCTTGGTTTTCTTGCCGCAAGTTCTGGACCATAAGGGCGTTTCGGCATACGGTAAGCACCTTGTCCAAGGAAAGGGGCTTTTCCAGAAAATCAAAGGCTCCCAGTTTTACCGCCCGTACCGCCATATCCACATTGGCATGGCCGGAAATAACCACCACTTCGATAGCCGGCCAGGTGCTGCGGATCTTTTCCAAAACTTCCAAACCTCCCATGCGAGGGAGCAGGACGTCCAGAAAAACCAGAGCAATGGGTTTCCGGCTTATCTGTTCCAATCCCTGGATTCCATCTTCTGCAGTATAGACTCGGTACTGTTCATCTTCCAAGATCGAAGCTAAGGTACTGCGAATCCCCGGTTCATCGTCAATGATAAGGATACTGGTCATGAGGGCCCCTGCTCGGTACCTGTCTCATCCGCTTCTGCAATCGGTAGATCTACAAAAAAGGTCGTTCCTATACCTACTGCAGAATTAAACCAGATGCTTCCCCCGTGATCATGCAGGATCCGTTCTACAATGGGAAGTCCAAGACCCGTTCCTGATGTTTTGGTGGTAAAATAAGGGGTAAAAATCTGTGCACCTTCTTCTTTGCTCATACCTTTTCCCGTATCCATGATACTCAGTCTACAATACTGGCTTTCCCCTTTTTTGACAAGATCCGTTTGGATTACTAAAGTTCCCTCGGGATCCATAGCGTCAATACTGTTGGTGATGAGGTTGGTCAAAACCTGAACCAGACGACGGGGGTCAATTTTCAAGAGGATATCTCCTGCAATATGGGTACTGTTGAACCTAAGTTCTGGATAAGATGTCCGGTAAGGAGCCAGGGTCTCTTCCACGATCTTCTGCAGGGGACTTGAAATGCAGGAAGGTTCCAGCGGACGAGAAAGAGTTCTGAATTCAGTAAGCAAGCTGGAGAGTCCTTCCACTTCCTGCACAATAGCCAGCATAGAATGTTCAAGAATTTCCCCAACGCGAGCCGGATCATTGCGCCAGCGCCTGAGTACCCGTTCCGCGGAAAGCTTGATAGGGGTGAGGGGGTTTTTTATCTCATGGGCAAGCTGTTCGGCCATGCTCTGCCAGATGGATACTTTTTCCGCCCTGACCAGGGAAGCCTGGGATTGTTTCAAGTCCCGAACCATCCGGTTAAAAGAACTAACCAACTCTCCCAGTTCGTCCTTGCGGCGGAGCAGAATGGGGGAGGAAAAATCCCCTGAGGCTACTCGCCGAGTTCCCTCGGTGAGTTCTACAATGGGCTGGGTTACCTGGCGGGTGAAAGATATGGCAATGATGAGGGTCAGAAGAAGGGTGGGGAAGAAAAAGACCCCGAAATAAAAGAGCAGGAACGGCCGTATCTGGATCTGGAGGGAATTGATAAGTTCAAACCGGGCTTTCTCGTTGGCTATGGTGGAAACCGCCTGGTCAAACCCTGTTCCCAGACGATAACTTAAGACCCTGGTTACCGGTTTCTCGGAGTATGCCGTATACCGGATGAGGTCCGTATCCCGGGGTATTTCCCGGGGGATAAACCCCGGCTGCTGGGCCGGCGGTACACTGAGTTCCAGATCCGCTTCCCCCCAAAATCTGAGGGTTTTCCAGGTTCCGTTGTTTTGCAAGACAAAGTCCTGGATCGCCACGATTCTTTCAGCCTCAAGCCTGTAAGGAACCTGGGGGCCTGCTGGTCCAGGGCTAAGGCCCTGAGAGTCTATCAGGGCATCAACCGTATGATCGTCCAGCAGGTGCTCTAATCGTTCTATATGCAGGGAATAGGTTTCCAGCGCGAATTCTTCAGCTGCCTTCAGGGCAGCATCCACCTTTATGGTCTTCCAGAACCGTGCCAATTCCAGGGCAGTCAAGCCGCTTACGATGGTAGCCGGGAGGGCTGCAAAGATGACAATCAGGATGAAATAGGCCAACAAGCGGATATGGAACCGGCTTCCCATCTGCCGGGTAATAAGCTCTCTGAATAAACTTACCAGAGAAGCTCCCAGAAACAGCAATAAAATGACGGGAATAATAAAAAATACAGCGATATCTAAAAGGTTAAGCCCCGTACGGCCCTGCAAGATTTCAGGAAAAACGATCCGCCAAAATAAAATAGTTACAATACTCAAGAGCAGATACATGAGTATTAAGCCTTTAATATCAATCAGCGCATATTTGGGATGTATGCGGACCGTTTTCACCGGATTAGCTCCTGAGGAAGGGACTACTCCTCTTCAAACTTCGACTCAAAAAGCTGGACGATGACTTCCATGGCTTGCACTTCATCTTCTCCATCGGTAATGACCGTGATACTCGATCCATAGGCTGCCCCTAAGGTAATGACCCCCATAATGGATTTTCCTTTGATCCGGTTGTGATCTTTTTCAAGATAAATAGCACAGGTAAAATCTTTTATGGCCTGTACCAGCATTGCCGCAGGCCGGGCATGAATTCCCGCCCGGTTAGATACGGTTAGAGTTCTTTCTATCATCATTTCATTCCTAAAATTACGTTGTGTACCCTATAGTACTATAGCAGTTTACCTTTTGTATATGGTTCCGGTAACTTCATATCACGTCTTCGGTTCCGAAATAGACCGAACGGGCAGGATCGCTTTCTATCCATTTCAGGATATTCTGGTTGAATTCCCTAGCCGCATTGTAGCCCATCTTCTTGAGCCGTTCATTCATCGCCGCGGTTTCTACGATAATGGGGATATTGCGGCCTGGTTTAACCGGAATTTCCAGTTTGGGGATACTGACCCCCAAAAATTCGATATATTTGTCGTCTGTACCGAGCCGGTCGTAATTTTTCCGTGAGTCCCATTCCTCAAGCATCACCACCAACTGTACCTCTTTCCGTTCACGAATGGCCCCCACCCCAAAGAGATGGGTGATATTGATGATTCCTAAGCCCCGGATCTCCATGTGGTGTCCCACAATCTTATTGGCTCCCGCGCCGACGAGCACGTTCCCATTGACGCAGTGCATATCCACCACATCATCCGCCACCAGGCGGTGGCCGTGTTTAATCAGCTCTAAGGCGGTCTCGCTTTTTCCCACGCCTGAATCTCCCAAAAGCAAGATCCCCAGGCCGTATACTTCCACTAAGACCCCATGCACACTCTGCCGGGGGGCAAAAATATCAGAAAGAACCCGCATGAGCCGGGCATGAAATTCCGTAGTACTCAGATCCGTCTGGAGTACCGGGCATTGCGCTTGCTCGGCAGCATCAAAAAAACTCCGATCCGGACTGAGATTATGAGAAAAAATACAACAAGGAATAGGATAGGAGAATAGGTGCTTGATGGTATCAGCTTCTCCAGCAGCAGCAAGTTTCTTGAGGTACGACACCTCTCCCCTGCCGAACAACTGAATCCGCTCGTAGGCAAAAGAATCATAGAATCCAGAAAGGGCAAGACCGGGCCGGTTCAGATCGGAGATACTGATCCTGCGGCCTAAACCTTTCCGTCCTCCCAGGCAATGGAGGTTGAGCGCATTATATTCTTTTAACTTAATATCGAGCAGGTCTAATACGGTAAAATTTTCTGCCATACCATAAGCATAATTTAAACCCAGGATATCTGCAATGTAAGGACTTAGGGCACTGCCTTGCTCTTAAACTATTGACTAAATGAATGATTAAAAATATAGTTTATATATAAGCAGGAGTTTCATAAAGAACTTTTGGAGGTTTTATTTATGAAGAAAAAGCTAGTAGCTGTTTGTATTATTGGTTTGTTCCTAGGTACTGTAGGGGCATTTGCAGAACACCCAGGCGGCTTAGGGTTAGGTATTGTGGGCCGGGGCGGCTGGAGTGGCGGTTTTGGTCCGGCCTTATCCCTTAAGATCCCGTCCGTGCCTGTATATTGGGGTGTCAGTTTGGGAATCAGGCAGCATTATTTTGGCGTGGGGATAACCGGTGATTATTATATCATTGACAAGGCCCTGATTTCCGATATCAATCTGGACTGGTATTTTGGGTTTGGAGGTTATCTCGGTTTAGGAAGCTGGAAGGATGGGTATGGCCGTGATGACCATAGCGGTTTTGCCATGAACTTGGGTGTGCGTGCACCTATCGGGCTTTCCTGGAAATTCCTGGAACACTTTGAACTGTTTGGCGACATCTATGCAGGCTTAGGCTTCGGGATTGTCCCCTTCTATTTCCCGGATTGGGATATAGGCGGTGAAATAGGTATCCGTTACTGGTTCTGATAAAAGCCAATAGGCTCTATACCTCCGGGGAAAACCGGAGGTGTTTTTTTATTGGGAGAACATAAGGAAGTATGACCTTGAGCATAGGGATACGGGGTCTTATCGGGTATTGCGTTTTTTTTTCTTTTTTCTTGCTGCTCTGTATTTCCTGTGGTGGTTTAGGCTACCGGGCTTCGGCAGAGGAGTACTATGCCATTGGTATGGCCTACTTTGATCTGGGGAAATACCCTGAAGCAGAGCAATGGCTTAACCGGGCAAAAGTCGTGGATAAGACCAAAGTCGCTTCAGAATACAACTTGGGCAGGATTGCCTTTGAAACCAAGCAGTACACTGAAGCCCTCGGTTATTTTGAAAAGATCCTTGCACGGGATCCGGTAAACCTCATCGCGCTCAAAGCCGTAGCTTATACGTACATTAAACTGGGGAATATAGAAAAAGCCGAAGCATTATACCAGCAGGTATTGGCCTTGGTCCCGGAAAGTGCGGATGATGGGTACAATTATGCCCTGGTGCTCTATGCTATGGAAAAGTACGACCAGAGCGAGCAGGCCTTAGCTGCATATCCCTTTGCCTTGCAAGAGAATAAGGATGTGCTCCTGCTCTTTGCCCGTGCCCAGAAAGCCCAGCAAAAGCCCGAAGCAGTGGATAGTTATGCCCAATGGTTTGAGGCCGAGGGAAAAACAGATGATCCTTTGATACACTATGAATACGCCTCGGTTTTGGAAACCAGCGGGTTCTATGCCCGGGCTATTGAAGCATACAAGACCATACTTGAGAACGTTCCCCAACAAGGTTCTGATGCTCAGCGTGTTTCTTCGTCCCTGGTACGCTTTAGCCTCGCGCGGAGCCTCTTGATTGCGGATGCTGAAAACGAAGAGGGGATCACTGAACTTACCGCGGCGCTTAGGGAAGGGTTTAAGGATATGGATGCCTTGGAAGCCCTCATGGAAGAAGAGGGGATCTCTGAGGACCATAAAGGGACAATCCGCCGTCTCATTGACGAGGGTCCCCCGGTGGAGGAGGAAGCCGAGGTAGAGGACCTTGATACGGAAGCATCCGAGGATTTGTTAGGGGAAAGACCTGAAAGTGAGCGTAAACCATGATTGTTTCGATGATCCAGATCATTTTTGAGATTCCTGACGTGGATACGATCAAGGAAAAACGACGGATACTCCGGTCGGTAAAGGATAAGCTACAGCGCCGGTTTCACCTGAGTGCCGCTGAAGTGGATCTGCAGGACTCTCTTTCCTTTGCCCAAATCGGGGGGGCCTTGGTATCCAATTCCAAAGATTTTGGGGAGACGGTGCTGCATAAGGCGCTGGCTATGATTGAAGAGGACGTACCGGTCCGGATTCAGGATGTTCGTATTTATTCGGAAGAGTTTTGATTTTTTATATTTTTATAGTAAGGAACATACATGAAACAGAGTAAAGGGGTTTTGAGTATCCTCATAGTAGGGATGCTTATGCTGAGTTCGTGCATTGGGATACAGGCGGATATTTCCCTGCGCGCGGATGGGTCTGGTACCCTCGTCCTTGAGTACCGGCTTTCCCGGCTCTTGGAATCCCTGGGAAAACTTGACGGCAACGAAGGATGGCCCCCGATTCCTCTGGGGAAGGCTGATTTTGAGCGTACCCAGGAACGGGTACCTGGGCTTACCTTGGTGTCTTTTTCCTCAAAGGACGATGGAAAGGATCTATGTAATCAGGTGAAGATGGAATTTTCCGATCTAACGGCCTTGGTTCGTTTTCTCGATGCCACCAAACAGCGGGCTTCCCTGGTTCAGGAACAGGGAAAGTACCGGCTTACCCTCACCTTCACCGAAGGTATGGACAAGGCGGATCCGGATCTTCTGGACCTTTTGGCGGCAGTTTCTGCAGGGTATGCCATTCAGGTGAGCTTATCGGTTCCCCAGGAGGGGTCCTTGAGGGTGTACGACCGGGATGGAAACGCCGTGGATACCTTGCCTGGAATGAGCCTGGTTCCCCAGGGGAAACGGGTTTCTTTCATGGCTCCCGTAGGGGAGGTCCTGAGCCATAACCGGGGTTTGAACATGGAAATAGGGTGGTAGCTAGGGTTCTGTTCCTGCTACCCCTACCCACGATTTCATACCCATCACCGGCGTAACATGTCAAAAAAGTCACTAACGTGAGTTCGATGGAATACCGGGGACCGCGAACCAGGTTTTCATACGAATTCACGTTAAAAATAAGTAAAAAACGATACTTGAGGATTTGTATTTTTTATACGTTTTCTATACACTGAGATGCGTTGATGCGGCTTCTTGGGGTGCTCTTCAAGGGGCCAACAGGAACCTGGGGGGAGTTGGTTAGGGATAAGTTTGCATAACATGTTGGGCCGTACCTGCTCCTGGGATTCTGCTCTATTTTTTTCGTACAAACGACCGAGTTTCGGTCTTTGAGGAGTATGCACGAGCTCCTCCATCATCGAAGGTATAAGCAATGCGGTATTAGGAAGATACGGATGAATGAGCTGCTCATAATGATATTAATCATAGGTAATACGTTTTTAACTTTTTGTGCGGTGAAATATCTTTGGCATCCCAAACAGGTAAAGGTATGGCCTAAATTATTAGAAGACGGTAACACCCAGGCGGTGATCAGATCGGCTATGGCGTTTATTGCAAAACAACCCCAGAACATAGATGCCCATTACTACCTGGGGAGGGCATATCTTGCAGAAGATAAATACTCCCTTGCCTTGATTGAATTTAAAGTCGTATCGCAAATGGGGATTATAGGAACAGGGATTCCTGAGTTAGAATTCAGACAGACCATGGCGCAGCTTTTCATCAACTGTAACCAGCCGGAAGAAGCCCTTAAAGAATACCTTTTATTGATAAAATTAGCGCCCGAAAAAGCTGAATTCTATTACCATGCGGGAAAACTCTTTATCGAACAGAATCGGAGTGATCTAGCGAAGCAGTATCTCTATAAAGCCGAGATACTGAATCCCTATGACCATCAGGTCCACTGTGAACTTGGTTTTCTCTTATACAAAGACCAGCAGACCCAGGAAGCTAAGATAGAGCTGGAAAAGGCCATACAATCTCCTGAATACAATGCCCAGGCCTATTTTTATCTGGGTAAGATCCTCAAAGATGATCGAGAGTATGCTGCCGCCATCCAGACCTTTGAATATGCCTTGAAGAGCAAAGAGTATAAGATAAAGGCCCACATAGAACGGGGGATCTGTTATATATCCCTTAATGCTATGAATAAGGCGATTGCTGAATTGGAATTGGTCATTCAGGCCATCGGCGATGAAGTTCACCCAGATAGCCTCTATGCCCGGTATTTTCTGGGTAGTTGTTATGAACAGCTCAACCAAATTGATAAGGCCATTGTCCAATGGGATAAGATCGCGGCGATAAAGAAGAATTTCCATGATGTAGATAATAAATTGGTTCAATACATGGATTACCGCTATGATTCCCTCAAGGACTACCTCAACTATCGGGAGGAGGAATTTCTTGAACTTTGTAAGGATATGGCAAGCAAAGGTATGGGTTTCAAGGTTCAGACTATGAAGGCTATTACGAATGGTGCTGAACTCATCGTGGTGGACAAGAATGTCATAGATGAAAATAATCGGGAACTATACCAGCTCGTTCGCTTTTATCGTATGTATGAACTGGTACATGAACAACTCATCTACGATATACTCGAAGACTTACGGCGGCAAAATATACATCGGTGTATTATCGTAACCAATTCAGGTTTTGCCCATGATGCCCTTGAGTACGCCAATTTAAGACCGGTGGAACTATTGGGTAAGGACAAACTCATAGAATTACTTCAAAATATCCAGTAAACAGGGTATATTCAGTATATAAAGAGCAACATGCACTATAAATAGAGAGAAATAGAGGAGTCAGAACCATGTATCTTGAAGAACGTAATAATAGCTATACTCCAACTAAAGTATTGGCAAAACAGGGAGTCGCTGCAGTAGGCGGTATCCTCGGCGGGATTGGTCTCCTAATCATGGGTGCGCTTCCCCCTATAGGGGGTATACTTTTGGGGGCTATTGCCGGGGTCGTGGGTATAGGAGCGCTCCGTTCTAAAGATCCGGAGGACAAGAAGCCAGGAGCTATCCTCGCAGTCTCAGGCTGTTTGGCTATTGTATCCCGGATTGGTATTCCCGTCATTCAACCCTTAGCTGGAGCCTTCCTGGGCTTGGGAGCTTTGGGCTGTTTGGCTATGGGTATCTGGAACGGCATCAAATTCTTCAAAGGACTTAAGAGCCGAAGGTGACCTACTTTTTTGAAACCTATGGCTGTCAGATGAACACGGCAGAATCTGCAGCGCTCAAGGGGGTTTTGCGGGAACGGGGTTGGGCTGAGGCTCAGGACGGCTCAAACGCCGACCTGGTGGTTCTGAATACCTGTTCGGTCAGAATCGGCGCGGAAACCCGGGTCTTGGGAAGACTGGCCCAGTATGCAGCCCTCAAGAAAAAGCGCAGTGGCTATCCCTTTACCTTGGTGGTAGCCGGTTGTATGGCGTCCCGTTTAGGGGAGGCCCTGAAAGTACAGGCCCCTGCAGTGGATCATGTGATGGGACCTGCCGAGGTTTCACGGTTTCCCCGGGTATTGGAATCCCTGGAGCACGGCCTTTCCCTTGAAGTCCTGAGTGGGGAACACGCAGGGGAAGAAAAACCGGTATTTTCCTTTGCTCCCTTGCACCTGGAGGAAGGGCAGTTCCGTAGTTTCATTCCCATCATGCACGGGTGTAATAACTTCTGTTCCTACTGTATTGTGCCTTATGTACGGGGCAGGGAAGTATCCCGGGATCCTGGTTCCATCAAGGAAGAGATCCGGGCCGCTGCCGCGCGGGGAGTCAGGGAGATTACCCTCTTAGGGCAGAATGTCAATTCCTATCATTGGCAATCAAATCCAGAAGCATCAGGAACCCTTGATTTCCCCGGACTCTTGGAACTCGTCGCCTCTGAAGCTGAAAAAAACGCGATTCCCTGGGTTCGGTTCTTATCAAGTCACCCCAAGGATTTTTCCGCTGAGGCTATCCGGGTCATGGCGGCCCACCAGGTGTTTTGCCGGCATCTACACCTCTGCGTGCAGCATGGTTCCAATACCATCCTGGCTGCTATGAACCGGGGCTATACCCGGGAAGGGTACTTGGCATTGGTGGCGGAGATCAGAAAAGCCATGCCGGATATAAGCCTTTCCACGGATATACTCATCGGCTTCCCTGGTGAAACCCAAGAGGATGTGGAACAGACCCTAGGGCTCATGGAAACGGTGAAATTCCTCTATGCTTATATGTATCATTACAACCCACGGGAGGGTACTGCCGCTTTTGCGTTGCCAGGTCGTATAAGCGAAGCAATTAAACGGGAACGACTTGCCCATGTTATTGCATTGCAAACAGAGCATACAGTAGACTTATTACGAGCACGTATTGGTTGCCGGGTCAGGGTCTTGATTGAAGGGGTCTCCCGGAAGAATGCCAATGAATTAGTGGCCCGTACGGAACGGGATGAAATGGTGGTTGTTCCTGGCAGTCCTTCTCTGATAGGTTCTTTTGCCGAGCTACAGCTCACTTCCCTGAGGGGAAATACCTTCCGTGCAAAGGAGTTATGAATATGCCCTTACGATTACTCGGATTTGTTATAATTCTCGTTGTTTTTGTACTTTTCATCAGTCTCAATTTGGAAAATCGCTGTGATATCCGGTTTTGGGTAACTGAGGCGGCGATCCTGCAGAATGTACCGGTGTATTTAACGGCTTTTTCGTCTTTTATTGTGGGGATACTTTGCACGTTTCCTCTGATGTTCTTATTTCGTTTTAAGAAAAAGAAACAGGAAAAGAACCCTCGCAGCCTGGAAACCGGGGGCTTGGTTCCTAAAAAGAAGCGGGGAAAGCAGCAAAGCCAAGATATCCAAGGAGACGATGGTACTCCTTAGGGGCTGAGACGGCCGTGGTTTGTATGAATGTACGGGAAACAACTGCGGGTAAAACCTTGGTGCTGGGTGTCTTGTTGCTGAGTCTGTCTATCCAAGGTTCCACGCAGATCCTCCTTATGGAGGAAGTGCAGCGGATCGAAGAAACCGTAATCATTTCCAAACTTTCTCCAGGGGATAAGCAGGAAGCCTTTATACGGCTGGCCAAGCTCCTCCAACTTTCTGGGAACCTTGAAGATGCAGCCAAGGCATGGAAAAATGCGGCGCTGGCGGATCCACAAAACCAGCATGATACCGCCTTAGTTGAGGGGGCTTTCTGTCTGGTCGGTCTTGGAGAAATGGAACAGGCAGAAACCCAGGTAAAGCCCCTGCTGCAAAGCAAGCATCCAGGTACTCGGATTAAGGCCCGGTATCTGAATGCCCATATCCAAGCCTTTCGATCCGGAGAACTGGCGCCCCTGCTTACCCTCGTGGATGATCCCGACTATGAGCGCTATATGCCGGGGATCTACTACACCCTCTGGAAAGTATCTAATATCGAGCTGTACCAATCCAAACTCCTCTCCACGTATCCCCAAAGCCCTGAAGCGCTCATTATTAAACAAGAAGCTTCCAGCAACCGACCAGTAAGCGCCCAGCCTTCAGCGCTATGGCTGCTCTTTCCCGGACGGGATCAGGTACGGCTTGAAGCCCTGGGGCAAGGTACTGCGGATAGCGGCACCGAGAAAGAAGCCCCGTGGCTGCAGACCGGCCTTTTCAGCAAAGAAGAGAATGCCCAGGTTATGGCAACAGACCTTAAGTTCCTGGGATTTGAAGCCGTGGTTGTTCACCGGCTGGTAAATGGGACCTCTTTTTGGGCGGTAACGGTTCCGGCAGGTCCGGATATCCAAAAGACCAAGGTCCAATTACAAGAAAAAGGCTTTGAGGCATTCTCGGTGTTTTAACGTGAATTCGATGGAATAGGGACCCCACAACTCGGGGTAAAAAGTCCCCCGGCCTGGTTATCGACAAGAACATCGCCCGGATATTCAGGTCGGACAATATCCTGGAATTCAAAAGTCCCGGAGATTACCTTTCCGTGAAGGATTTCCTGAAAGTCTACGCCTACGCGTGCCTGTACGCGGCCATTACCCCCCAAGTGGAGTTTTCCGGCGTAACCCTGACGCTTATCGAACAGCGGCATCCCCGGGACCTCATCAATTATCTGACCGGTGAGCGGCGTTATGGGGTGGAGGAAACCGGGCCGGGAATATACACGGTAAGCGGGGATTACCTGCCGATACAGATAATCGAGACGAAACGGCTGCCTGTGGAGGAGAATCTATGGCTGAAATCGCTGACCAACGACTTGGAAAGGGGAGCGGCAAGGGCTATACTGGAAGCAGAGAAGGAAGCAGCACGGGAAGCGCCGTTAAGCGCGTATTTGGACGTGTTGATGCGGGCGAACCC
>JAISGE010000039.1 GCA_031263265.1 Treponema sp.
TGAAAATATAAGTGACACGCCTTTCTATAGAGCGGAGGCTCAACTAATGGAGAAGTGGCGCATGCCCACATAAAATGGGTACCTTCAAAAGTATTGCAGAGATATACAATAAACTCCCCGAATGGCCTGCTTTCATTGGCAAATTCATCAGGACGCTTTACTGCCGATACCCCCTCATCTATTCCAATTGCCAACATTTCTTCTGAGTCTGAAGAAACAACTATCCTATCAATTTCTTCGACTTGTTTTAATTGCCTAATTTTATGTACCAATAAATTGGTATCACTAAAAGGTAATATGTTTTTATTGGGTAGCCGATTACTATTTTTCTTTACCGGTATTATCGCGGTTAAATCATTCATTATTATACCTCTCTGACTTAGCTATAGGAGCTATTGCTTTCACACTCTCTTGTAAATACTATCACTACTGTCCGATTTAATCATAAAATCAACCAAAGAAAAATTGAGAAAAAGTAATTTTTGATTGAGGATATTGAATATACCGATATTATAGAATTTCTCTTTTTGTAATATACAAACAGAAACACTACTTCTACATAAATTGTACGATAGCTATACAGCTATCAACAAAAGAATAACATAACTACCGTATACACCCTTGTGAGCCGTAACATCATCAATTGTGTATATCGGACGCTGTAGTAGACATCCACGCTATAGGCATAATTCGTTCGAAAAAATGTCTACTACAGTCTTCGTATTGATGATACGGTCACCCATGAGAAAACACAAAAACAATCTATGTTATGTATTACTATACTATTTTTTATTGGGGGGGGGGGGGGGGTCAATTCATTGTAACATAAGGACTTACAAGCTATTTTCACAACAATAATACTACCTTTTTATAACAACGTACCGCTGTTTTTTATGCACTGCATCATACCCCGTATCAGAGCCGGTTCATCTGCAGCCCAGGTGCTTACGAACTTTCTTCAAGATCCGTAAAACCGCTTGTATTGATCTATAGCACATTCGTTTTTGTTTGTCTAGGGCATTTTCAAATTTTTCTGTAAAATAAAAAAATAACAAGGCCTTTATCTGCAAAAATGACCCCCTTCCTGGAGAAATGCCATAGGGAACAGTCCCCAATACCCCCTTATATATTTTTGCTTAGGGTGCTACACTAGGCCAACATGTCGGAATACAGAACTGAACGGGTGGGGCGTCTTATCCAGGAAAAAATCGGCGCCCTCATTGTGGAAGGTAAAATCAAAGATCCCCGGGTGCATCCTTTTCTTTCGATTACCAGGGTCTCGGTGTCCAGGGATTTTGCCTGGGCTGAGGTGTACGTCTCAAACTGCAAGCCCCACGGAGACCTGGTCAAGGGAGTCGCAGGACTGCAAAGCGCCGCAGGGTTTATCCAGAGTCAACTTGCAGGGCAGATGCATATACGCCAAACCCCCCGGCTCCGCTTCCATGAGGATGCGAGTATCAGGGAAGGGTTTGGCTTAATCAAGAAGCTCGAAGATCTCCAACGTACTGAGGCTATGGATCGCCATGAGGAGGACTAAGTATGGAGCTGGTGATATCTCAGGGTGGCTCTTGCTTAACAAAAGAACGGGCATCACCTCCTTTGATGCCCTTGAAGGGGTAAAGCAGGCTTTTTCCACTGCCAAGGTCGGTCATACCGGTACCTTGGATAAATTTGCCTCAGGCTTGCTTCTGGTACTGGTGGGCAGGGCGGTAAAATGTGCTTCCTGGTTTTCCGGGAGTGATAAACAGTATGAAGGCACCATCTGTTTTGGCATGGAAACCGATACCCTTGATCCTGAAGGAGCGGTAGTGGCAGAAGGGAAGATTCCTTCCTGGGAAGTAATCGAAGCAGTCCTTCCCCAGTTTCGAGGGGATATACTCCAGACCCCGCCTGAGTATTCCGCGGTTCACGTACAGGGAATACGGTCTTCCCAGCTTGCCCGGATGGGGAAACCTGAGGTGCCGCCTAAACGGCCTGTATCGGTGTATGCCCTGGAACTCAGGGGCTACGCAGTTTCCCGTACAGGGGCTTGTTCTCATGCCCAAATCCGGGTGCACTGCTCAAAAGGTACGTATATCCGCGCTCTGGCTCGGGATATTGCCCGGGCAGCGGGATCTCGGGGACATCTCACGGCTTTGCATCGTACCTGGATTGCAGGTTTGCAGGTCTCTCAGGGACTTGATGGGGCGGATCCCCTGCTTTCCCAGGCGTTGCGGCCTCTGGACCAATCGATCCTGGAAGCCCTGGGAATTCCCTATTTTGTGGTGAACCCTGAAGCGGTCTTGCCCTTGATCCACGGTAAACCCTTGGATCCTCTTGTTGACAAGGCTACCCTGCACTGCCCTCCTCAGACGGGATCTCCCGTTCCCTATGCCGGGGTTTGCAGTGAAGCTGGGGACTTGCTTGGCATTATAAAAGAAAAAGAAAAAATAGAAACGAAAACCTCCTGGGCTTATGGATATGTCTATGCGCGTCCTTGACTGGCAGGGATTGGTAGGAGGGACGCCAGGTATCCATGAAGAGACCGCCATGACCATTGGGGTTTTTGATGGGGTACATCGGGGACACCAAGCATTGATAAGCAAAGTTGTCCAGCAGGGCCTCATGCCTACGGTGATTACCTTTCGGCAGAGTCCTAAGCGAATCCTAAACCCCCAAACCTATAGGGGGGATATTGTCAGCCTTTCCCAGAAGCTGGCCATCTTTGAAGCCTTGGGGGTTTTACAGACAATTCTCATTGACTTTTCAGGAAATTTCAGTACACTAAAAGGACAGGAATTTATGGAGGTCTTGATAGCCCGGGGGAAGCTTGCGTATTTGGCCATTGGGAGTAATTTTCGTTGTGGATACCGGCTTGATACAGATGCAGCGTGTATCAGCACGATGAATGCAGCGCGGGGGATCACGACTGAGGTGGTTCAACCGGTGGAAGAAGGGGCTTTACCGATAAGCTCAAGCAGTATCCGCGCTGCCATAGGAGCCGGGGATTTTGCCCGGGCCCGGGCAGCCCTAGGCAAGAATGTGGCCATAGATCTGAAGGGTATAGTCCCCACGCCTGGGGCAGGAGGCTTGTTTTTTGACCTTGCCTCATCCTACCGGGTTCTTCCCCCTGAAGGCCAATACAAGGTTATCCTATACCCGCAGGGGGAAACCCATGCAGGAACCGTCGTAGACATTTCCATTAGCGCGGGAAAGATTTTTATCCCTTCAAATGGTACGTTGCATATAGGATATATTGAATTTGTAACACTATAAAAAGCTTATAGTTTTTGATGGTATTCAAGGAGTGTAATAAAAATGGCACTAAACAAGGAACAGGTGACTGCTATTGTGCATAAGTTTGGTAAAAATGAGCACGATACCGGTACATCGGAAGTCCAGGTTGCCTTGCTGACTGAGCGGATAAACCAGCTCACGGAGCATTGCAAACAATTTAAGAAAGACAAATCCAGTCAGCGGGGGTTATTGATTCTGGTCGGTCAGCGCCGGCGTATGTTGAAATATGTGCAGCGTACGGATCTCGAAAGGTACCGATCGCTTATTAAGGCGCTGGGACTCCGCAAATAAGGAAATTATGGTTCAAAGCGTAACATACAAAATAGCCGGAAAAGAATTGATTCTTGAAACAGGCAGAATCGCGAAACAAGCCAATGGCGCGGTCTTTGCCCAATACGCGGGTTCAGCGGTTATCGCCACGGTCTGTTGTTCAGAAGATGCGGTGGAGGGGCTTGATTATGTCCCGGTAACGGTGGATTACAACGAAAAATACTATGCTGCAGGAAAGATCCCGGGGGGGTTCATCAAACGGGAAGGCCGGCCCAAGGACAAGGAAATCCTTGTATCCCGGCTTATAGACCGGCCCATGCGGCCCCTCTTTGAGAAGGGGTTTGGCCGGGAAATTCAAGTGGTCCCTACCACGGTATCCACGGATCAGGTCAATCCCCCGGACATCCTGGCCATCATCGCCTCTTCTGCAGCCGTACATCTCTCTGATATTCCCTTTAATGGTCCTATCGCGGGGGTTCGGGTTTGCCTGGTGCAGGATGAATTGGTGGTTAACCCCACGTATGATCAGATCGAAAAAGCAAGCCTTGAAATCGTCGTAGCCGGTACCAAAGCGGGGATCACGATGGTGGAAGGGGGAGCTGCGGAAGTAAGCGAGGAACTGATGATCCAGGCCCTGGAAAAGGCCCAGGAAGTGATCATTGAACTGTGTGCCTTGCAAGAGCAGCTCCGGGGACTTGTAGGAAAAGAAAAACTTCCCCTGAACGAGAATACCCTCGTATTGGAAAACCAGGAGCGTATCCGCAGTCTAGCCTATCCTCGCTTGGAAAGGGCCTGTTTTCTCAAGGGCAAACAGGAACGCCACGAGGCTATCCATCAGGTTAAACAGGAGCTTAAGGAGGAATATGCAGAACAACTCGCGGATGAAGCTCAGAAAAAACGGTTTGATGCGCTCTTTGAAGAGATGGAATATACGATTCTCCGTTCTGCTATTCTGGATAAAGGACTGCGGGTGGATGGGCGAGGAACCGAAGACATTCGAGATATACGCTGCGAAGTAGGGATTCTCAAGCGAACCCACGGATCCGCGCTTTTTACCCGGGGTGAAACCCAGGCCCTGGTGGTTACCACCTTAGGTACGGTTTTTGATGAACAGGTCTACGATGACATTGAGGGGGATAAGCGGGAAAATTTCATCCTTCATTATAATTTCCCTCCCTATTCGGTTGGTGAAGTGGGCCGTTTGGGCACAGGCCGCCGGGAAATAGGCCATGGAAACCTAGCTCGGCGTTCTCTTGAACCCATGATTCCCTCCAAAGAGGTGTTCCCCTATACGGTACGGGTGGTTTCGGAGATCATGGAATCCAATGGTTCATCCTCAATGGCCTCGGTCTGTGGAGGGACCCTCGCGCTACTCCATGCAGGGGTTCCCATGAAGAAACCTGTGGCAGGTATTGCTATGGGGCTTATCACCGAAGGAGACCGCTATGCTGTGCTTTCAGACATTCTCGGCGAAGAAGATCACCTGGGGGACATGGACTTTAAGGTGGCTGGTACCGAGAAGGGAATCACCGGCTTCCAGATGGACATTAAGATCGCCGGGGTAAGTCTTGAGATCATGCAGAAGGCCCTGGATCAGGCCAAGCAGGGCAGGTTCCATATCCTCAAGTGTATGCAGGAGACCATCAGCAAGCCCACCGCACAGATCAGCGAATATGCCCCCAAGATCGTAAACCTCAAGATCGAGGTGGATAAGATCGGCGCGCTCATTGGTCCAGGAGGCAAAAATGTCAAAGCCCTCTGTGAACAATACGGGGTCAGCATCAATACGGAAAATGATGGAACCGTTACGATTTATGGAAAAAATGCGTCTTCTGCAGAAGAGGCCAAGGCTGCGGTCTTAGGCATTGTATCAGACCCAGAAGCGGGAAAAATTTACCGCGGTACCGTGAAACGGATCATGGACTACGGCGCATTTGTGGAGATTCTCCCGGGCAAGGAAGGCTTGGTGCATATTTCTAAGTTGTCCCGGCAGCGTATCATAGCAGTTACGGATGTGCTCAAAGAAGGACAGGAAATCCCGGTCAAACTCCTGGAAGTGGATAAGATGGGACGATTGAACCTTTCCTATATCGACGCCATTGATCCTACCGGAGAGGAAAGTCCCCATAAAGACGAGCATCGCCGGGAGTCAAGTCATCGGGACGAGCGGAGCCGCCGCCGTTAATGTATGGCAAGTCCTGATCTCGTAATACCCGTACATACCCAAGAACCAGATATCAGGCTTCCCCAGTATGCGACAGTGGGAGCTGCGGGTATGGATATTCGTGCCTTTCTCAAGGAAGGGGTATGTATTGCCCCTTTAGAGCGGGTACGGATTCCTACGGGACTCATCTTTGAGATTCCTCCAGGGTATGAAGCCCAGGTCAGACCTCGTTCAGGTTTGGCCTGGCAGCATGGCATCACGGTTTTAAATGCACCGGGAACCATTGATTCTGATTACCGGGGAGCCTTAGAAATCATGTTAATCAACCTTGGAACCAAGTCCTTCACGATCCACCCCGGAGACCGGATAGCCCAGTTGGTCATTGCCCCGGTAAGCAGGGCCGTGCTTGCTGAAACCAGTTCAGTAGCTCCGAGTATTCGAGGAACAGGAGGATTTGGATCAACCGGAGTGTAAGCCACCGTTCTATATCTTGGACCTTGTTTAGGTATATTATTTCTGAAGCGGTGTTTTCTTTTGTGGTGGCCTTTCTTTTTTTCTTTATTATCTTCTTTGTGAATCAATTGCTCCTTATGGCCCAGCAAATATTAGCCAAGAGGGTGCCCTTTCAGCAGGTTGCCCTCTTGGTCCTTTATTCCCTTCCTCAGGTCATTGCCTTGTCAGCCCCGTTTGCATCCCTCGTGGGAACCCTCATGACTATTGGGCGGCTTACCTCGGATAATGAGATCCTGGTGATGCTTTCCTCAGGGCTTTCCTACCGCAACATCTTTACCCCGGCTTTGGCGGTGGGTTTGCTTATTTCAATCCTTTCACTTATTGCCAATGACATACTCCTCCCCGCAGGAACCGTGGAATTTTACCGGCTCTACCGGCGCATCTTAGCGTCAACGCCTGCCCTGGAATTGGGGGCCAATTCAGTGAAGCGTTTCAAGGATACGGTGATCGTTACTGGGGACGTAACCGGTAATTCCATTGCGGATGTGTTTATTCTGGATAAGACCAGCGACGGGGAACGGCGGATCATCATGGCAAAAGATGCGGAACTCAAAGATGCGGGAAAAGAAGGCCTAAGCCTGGATCTCTCTCAAGCCTTTATTCAGTCTTCTAAGGAACTAAGCCGTCAGGACTACGACTATGCGTCAAGCGGGTTTCTGCAGTACTGGGTACCCCAGGAAGATATGATCCAGGCGGTTTCGACCATCGGGCCTAGTCAGATGAGTTCCAAGGATGTGGGCAATGAAATTAAAACTAAAGAGGTGAATCTGCAAACGCGGCTGGATGAACGGTATAACAAAGTCCTGATTCAGGCGCTGACGCTGGAAGACAGCCTCCGTAAAGGCCCCCAAAACGAAGCATGGAACCGCCGGGCCACGTCCTTTTCCAACATGGTAACCGAGACCCAGGCCGCCGCAGCCCTTAAAAAAGACCGGAGTCTCCATATCTATCGGGTGGAGTATTATAAAAAGTTTTCAGTCCCCTTTGGCGCCCTGTCCCTGGTGTTCCTGGCCGTTCCGCTGGGACTCTTGGCAAAAAAAAGCGGGCAAGCCGTGGGTTTCATCTTTGGGCTTATCATCTCGGTTATCTATTGGACCTTACTATTTGGAGGACAAACCATGGGTTTACGCCTGGGCTATCCTCCGTTCTGGTCTATGTGGCTTCCCAATATCTTAGCGGTCTCTGTAGGGCTGGGCATGAGTATCTTGAGGATCCGACAATGACCGGCCATTGCACCAGGAGCTGGGGCGGATGATCCTGGATCGGTATTTGATTAAACAATTCCTTCCGATTTTTGTAGCAGCCATCTCCATGTTTGTGCTGCTCCTGTCGCTCATCGATCTCTTTGCCAACCTGTGGCGCTACCTCAATTACGAAGTTCCCTTACAGCAGATTCTCAAGGTGTGCCTCTACTATATACCGAAAAGTTTTTCCTATGCCCTGCCTATCTCCCTGCTCTTTGCTGCGGCCTATACCCTGGGGGACCTCTATAGCAGGAATGAACTCACCTCTATTTTTTCCTCGGGGATTCCCTTCTGGCGTTTCAGTCTTTCCCTGCTCTGGATTGGTTTGGCCTTCTCGTTTTTTTCCTTTCTTTTTGAAGATAGGGTGGTAATCCCCACCTTCAAGGTCAAAAACGATCTTTCCCGGGTGCTGCTGCGCCAGTCCAGGACCGAGAATAATTCCGATATTGTGATCAAGGCAAAAAACGGCAGGCTTATTTATGCGGTGGATTATTACGATGCCCAGGCCCAGATCTTAAACGGCTTGAGCATCATCGAACAAGCTGAAACCGGCGCCTTCTTGTCTCTGGTGCGAGCGCCCAGGGCATCCTGGACCGGTACCTATTGGGACCTTTCCAATGCCCTCATCTATAGCTGGGAGGACGGTTTGTTACGAGCAAAGCCCTTGATCGATACGGATGTATACCAGGAGCATCCTGATACTTTTCGGAGAAACTCCATGCAGGCAGAAGAGCTTCCTGCCCGGGAAGCGGCTTTGATGGTGGCGGATCTCAAGGCAGCAGGCCTTCCCTTTGTAGATGCCCTGGCAGACTATTATCATCGGTATTCGTTTGCCTCCGCCTCCTTTTTGGTGATGATCCTGTCTATTTCTATGGGAGGACGGTTTAGAAAGAACATCATGCTCATGAGTCTCATTTCTAGCCTTGGGGTGGCGGTGATTTTTTACGTGATGGAGATGCTCAGCATGATGATGGCCCG
>JAISGE010000046.1 GCA_031263265.1 Treponema sp.
AGTCCTGCCAAATTCCCCGTTGCGCGAGAAGGCCGTTACCAGCTACCATGCAGTATGGCTAAATACCCCTTTGATATCATAGAACCAAAATGGCAACGCTACTGGGAAACCCATAAGACCTTCCAGGCGTTTGAAGACCCTGCTGTCCCTCAGGAGAAGCGGCGATACGTTCTGGACATGTTTCCCTATCCTTCGGCTCAGGGCTTGCATGTGGGACACCCCGAAGGATATACCGCAACGGATATTTATTGCCGCTACCTACGGATGCAGGGCTACCAAGTGCTGCACCCTATGGGCTTTGATGCCTTCGGGCTTCCTGCGGAAAACTACGCCATCAAGACCGGCACCCACCCGGCCCTTACCACTGCCGCAAACATCGAGAAGTTCCGTTCCCAGATAAAGGCTCTAGGGTTTTCTTATGACTGGGATCGGGAAGTGGATACGTCCAGTCCTGAATACTACCGTTGGACTCAGTGGATTTTCCTGAAGCTCTTTGAGAAAGGCTTAGCCTATGAAGCGGAAAGCCCTATCAACTGGTGCCCTTCCTGTAAGACCGGGCTGGCAAACGAAGAAGTAAAGGAAGGAGTCTGTGAGCGTTGTGGGACTAAGGTAAGCCGAAAGCGAATCCGCCAGTGGATACTCAGGATCACCGCGTATGCAGAGCGGCTCTTGGCAGACCTAGAGGGTCTGGATTGGCCTGAGCCGGTGAAACTCATGCAGCGGAACTGGATAGGCAGAAGCGAAGGCGCCAATGTGGTTTTTGCCATTGAGGGCCACCAGGATAAACTCGAAATTTATACCACTCGGCCCGATACCCTTTTCGGCGTAACCTACATGGTATTGGCTCCAGAACATGGGTTGGTGGACAAGATAAGCACTGCAGAGCAGCGGGAAGCGGTACAAGCGTACCTAGAGGCTGCGGCCAAGAAAAGCGACTTGGAACGGACCGACCTGGCCAAGGTCAAGACCGGGGTTTTTTCCGGGGCTTTTGCGGTGAACCCGGTGAACGGGGCGAAGATCCCTATCTGGATAGCGGATTACGTACTCGTCTCCTATGGTACCGGGGCCATCATGGCGGTTCCTGCGCACGATGAACGGGACTGGGATTTTGCCACAACCTTTAAGCTCCCCATTGTACAGGTGGTTGCCCCGGAAAAGCCCGGTGCCGGAAAGGGCTACAACGGGAAACCGGCGGCATGTACGGCTGCTGAGGGTTGGGCGGTTAATTCCGGTCAATTTGATGGGCTTCCCACTGCCGAGGCCATACCCCGTATTACTGCTTGGCTTGAGGAACAGGGTATCGGAAAAAAGGCGGTAAACTATAAACTGAGGGACTGGATCTTCAGCCGGCAGCGGTACTGGGGGGAGCCTATCCCCGTGGTTCATTGCGAACACTGCCAAACCGTGCATGGATCTGGAATTGTGCCCCTCCCGGAATCGGCCCTTCCCCTGCGGCTCCCGGAGGTTCAGTCCTACACCCCTACCGGTACCGGTGAATCCCCTCTTGCCCTGATACCTGACTGGGTACATACTACTTGCCCTCGATGCGGGGGTCCGGCCATCCGGGAGACCAATACCATGCCTCAGTGGGCCGGGTCTTGCTGGTATTATCTCCGTTACCTAGACCCCCATAACCCCAGGGCCTTTGCAGATCGGGACAAGATCGATTACTGGGCTCCGGTGGATCTGTATGTGGGAGGTACGGAGCATGCGGTTCTGCACCTGCTTTACAGCCGGTTCTGGCATAAGGTGCTCTACGACTTGGGTCTGGTAAATACCAAGGAGCCTTTTCAGCGCCTCGTAAACCAGGGGATGATCCTGGGGGAGGATAACCAGAAGATGTCCAAGAGCCGGGGAAACGTGATCAATCCGGACGATATTGTGCAGCACTACGGCGCAGATGCCATGCGGGTCTACGAGATGTTCATGGGACCCCTCGAGGTGAGTAAGCCTTGGATCACTGCAGGGCTGGTGGGGGTTTCCCGGTTTCTGGAACGGCTCTGGGGCATCGGTGAAAAGCCCCTGAGTAACGAGCCGGGGACCGAAACCCTCAACCGGCTCCTCCACAAGACCATCAAGAAGGTGAGCCAAGACACCGAGTCCCTGAACTTCAATACCGCCATCAGCGCCATGATGATCTACTCCACCGAGCTGGCCAAACTACCCCAGATACCCTTGAGTCTCTGGTCTCCATTGGTGCAGATGGTGAGTGCCTATGCTCCCCACTTGGGAGAGGAGTTGTGGGAAAAGCTGGGAGCTTCTGAAACGGTCTCCAAGTCTGCCTGGCCCCAGTATGATCCAGCTCTCGCGACAGACCGGGACCTTACTATCGTCGTGCAAGTGAACGGCAAAGTACGGGATAAGTTCATTGCCCCAGCAGGTACACCCCAGGCAGACCTTGAAAAGCACGCGCTGGCCCTGCCGGGGCTCTCCAAGTGGCTTATGGGAAAGCAGGTGGTCAAGGTTATCGCCGTACAGGATAAACTGGTGAACCTGGTCATTGTATAAAGGAATCTTTGATCATGCCGCTCAGCTGATATAAACCCGGCGTATTGGCAGAAGTCTCAGAATTATGACAAGAAATGGATCGTTCCCTGTTGGTATTGCCGGAAGGCCAGGACTAAGCAGTCAGGTGGGTCTTGGCTTATGATTTTGGCATTGCGTGCATTTGTTGTATGTTTAGTAGTAGAGGGATTGAGGTCCGCATAGTATGGAAAAATTGTTTAAGCATCCCTGGCTCATTGTGGGGATTATCACGGGTATCACCATCTTTTTTGCCTTCCAGATTCCCCGGGCGGAACTGGATAACAACAACCTTAGGTTTGTGCCTCAAGACGATGAGGCCCGGATTGTATCGGCCTATATTGATGATACCTTCGGCAGTTCCCTGTTTATCCTCGTGGGACTTGAACGGGAATACGGAACCGTGTTTGACCAGGAATTTCTCGCCCGAATCCGGGACTATGTGGACCGAATCCGGGAAATCGAAATCGTGGGTACGGTGAATTCGATCATAAGCACGGATTACATCACCGGAGAAGGGGATGCGGTGGTAGTTGAATCCCTGGTAGGAGATGATTTTTCCGGTACCCTGGAAGAAATCACGGAATTGAAGCGCCGGGTTCTCTCCTGGGATCTGTACCGGCGGGCGCTGATCTCTGATGACTTTAGTGCCACCCAGATTCTGATACCCTTGGAAATTACCGCGGAAAACGCAGGACGTCCTGATGTGGTGGCCAGCTTCCTGGATATCCGGGACATAGCCCGGGAAATGTTCCAGGACCTTGCGGTGGTGCATGTAGCCGGTATGCCGGTAATCAGTTCGGCCATCAATGAAGCGGTCCAGCAGGATCTCCTGCTTTTGGTTCCCCTGGTGATTGCTGTGGTGCTGGTGATTGTCTACCTGCCCTTGCGGCGGATCCGGTTCGTGGTCTTATCCCTGTTCGCGGTCTTGTTAGCCGTAATCTGGTCCATTGGAGCCATGCCCCTAGTGGGGATCAAGCTATCGGTAATCTCCACGGTGCTTCCGGTCATCCTCATTGCGGTGGGGAGTTCCTATGGCTTACATCTAATCATCCATTATCTGGAAACAGTCAACCTGGATTTCAGTACCCTAAGCAAGGAAGCTCACCGGGAACTGGTCATTAACTTGATGCGGACCATCTGCAAACCAATCTTCCTCGCAGCCCTGACTACTATGGTGAGTTTCTTTTCCTTTTGCTTCACCCCGGTACTTCCCATCAAGGAATTCGGTTATTTTTCCGGTTTTGGGGTAACGGTAGCGTTCCTCATTACCATCACCTTGATCCCCGCGATTTTGATCCTCTGGGGACCTCGGGTGCTGAGCAAGTTCAAATCCAAAAACACCGGCGTAGACGAACAGTCCCCGGCAAATCACCATATCGCGGCTTTCTTTGCATCGGTGGCAAAGCACACCCATCTGATTCTGGGGGTGGCTGCGGTATTATTCGTGGTTTCCCTGTACGGGGCCTCTAAGCTCATCATCGACAATGTGTTTTTGGAATATTTTAAGCCTGATACGGATATCAATACCTCCGATGACTTTATCCGGGAGTATTTCGGCGGCTCCAAGGTGATAAGCGTGGTAGTTCAAGCGGAAAGTCCTGAAATCCTCCTGCATCCTGATACCTTAGGGGCCTTAGATGATCTCCATACCTACCTGGAGACCAAGGTTCCTGAAACCGGTAAGGTCATGGGATTTACGGATATGGTAAAACGGATCAACCAAGTGTTTAACATGGATGAGTCTCCGTTGGGTATCAAACCCAAAGCCGTGCCTACCGAAACCGGGGATTTTGGGTTTGGAGCTGTTTCTGATTTTGGATTCGGCGCTTTTTCCGAAGAGGAGGAGCCCTACCCATCCTCCGAGGCAATACCTGATTTGAGCGAAGCTTCGGCGTATACTCCCCGGGAATTGGCAGGCTTGTTTGACCGGGTATTGAGCACCGGAGAGGATCGGGCTATGGATGTTTCCCGGTTCGTCTGGGAGGTGAAGCAGCAGGTGAATTATGAGGGAGCGGCCTATTACGAGATCCCCCGGGATCCCCTCCGTTATGGAAAGACCCATCCCGAAGAACTCCAGCAGCTTGTTTCCAATTATTTGGTATTGCTTGCCGGAAACCTAGACTCCTATGCCAATGATCCCCTGGAGCCTACCGCCATAAAGACCACGGTTCAGCTTCGCACGCTTGGCCAGGCTGATACGGATCAGGTCGTTAAGCGGATCAACGGCTATGTTGAGGCTCATTTCCCTGATACGGTTCAGGTTATCGTAGGGGGTTCTGCCTTGGTGGAAGGGTCCCTCAACGAGCTGGTGGTTCAGTCCCTATGGAGCTCCTTACTCATTGCGTTTATGGCCCTGTTTGTGATCATGGCGGTCTGTAACCGCTCGGTAGCAGCGGGTTTACTCAGTATTACCCCTCTTTCCCTGCTGATTCTCATTAACTTGGCGATCATGGGCTTCTTGGGGATTAAACTCAACATTGGAACCGCGATGATTTCAAGTCTATCCATGGGTATTGGGATCGATTACACGGTTCATTTTCTCGAAGCCTATAAACGGGAATATCGGGCTTCCGGGGGAACCGGGGATTTCTTGAAAAGGGCCTATAAGACTTCAGGAATGGCGATCATTGTGGATGCGCTGGCCACGGGATTGGGCTTTGCCGTGCTGCTTTTGTCCCAATTCACGATGTTGGCGGAGCTGGGCTTACTGATTGCCCTGGCTATGCTCTTGAGCGCCTTAGTGGGACTTATCATCGTTCCAGCGCTTTTGCTGCTGTTCAAGCCCCGGTTTGTCTGGGCTGAGCCTGGAGCAGGGCAAAGTAAGCGCAAAAGGCATATAATTAAAAAAGAGGTATAGATAGAATGAAAAAAATAATTCTATTACTGGGTGGATTGGTCGTCTTCGCCGTATTAGCAGAGGCTCAGGATGCAGCCGCTCTCGTACGGGAGTCCCGAAACCGTATCAAGGCTGATACGATTTCCACCCGATCCCGCATGGTGCTCACTGCCAAGGATGGGGCTACCAGTGAACGCCAGATTGATCAGTATTCCAAAGACGGCCCCAAGGGGAACCGGACGATTATCCAGTTTCAGCGTCCTGCAGGAGTGGCAGGTACCCGGTTTCTGACCATGGAGAACCCGGGGAATGCCGATGACCGTTGGATATTTCTGCCTTCCCTGGGAAAGGTACGCCGGATTGCGGCATCTGAAGGCTCAGGCAGCTTTATGGGTACGGACCTGTCTTACGATGATATTTCCTCTGCAGACCGGGATGTAGGTTTGGACACCCACACCCTGGTGCGGGAAGAAACCCTCAACGGAAACCCTTGTTATGTGATTGAATCGGTTCCCCGGGATAGGTCCTATCAGTATTCCCGGATGGCCCAATGGATAGACAAGAACACCAAGGTGAATTACAAGATCGAACTCTACGACCGCCGGGGAACCTTGGTGAAGGTGTTTGAGACCCTGGAACTCAAGGAGGTTCAGGGTAGGCTCAGTCCTATGGTAACGAAAATGAGTACCCTGGCAGCCGGGACTTCCACTACCATCTATGCGGATATCCTCAAGTACGATGATCCCATTCCTGAAGGGGTCTTTACCACGAAATTTCTTGAAACCGGGAGACCCTAAGCCATGAACCGGTTTATGCTTACGGGCTTATGGCTGCTCATCCCGGTGGTTTTCTTGGCAGCCCAAGAGGATGATAATGCCGGGTTCGGGTTCGGTTTTGGGAATGAAACCGCGGCGGTTGCGGCTCAACCAGGGGTGAACGTCTCTGGGGAAGTGGCGGCTCTGGTCTTGGGTTTTGGCGATGATTTTTCTTCTGCAGATTCCCTCAAACAGGCTTCCTTAGGGGATATTTTTTCTGGAAAGATCAAGTTCGCCGCTTCTGCTTTTAATGCCGATGGGGTGATCAACCTGAATCTTGCCCCGGTATTTGATGGTTCCTCTCCGGTCCACATAGACGAAGCCTATATCCGGCTCTATATTGGCGCTTTCACCTTTGAGGGGGGCTTAAGGAAGCTCACCTGGGGTAAGGCCGACACCTTTGGGCCTCTGGATGTGGTGAATCCCCTGGACTATACAGACCTTACCTCAATGACCGACCTTTTGGGGATGAAAATACCCCGTCCCCTGCTCCACCTTTCCTATCGCCTAGGTTCATTCTCCGCCCTAGAAGGGCTGGTGATTCCGGCTTTTGTAGGCCACCGCTTTGCCCCAAACGGTCGGTGGGCACCGGCGCAATTTACCCGCTATCCTGAGCTTATGCAAAGCCGCATAGCCCAGGCCCTAGCAGAACATCCAGGGTTAATAGCCCCTGATGGTATACAAAAAATACAGGAGCATTATGCACAACTGGATATTGCTTCGTTCTATCCAAGGACCTTCGGCTTGGAATATATCCAAGCAGGGCTGCGCTTCACCACCACCCTGGGTTCATCAGACCTGGGGATCCAATATTTCTATGGAAACCTCTTCAGACCTGCGATCACCATTACCGGTGAGGCTGACTTCATCAAGGATCCATACGGCATACAGCCTAAGCTCCGTTACAACCGGTATCACCAAATCGGCGTGGATTATGCCCAGGTAATCGCCAACTTCAACCTACGGGCGGAATTGGCCGCGAATATCACCGAGGACCTTTCCGGGGATGACGGCTCGGTGTATAACCCTGCCATAGCCTGGTCCTTAGGCTTTGACCGGGACCTTGTATGGGGTCTCAAGCTGAACTGCCAAGCCACGGAAAGCATACGGCTCATGTACAGCCAGATAGGGGATAATCCCAGCCTGGATACCGAAGCTGGTCTGTCTATGACCTCCACCCGGATCATCATGGCCCTATCAAGAGCTTTCTTCCGGGATGCACTGGAACTCAAGATTACGGGGATCTGGGGTATTGAGGATAAGGACTTTTACCTCATCCCTGCCCTGATCTTTACTCACGGCGACTTGGAAGCAGAACTGTCTGGCGGTATCTTGGGCGGTGATGAGGCGGGGGAACTAGGGCAATACCGCAAAAACAGCTTTGTGAAAGCGATGCTGACCTATACGTTCTAAGGTAAGTCGGCTTTCCCAAAACCATTAGTTTTGGGAAAGCCTCTGTTATCACTATACCAGGGCATCCAAGTCAAGTTCTGCGGCAATACAGGGTACGGTAATGCCCCAATTCTCCAGTACTGCCGGGTGCAGTTCTCCAAATACGCCGATAGACTGGCCCCGGTACCGGATCCGTGCCCCACGGCCCGGAATAAACCGAGGGTCTTGGGACTCTTCTACGGTGTATGTCCGGTCAAGGTAATAAAAGAGAGTTTGAAGCTGGCCTGCAGCGGTGTTGAAAGTAGCATCCTTATCAGCAGTAAGCAAGCCTAAGTATTGCCGGGTACACGCACCGTCGTTTTCCTGAACGTCTTGATAGGCTACCTTGCCGATCTCGAAGACCTGGTGGGGATACCCAGAATGGCCCGACACCGATTCACTCATCAACAGGGAGGCTATGATCCCATCCCGGACATATTCATAGTGCTCAGACATGGGATTGGCAATGCGGATTATCCTGCTTCCGTCTCCCCGCATCTTATCCACCAGGTCTTTGCGAGAACCCAGGTAGTTATAGATCATCTCCTGGTAACCCAAACCTACGAAGATGGCTTTCACCTTACGGCTAAAGGAGGTAATCGGGGTAAGCCTCCCTATGGTGAAGTCCCGGGGCCGTTCAGGGCTAAAACTTCCCAGCCCTCTGCCTATCATCACATCTTCGGCCACATCTGCGGCATGGAGGAAATCGTTCCGGTATTCAGGAGGATAGAGCCTAATACCTGGGCTTTCCGCTGATTCGCCGCGTTCACAGGCCGTAACCTGTTCAGCCCGGCATCCCATCCGTTCCAGCGCGGCAATGCAGGCAGCGCCGTCGAGCTTTTCCCCCAGAAGCTGGTGGATCCGTCTCAAAGAACAGAAAACCGGCTCCTGAAAATAGTAAGGACTGGTAACAGTACGGCCAAAGGGAGTGTCGTAGGCATAGACCACTGCTACCGGCTCAATGGTATAACCCTGGTCAGCCAGATCGCAGGCCATGATGCTGGCCGCGAGGCTTACCGAAGGCATATCCGTACCGGTGATCTCCACGAAGAGATCCTGGTCCCCCACTTGGACTGCCCCAAGGTCTGCGGAATTGATGATCGGCGGATAGGAGAGGATAGCCCCGCTTGCATCTACCAACAGGGGATGCAGCGGCTCATGCTCCTGGATAAAAGCATATTCCTTACCTTTAGGATGCTGCTTAAGGATTTCGGTCAAGGTGAGGGGTACATCCCATTGGAGCGGCACAAAGGAAACCGCATCAGGATCCACGGCTTTGTACATGATAGGCCAGGTAATGGCGGCAATCCGGTACAAGCCCATAGAGATGGTCCTGCGCTTGCGTCCAAAATTCCAGGCCAGCTTTTCTTGGGTTTGGATCATATCCCGCAGGGACGCATCGGAAATCTCCTTGCCCGCGGCGATAAACCCCGCTAAGTAGGGCCGTACTCCCTGGACGCCGGCCTCTACCAATACCTGCCGCTGGGCCTTTTGGGGCTTCCCGGGAACTGAAAAGAACGGGTACTGTGGCTGCGGGTTGCTCTGGTAGATCCTAAGCTGCCGGGCACAACCGGCAGTACCCCAGAGGTCTGGTCTATTGGTGTCGTTCAGTTCGATTTTGAGGGTCCGCTGGGGTGCAGGAAGACGTTTGTCCGAATCCTCATCCAGTTCTGCCTTGGCACAGGTAAGAACTGCTTCCAAGGCAGCCCGCTGGTCTTCCGCAGTACCCTGGGGGTTCCAATCTGCCAGCGCATAAAACACCGCTTCGTTTACTTCAATTTTAGGCATGTTGTTGTTCCTGTATTGCCCCAGTATAGACCCTAAGAACGAGCTTGATCTACCTGGTACCTGAGGTCATCATCGGTCTGGGAAAACCCAAATTCTGCCAGGGCCTTTTCCGCTTCTCGAATCTCATCATAGGCTTTTGTTTCATGGGCATAGATGATCGAATTTTCATGCCCCTTTCCCAGGAGGAGAACCAGATCCTTGGGACGGGCCAGAGAAAAGGCTTTCCTTATGGCCAGGGGCCTATCAGGAATCAAAAACAGGTTCTCTCCTGCCTTGGCTTCTGAAATACCCTGGGCAATAGCTTCCAAAATCGCCATAGGATCTTCCCCCCGGGGATCCTCGTCGGTAAGGACGAGCATATCCGACCATGCTGCAGCAATTTTGCCTTGTTCAGCCCGCTTGGCAGTGTCTCGTTCTCCAGCAGAACCAAAGAGGCTGATGATCCTGCCCCCCCGGCTGTCCAGCCGTTCCCGCAGCGGCGGAAATATGGTCTGGAATGACGAGGGAGTATGGGCATAATCCACCATCACCTCAAAGGGCTGGCCCCGTTCTATCGTTGTCATCCGGCCCCGTACCGGTTTGAGCCGAGGTACCAGGGGAATAAGTTCCTGTACCGGCACGGATAGGAGTTCCGATAGGGTTAAAAGGCTGGCGAGTACATTCCCTGCATTAAAGGTCCCGGGAAGCCTGTCCCGGATATCCAGAATGGCACCGGTTTTATGTATACAAACTTCATACCAGTTCCCTCTCGGGTTGCCGGTGATTTTTTTGAGGGTAAGATCCGCTTCGAGGCCCTTGGTACTGTAGGTATAGGTGCTGTGTTTGGTGGATCCGGCAAAATACCCGGCGCTGGGGTCATCTGCATTGACCACCCCAAAAGAAGGAACCCTCAAGAAGTCCTGGAGGGCCTTGGGGTCCCTGGTTTTATGGTGATCCACCTGCTCCAAGGCTTGGAACAGCCGGGCTTTATCCTGCCGGTATTGTTCCCAAGTACCGTGAAATTCCAAATGTTCCTGGGTTACGTTGGTCATCACTCCCACATCAAAGGCCACATCTCCTAAGCGGTTGGTCCGGGGGGATAATCCGTGGGAACTGGCCTCCAGTACGGCATATTCCCCGCCGTGGTCATGTATATCCCGCAGAACCTTTTGCAAGACCGGCGCCTCTGGAGTGGTCTGATGTTCAGGATTCCATTGCTCACCAGTTCCCGCATCGTACTGTACCGTAGAGATGAACCCGGCCTGCTTCCCTAAAAGCCGCAGGATCTGGTATATGAGGTATACGGTCGTGCTTTTGCCTTCGGTACCGGTTACGCCAATAACGCAGAGCCGCTGGGAAGGGAACTCATAAAAGGCGGCTGCCACAGGACTCATGGCAAACCGGGAATCCTTGACTCGGATATACGGGATCCCCGGCACATACTCAGGCAGTTCATGCTGATGGATAATTGCCTTGGCCCCCCGTTGGATGGCGTCGGGGATGAAGGCGTGGCCGTCTGCGTGGAGTCCCGGCAAGGCAAAATAGAGGCTGCCCCTGCTTACGGTACGGGAATCATAGGCTAAACCGGTAATAAGTGGGTCTGTCTGGGGAAGCAAGGGAGAAGAACCAATATACCCGGCTTTTTGGGCAACGTCTGGACTTAAAAAATGAGATAAGAAACGTTCCATACAAAACAAGTGTAGTCTGAATGGTAAAAGGGGTAAAGAGCAGTTACCAACTGCGGGGATATTGCCTCTCCCTGGTTTTAGGAGTATTCTAAGATCAACGTTACTTTAAAGGAGTTCAATGTGTCGGAACCAGCAAAGCGGGATCCCCAGGCCCCAAAATTTCTTGACATTACCATAAAGGATAATAATGGTAAGGTCTGGTCTACTATTTATGCCCAAGCAAAGGATTTTTCCACCGGTTCGGTAGGTTATTACGCTTCTGATAAGATTAGCAATCCAGAAAGCGCCGAACGATACCAATGTAGTTTAAGTTTTACCCTTATAGGATCAAAACCCGGGAAATAATCCGTGTCTCCAACCTTGTTTCATGAAGTACATAGCAAAGAGGAGCATCATCATGATAAGCAGGAATCCCTGTCTTGCCAACATAAAAGCAGGGTATCTTTTCCCTGAAATTGCCAAGCGGCGGCGGGAATTTGCCGCAGCCCACCCCGAAGCGAAGATCATCAGCCTTGGGGTGGGAAATACCACCGAACCTATCCTGCCGCATATCAACCGCGGTCTTGTGGAAGGCGCCCGGCAGCTTGGTACGGTAACCGGTTATTCAGGGTACAGCGATGAAGGGCTGCTTTCCCTCCGGGAACGGATCAGCCAGGTGTTTTATCGAGGGCGCTTCAAGGCCGATGAAATCTTCATCTCTGATGGGGCCAAGTGCGACATAGGCCGGCTCCAGCTCCTCTTTGGCGCGGGTACCAAGGTAGCGGTGCAGGATCCCTCCTATCCGGTATATGTGGACGGTTCGGTCCTTATTGGTGCTGCGGGGACGTGGGCCGGAACCGGATACCAGGGGATACGCTACCTTCCCTGTACCGCAGAAAACCGCTATTTCCCGGATCTTTCCCTGCTTCCCCCCAATGGGCTTTTCTATTTCTGTTCCCCTAACAACCCCACAGGGACCACGGCAACCCGGGAGCAGCTAAGCGCGCTGGTCAATGCCGCCCTGCAAAAGGGGACGGTCATCGTCTTTGATGCGGCTTACAGCGAATACATCCGGGATCCCGCGCTTCCCAAGAGCATCTTTGAGATACCCGGAGCCACAAGCTGCGCTCTTGAAGTGAATTCCTTTTCCAAGTCTGCAGGATTCACCGGTGTACGGCTCGGCTGGACCGTGGTTCCCCAGGAACTGGTCTATGCCGGGGGTGAAAAGGTTAATGCTGACTGGAGTAGGATTTGCGGTACCATCTTCAACGGGGCTTCAAACATCGCCCAGGCAGGTGGATTGGCCGCGCTCGAGACCGAAGGACTCAAGGAAATTCAGGAATTGACGGATTTCTACCTGGGTAATGCGAGACTCATCCGTGCCACGTTGCAGAACCTGGGGATTTCCTGCGTAGGCGGGGACAATGCACCCTATATCTGGGCGCAGTTCCCCGGCAGGGACAGCTGGGATGTGTTTGCAGAGATCTTGGAAACCTGCCAGGTAGTAAGTACCCCTGGTGCAGGTTTTGGTCCTGCAGGCCAGAGCTTTATACGGTTCTCGGCCTTTGGGCACCGGCCCGAGGTGGAAGAAGCCTGTGAGCGCCTGGGAAGGCTTGCCAAGATACCTATGAGATAGTACATTTCTGCGATGCATCATAGCTATTTTTCTGTCAATAACGAGATTCGTTCACCAAGGCAACATCATTTACTTTTGTAATTCCCTATAGGGTAAGGAATTACGTTTGCATGAAGCGTCTGTAATCTATAGTCCCCCGTGAGTTCTCCTCTCTAAACCAGTTTGACGTCCTTTGTTATTGGCCTCGCTATACTCGTCTTATAGGGTACCGCCCCTAGGAATCGGTGCGTGAGGAGCAAGGAGGGATCCCTTGATTGGGCTGGCAACCTATTGATAAAATATAAAACAGGGCTATCATATTATAACGGAGGCAAAAAATGGAAAATAAAATCTATCCAAGAATAAAGAATGCGGTATTATTATGCCTATTATTTTTAGGTATGCAAATAGGCTTTGGTCTGTTGCTTGGTATCATTATTGGTATATTTGGAATTGGGACCGAATCTATATTTTATGGAATAGGAAATATTCTATTGCAATTAATATCATTTGGTATAGTTATTTTAATCGGATTTAAAAAAACAAAGCAAAGATTCAATGTTGTATTTAAATTTAACCGTGTTTCCTTTGGCTTATGGTTGGCAGTCGTTGTCTTTATGATAGGGTTTGTTATTTTATCATCTGAATTGGATAATATTTTGAAGGTGATTCATTTTCTCCCTATGCCTCTTTTTTTACAGAATACATTTGAAATAATAATGGTTAAACAAATATTTATTATTTCTATTATATTAGTTGGTGTAATACCAGCGTTTTGTGAAGAAATGTTTTTTAGGGGGATACTATTAACTGGATTTCAAGAAAATTATTCTGAGAAAAAGGCCGTATTAATGAGTGCCTTGTTATTTGGCATTATACATCTAAATCCATGGCAATTTGTGTCGGCATTTATTATTGGAATATTTTCGGCATGGATATGTATAAAAACAAGATCAATTGTTTTAAGTATTTATATACATATTTTTAACAATATCATAGCCGTAATAGCATTAAAGTATAAAGAAATAGTGCCAATAAAAGGGTTTAATACAGCATATTCAGAACAAACCTTTCAGCCATTATGGTTTGATATAATTGGAATAGTAATAACAATATTGGGAATAATATTATTAAAACTGAGTTTAAAAAAGGCTAAAAATGTCCCATAACGGACTGTCTCCGTCACCATTCGGCGGCTCCGTGGTTCCGTTCGCCTAGGCCGGCTGCGCCTTCCACGGCAAACCGCCACGGAAAACAAGGGTGTATACGAGAGGGATCATATACGGGTACTTATCCGTGGCGTCTGAAATTTATCATTTGTTTTGTAAAAACTATTGTCTAAAATTATAATAGGTATAATAGGGGGGAAAGAAGGAGGGTATCTTGAATATACTTGCTATCAACGGAAGTCCAAAAGGCGAAAAAAGCAATACGATAAAACTTGCCAAGGCATTTATTGAAGGAATAAATAATACTGGTAATCATTCGGTAGAAATGATTGCCGTATCACAAAAAAATATAGATCCTTGCCGCGGCTGTTTTTGCTGTTGGGAAAAAACACCCGGAAAATGTATTATCGCGGATGATATGGGCGGTATTCTTGATAAATATATTAACGCGGATTTAATTATTTGGAGTTTTCCGCTTTATTATTACAGCGTACCATCAAAAACAAAGGCGCTTATTGACCGCTTGCTGCCTACTAATTTGCCGGATATTATTGCCCATGCCGACGGTTCCGCGGGACATCCAGGGCGGTATAATCTACAAAATCAGCGGCATATCCTTATTTCAACCTGCGGGTTCTTTACGGTTCAAAATAATTATGAGGCGCTGCTTAAACAATTTGAAATTATGTCGGGGGGCCGTTTTGCCAAAATACTATGCCCAGAGGGCGAACTGTTCCGTGTTCCCCAATTAGAAGAACGAACAAACGAATATTTGTCTTATGTTACACAGGCCGGAGAGGAATATATAAAACAAGG
>JAISGE010000065.1 GCA_031263265.1 Treponema sp.
TACGGCTTTAACCGGCGTATGGAAAAGGGACAGCCTTTATCCGCCCCGAATGATGTCCGTCGGTATTTTGTTACCCCCCAGGAATCGGGAGAATTATGCCTCATGTCCTGCTTGCTTGGGGAAAATCGGGATATATTTTTCCCTAAACTGAATTATACGCACAACTTGATAACCTTTAGTGAAATCGCGGAAAAGTATCTTGAGCATCATGGCTATGAACCAGTTCGGTGTGCAACCGAGGAAGAAGCCCGGAGCAAGGTGATGGAACTAAAAGCAAAGAAAAAATATCCGGTCTATTTTTTCAGAAGCGATACTACTGGTGAAAAAGATTTTGAGGAATTCTATACTGAAAAGGAACAGCTTGATCTAAATCGTTTCGACGCTGTCGGCATTATCAAAAATGAAGCGTGTTATGACGAGGAGAAACTGCGCGTGTTTATCGGTACTATTCAGAACATGCGTACCCGGGGGACATGGACCCGTTCTGAACTGATTGATTTATTTAACAGTATACTACCTGAATTCAACCACAAAGAAACCGGTACATTCCTTGACGGGAAGATGTAGAAGATATATCACCACCCTGTATTCTGGCTCTTATCCCACCATGCCCGGGATGGTAAGCGCACATTGCGTCGTGTCGTGATAAAAACCGACCGTTACAGATGCGTGTGATCAATTCCCTCCCTTGGCAGCTTATGCTTTGCCCTATCCCAGCTCCACCTGTAATCTATTACCAACCCTACACCCCATGGAACTAAGCCCAATCCACAATGAAATCATCCACCACCTCATCGCAGCCTATGAAAAACGGCCCTGGGGCAGTAACCTTGCCCCCTACTTCGAGGCCTTTACCGGTGCATTTTCCCCCACCATGCCCTTCACCTTCTATTTCCTCTCCGCAAACCATCCTATCTTGTACGTGTACGATCCACGACCTGCTGAACAGCGGAGTTCTCGAAAGGTATTTAGGGAGGAATGTGAGCGAAAGAAACCAAAGATATTAGCGATTACCGGTTTTTTTGAGTATCTGGTCGAACATGACTATATCCAGATGGAATACCGGGGCATACAAGGGAGGCCGCTACGACCTGTGGGTTATGATGCAGTATGGCGGAAGTACAGCGACTTTTACAACGATATAATGACCGGTTTATCCTTTGTTTGTCTCTCGGACTTTAAGCCAAACCCAAAACTGTACGAGTTATCCCGGCACTAAAAGACCCGCCTCTGGCGGGTCTTTTTTTTGCTATACCTTCCTTTTGCACCGTTCGATCCGGAGGGCCGGAATCAGGATACGTTCGGTTCGTATGTCCATTATTCCCCCTCCAACACGGCCAAGGATTGACTAGCAAAAGGATGGACTGGAAAAAATTCCGTTGAGGATTTGTTCCAGGAGAAAGAGAGCGCCTTGGCTGCCGAAGAGGGATTTGGGGCTTACGTCAATGTAACCCAGAGAGGGAAGGGCAATTTCTATGCCGCAGCATTTTTGTCCCCGGAGCTTCAGTTCTGCTATGGTATTCCCGTCGGCCAGGATGAGGTGGGTGGGGGTTTCGCCTATCGGGTTTTCCAGGGCTTCCGGGTAATGGATCGCTTGCAGAAAGGCGTTGAGCTTTTGGGCAAACCAGGGATCCGGCCCAGGGAGGAGACAAACAGCCGCGGGGATCATGCCTAAATAGGTACAGAGCCAGTGGGTCAGGGTGTATGCAGTGGAGGCTTCGGCTTTGAGGGAGAACAAGGTACCCTTGGGTAAGCCCAGCAGGGAGGAAAACCGGGAGAGGTACCTGTAGGCCCTGGCCCTGGCTTGTTCGATGACTTCCATGGCCTTGACAGGGTCTTTACCCAGGGCTGCACAAACTTGGTGAATGAACGCGGCACTCGCATCAAAGCCCATGGGAGGACCTGCTTCAAGGCACAAAAAGGGCAGCCCATACTGGTGTTTCAGGTTTTCCGCAAGCGCCCTGCCGTACTCAGGATAGACCAGTACATTTAAGGCCGCTTCAGTCATGCGGGTTAGGGTCTCAACCGAGTCTCCTGCGCCTGGAGCCGCGATCACCTGGATATCGCAAAGCCCTAAGAGCTGTTTTAAGGTTTGATAGTGCTGATCGTAGTATTTCTGATAGATACACAGTCCCAGCAGGTTAACGGTACCAGGCCGTTTCTTGGGCGGGGATAGAGCCAGAACATCCAAGGCTTTCATCATGGCCTTTTGGTAGCCGGTGCCGAAATCAAGCGAAAAACCAGCAGTTTCCAGGGAAAAATAGGGGACGCCCTTGATTTCCTGGTTAAGAACTTGTTCCAGATCATCCCCAATCAGCGCCGCACCCGGGGAATTAACCACCGCGATGAGACGGTAGGATTTTTGTGCTACTGCTTGAAGCACGGTACGTAATTTCTCTGCACTGCCGAATAGATAATCTTCGCCGTCAAGATAGGTAGAAGGTATCCGGGATTGGCTAAAATAGAAAACCTCGGTATGTTCCAGGGGATCGGAGGAAGCGGACCTGAAAAATTGGCTGTCGGAGATGGCGCTATGGTAGAATTTACAGCCCGTGGGTCCGTTCAGGATCGTACAGGCGTCCTTGATACCTTCAAGGGCGAAAAGCGCACCGGTAAACCCATCAGGAGCGATATTTTCGGAACAAAAGTTCATCCTGCCTCCAGCCTTCTTGTAGATTCATCTTAACCATTTCACTCCAGCGCAGCGCAAGCACAAGCCCGCTCAGAAACCCCGCCACAGGACTCAAGGGTATGAGGTCGGTCATGATGCACGGATCCTGATCAGGAAAACCATAATTGGTAAGCAGCAGGTCCGGCTGGATCCGGCGGATATCCGCGTGCCGCTTGTCCTGTTCGTAGGCTAGGTGCAGTTCCCGGATATGCCCGTGGAATGTGGTGGTAAAATCAGTATCTTGGGAAAAATTCAGGATCCCCACAAAGGCTATATCCATTGCAAGGTCATAAGCGGTCTGCAGGATCCAATCAATGTTCTGGTTGTACGTGATGACCATCATGCTTTTTCCCGCCAGAATGGGTTTAATTCGGTGGATTTCCCCTTCGTATTGCCGAGTATACCGGGACACCAGGTTTTCCGCGAGTTCCGGGTCTTTATGAAAGTACCGGCCCAGCTTACGAACCCATGCGCAGCTTTCCCTGAAACCAATGGGGAACGGATCGGCAAAGAATTCCACCTGGAATTGGGACTCTAAAAAGCTCTGGATGGCTCTGCCCATGTAATCCCCGTAGGCGAGGATGCTGCATTTCCCCTGTTTGAACCTGCGGATTTCTTCCACCGAGGTTTCACAGATAAAATGGCAATTTATGGTGATGCCAAAGGCATCCAGTATTTCCCTTATATACTGGAGACTGGGCGCCCGGGCATTGGTCTCTGGTTTTTCCGCAACAATATTAACGGTGTCCTCTTGCGGGCTGAGGTTCCGGTCAATCAGGGACCGGGCCAGTTCCATGTAAGCCAAAAGAATCCCCTGAAGATAATCCCCTTGGAGGTTCCCGTCGCTTAGCACCGGGATGATCCGGGTTGTCTGGTCTTCCAGATCCATAACCTGGGTAAGATCATCCCCAATGATCCCACTGGGACAGGTGGTGAGGATGAAGATCACCTGGGGATGCTGTTTTTTTACTTGGATTATTTTCCGGCGTAACGTATCAATGCCCCCGAAAATCATGACCTGCTCGTTCATTTCCGAAGAAACCACCGGCGGCGCAGATATAAAAGGCAGGACAATACCCCGCTCGAGGAGGAGGCGCCGAGGGACGGAGGTGATGCTTTGGTAGGTGATGTGGGCGCAGCTCCGGGGGCCGTGGGCAATGTTGATGCAATCCTCCAACTGGGTAGTGATGCTCATGGCGCCGCTAAAGGCGCATCCATACAGAGGTTCCCGGGCGATCAAACTCTTGGAATATACCATAGGTTTTACCCTGGGGTTTGGGGATATATCCCCAGGGACCTTGGCCACGGGGACTGTTGGGGCGCTGGGTTGGGGTTTATTGCCCAGGATCCGCTCCTCCAGTTCTTCATCTGAGAGCGGCAGCGCCGGGTATCGATCCTGGGTGTGCAGGATCCGAGCCGCCAGTGTGCTGAATTGTGCTGCCAATGCCGAGTCTGGGTAGGCTTCTATCAGACACATACCGGCTCCCTCGCTTTGGGCAAAGAGCTGGCTCCGCGGAAACGTAGCGATAAGGGGCAGCTTAACCGCATCACAGAACCGGCGGACTCTTTCATCCTCCTTTTCAAGACCTCGGGAGTTGAGGATGATCCCCCCTGCGCGGCCATAGGGGGAATCGTACTTTTTAAGTCCGCGGAGGATGTTATTAGCCGCGTACAGGGCCATGAATTCCCCGGAACTCACGATGTACACCTGGTCCGCGTATTTCCGGCGGATGGGGACCGCAAACCCGCCGCATACCACATCCCCCAGGACATCGTAGAGCCGCAAGTCGTATGCTTGGGCCTGGATCCCCAGCCGTTCCATGAGTTCAAAGGTACTCAGAATCCCCCGGCCAGCACAGCCTATCCCCGGTTCAGGGCCTCCTGCTTCTATGCAGTGAACCCCAAAAGCGCCCACATGGACGATGTCATCCAGGCGGCATTGATCCGGACTGCGCTCCTTGAGGTAATCCAGCACCGTAGTTATCCGCGCGCCCCGGAGGAGCAGCCGGGTAGAATCGTGTTTGGGATCGCAGCCCACCTGGAGAACCCGTTTCCCCTCTTGGCCCAGGGCTGCGGAAATATTGGCGGCTATCGTAGACTTGCCGATCCCGCCTTTTCCATAGAGGGCAATTTCCGGCATCAGCTTCTCCTCCGGGTGGTCCTGGTGTGTCTCCAGTTTTCCAGGGAATCCAGCATGAACTGCCGTATATCCATACCATAGGTTTCTTGAAGGGTTTCCCCATCCAAAACCGTGTCTGGTCTGCCCTGGGCTATTACGTTTCCTCCTGCCATGACCGCTACCGTATCGCCGAAATGGTGGACCAGGTTGAGGTCGTGGAGGACCCCGATAAGGGTTTTGTGGTTTTCCTTTGCCCACCGGGTAAGGTACTCAAGCAAGCCTATCTGGTGTTTTAGGTCAAGATGGTTGGTGGGTTCGTCTAATAAGATAAGCTCAGGGTTTTGCACGAGGGTCCGGGCAAGAAATACCCGCTGGAGCTGCCCGCCGGATAGTTCGTTTATCATCCGGTCTTTTTCATCATAGAGTTCCAGTTTTTTGATGATCTCGGTGATGAGTTCGGTATCCTCTTTTCCCAGGCTCTTGAAAATCCCTCGAGTATGGGCGTATCTTCCCAGGGCTACGGTATCGTAGATGGTGTAGGGAAAGTACAGTTCCGCGGTTTGCCCCATGATGGCGATCTGCCTGGCCAGGTCTTTCCGTGAAAACGAGGAAACTTCCTGGGAATTCAAAACAACCGAGCCTCGGTAAGGGAGGATACAGGCAATGGATTTTAAGAGGGTCGTCTTGCCGCATCCATTAGGCCCCACAATACAGAAGACCTCCCCTTTTTCAGCCTGTAGGGTAATATCTCGGATACAATCAACACCACGATAACCGCTGTATAGGTTTTTTATTGCCAGCATAGGTCCTCTGCTATTTTTTGCTCTTTTTAAAATACACCCACGCGAAGAAGGGCGCCCCAATCAGCGCGGTGATGGCCCCCACCGGGAGTTCCGACGGGGATAGGATGGTTCGGGCGATAAGGTCGGTAACTACCAGAAGGGACCCGCCGATAAAAAATGACATGGGTAACACCGCGGCATGATTGGATCCGATTATTTTCCGCGCCAGGTGGGGGGCGATGAGGTCTACAAACCCAATGACGCCGCTCAGGGCCACTGCCCCGCCGGTGAGAATCGCGGAATAGACCAATAAGCGCATACGGATGCTCCGGGTATCAAGGCCCATGGATTGGGCCTGTTCGTCTCCAAAGGTGAGGATGTCCATTTCTTGGGGATACCGGATAAGACCGAAAACCCCCAGGATGAGAAAGGGGAGCATTAATCCTACATACGACCAGCCTTTCAGGGCAAAACTGCCCATCTGCCAAGAAAGCAAATTCTTGAGTTCCTCCCGGTAAAGGGCAGACAAGGTGGTAAGCACCGCGTTTACAAAGAGGGAAAAAACCATACCAAAGAGGATGATGGTGTTATTAGAGAGGGTGTGGTCAAGACGAGTAGCAAAACGGATCACCAGCCAAACCGTGAGTAAACCGAAAAGGAAGCCTGCTACAGGAAGGGTAAATCCCCCTATCAGGGGAAGGGAACATCCGGTGAGGATAACCAGGGCAGCGCCTAAGGAGGCCCCTGATGAAACCCCGAGAATGTAGGGGGAGGCCAGTTGGTTTTTCAGGATAGACTGAAAAACCGCGCCGCTCATTGCCAGAGCGCCGCCAACCATAAAAGCCAGCAGTGCCCGGGGAAAGCGTAAGTTCCAGACAATCGTGATATTCCGGGGATCCATCTGTGCTGCCAGGGGTAGGCTCAAGATCTTGTGGAGCACAATCCGCAGGGTATGGTACAAGCTGATGGAAGAACTCCCCAGGGAAGTCCCGGCACAGAGTATCCCCAGGGAGATGAGGAGACTTGCGGTGATTTTAGTTCTTTTCTGCATATACCTCCGGGTATACTGCCCGGGCCATCTGCCATAACGCGGCTATTACATGATGGGAAGGACGGGAGGCTGCATTAGCCTCTATAGGGTAGACTTCATCACGCTGTACCGCGTTAATCGTCTCAAAACCGGCTCTGCCTTTGATTTCTTCCAGAGGTGTGTCCGTATAATTAACCAGGGTCAGGATCACATCGGGATTGCGGTCGATGATCGCCTCTACTGCCGGAGAAAACCAGCCTTTTTCCCCGGCGAATATATTTTCTGCCCCGATTATTGCTATCATTTGGTTGAGATAGGTTCCTTCTCCGCAGGTAACGATAAAAGGAAACGGGGATATTTCAATATAAACGGATTTTTTGACTGGTATGGAGGCCCCTATGGCTGCAATAGTCGCTACCTCGGCTTTCATAGGCTCGATAAGTTCAGCCCCTTGTTCTGTAACCTGGAGCACCTCCGCGATAAACCGGATATCTTCGTAGATCCCCTCAATGCTCGTGCTGGTGGGGATATATACCACCCCAATCCCTGCCTCCTTTACCAGCTTAAACGGATCATCCCCGGAGACCGTTTGATTATGCCCTGCCGCGATGATGATATCCGGGTCAAGACCGATGATACGTTCCACGTCAGGGTACGCAAAATCGATCAATACCAGGTCTCCCTGTATCCCCGCTACCCCTGCAGAGTAGGTATCTACGGCGATAAGTTTGTCTGCCAGGCCCAGGTCAACAATGATTTCCGTGTTTGAAGGCGCAGTGGATATAATCCGCTCGGGCTGCTTGGGGGATATGGTCACCAGCGTACCGGCCCGGTCTGTTATGGTTGTTTTTCCTTGGCTGCCCTGCTTGCAGCC
>JAISGE010000189.1 GCA_031263265.1 Treponema sp.
GTTTACCGTACTCTTACCCCTTGCGCTTCCTTCCCTCATGGCCGCTTCTCTTATGGTGTTTCTCTACAGTTTTACCAGCTTTGCGGTGGTGTTGGTGTTGGGTGGAGGGCCGGCAGCCACTACCTTGGCAGTAGAAATATACCGTTATGCCCGGATTTCCCTGGACTTTCATAATGCCGGTATCCTGGCTCTGCTGGAAACCGGTATAGTCGCGCTTGTTTTTGCCGGGTATTTGTTTTTTGAAGGCAAGGCCCAGGCCCTACCGGTGGATACCACAGAGCGGCCCCTGGAAACTGGCGGAACTTGGCTAGGGACTGGGGTTCGCGTACTCTATGCCCTTGGAATTCTGGTTTTAGTCTTAGGGCCATTGCTGTCCATCCTGGTTGAGTCCTTTCTGATGCGGAGTTCCTGGGCCGCGGCTCCGGGTATCAGTTTGAAATGGTGGCGCGCCTTGGGGGAACGAAGCATCCCCGCGCTTTTCCGTTCCCTTATCCTGGCCTTTCTTGCTGCCACTCTGGCATGTGGTTTGGCTATGTGTGCCGCAGGAACCGCCAAATACGCGGACCAGGGCGCTAAGGTTTCATTCCTGGGAACCCTGTTACGGATTTGTACCACGGCGCCTTTGGCCTCATCAGGTATTGTGTTAGGCCTTGGTTGGTTGAGTCTCTATGGGAGAACCAACGCCCGTTCCATTGGGGCCGCAGCGCTGATCCACGGGGTAAGCGCGCTTCCCTTTGCCTTTCATGCCCTATCCCAGGGCCTGAAATCAGTACCGGTCAATACCCTCAACGCGGCTTCGGTCTGTGGGGCAGGCCCGGTACTCCAGATACTCTCTGTGGCTTTGCCCCTTTCAGCACGGCGGCTTCGGTCTGCCTGGGGTTTTTCTGCGGCCCTCAGCCTGGGGGAACTCAATACGCTCATGATGCTCGGTCTTGAAGATTGGGAGACCCTGCCCTTGCTCATCTACCGGGCAGTTGGTTCCTACCGGTATGGGACGGCTTGTGCCGCGGGAACCTTGTTGATTCTGAGCTGCGGATTCTTCTTTTACATAGCTCAAGTCCCTATCACAAACAGGAACTACCGGAAACAGCATGACCCTTGAAATAGAGAACCTCACCAAGACATACCAGGATCAATCGATTTGTCTGAATCTGACGCTTACCCAAGGGGAAACCCTGGTCCTCGCCGGCCCTTCTGGTTGTGGAAAGACCACCGCCCTCTACCTCATCGCAGGACTTATCCAGGCAGAACAGGGGAGTATTCGCAGTAACGGGGAGGATATAAGCCGGCTGCCTCCCTGGAAACGGCATATTGCACTGGTGTTCCAGGATCTGGCCCTGTTTCCCCATCTGAGTGTGGGAAAAAACATAGCCTACGGCCTTTTTATCCAAGGAGTGCCTAAACGGGAACGGCAGATGCGTGTTAAGGAAATGTTACGGATCCTCAGACTACCGGGGTATGAAAACCGGCCCGTGAGTTCCCTTTCTGGAGGAGAACGGCAGCGGGTTGCCATAGCCAGGGCCTTGGCAGTATCCCCCCGGGTGCTGCTTCTGGACGAGCCTTTTTCCAGTCTGGACGCGCCTTTACGCCGGGACATTAGACAGGAGTTTTTAGACCTGCGGATGGAGTCCAAGGCGCCTTGTATTTTTGTTACCCATGACCGGGAAGAAGCCGCGGTTCTAGGAGACCGTATTGCCCTTATGGATGCAGGGCGCATCGTGGAGACCGGTTCCAGCCGGGATATGTTTCTGTTCCCTCAAACCGAAACAGGTGCCCGGTTCTTTGGTGCAGGCCAGGTCTTGGACTGTACCATCGTGGGGAAAAGCCCTGAAGGAATCATGGTTTCTTCTGCCTTAGGAAACTGGAGGGTACCCCGAGGTTCAGACTATGACCCTAAACGGCCCTTAGTTTTTATTCCCCGGGATGCCCTATTCCTTGCAGCGGGCTTTTATCAGAAGAACACCTATACGGTTTTACGGGCTTTGTTCAGGAAACGTATCTTTGAGGGAGAACGGTTGACCCTGGAAGTGGAATGTCCCCCGGGAATCCTCCTCCGGCTTGCTGCGGGACTTAGGGCGCCAATTCCTGCTCCAGGGACTCCGGTAACACTCTATCTCGATCAAAGGCTGCTGCGCTTTGTAAAGCCCGCAACCCTCAGCTAGCGGTTAACCGTAACCATACCGTTCATAATCCTGAGATTCGGCCAGGTAGCCCTGGTGTACCACTGCCCGGGGGTGGGAATCTCCACATTAAAATCAATTTCCACAAAGTACACATAACGCCCGGCTCCATCATCCAAAAACAAGGGGAAATAGGTTCCTGCTTCATTGCTTATCAGATCTTTATGTAAATAAAAATCAAAGATCGACCAGGGTTTATCCAAGGCAATTTCTACCGAGGCACGGGTATCTGAGGATGACCGGTAAAACTTGAGGCTCATGCCCTGGTCAATCGGAGCGCCTGCTGCCAGGCTGATTTTTTCATTCATATAGGTATTAAAAGATTTGGATGCTCTCCCAAGCGTGGAAACCTCCAGATACCGGAAACGGCTTACCGCAAGGAGGCGATTGCTCAGGGAAAGTTTACCCTGGACATCAATAGCGGGCTGGGAGAAGGTCCAGGTCAGCGGTTTTCTGGAATCCACTGCTGCCGCGATAAACTGATAGATCGTCTTGGCCCAGGTCTGGGCAAGGTCTCCCCGGAATAGGATCGGGTGTAGGATGGGTTCCAGGGGATCCTGCGCTTCGGCGGATACCGGTAAATCCCCTGCTCCCATGTCCCGTAATAAGAGCGCCATATCCTCCAGGGTATTCATGGATAGGATCTCCCCCCGAGGCGCGTCGGAGATCAGGGGGAACCTCTGAAGGCTTGCCAACTTTTCGGAAAACGCATCCAGCTTGAGGCTGCAAAAGGTATTTGACAGGATGGTAATACCGTCCATGATAAAATCGTTCCACCAGCCGATGTTGATATTTCTGGTATCCGAATACACGGTCATATAGGTGTCTTTGATTTCATCTAAGGGTAAGGCTCGGATGTGTTTAAAGGCCGGTTCCACTTCTGCAGGCAGTTTGGTCCAGGCGGTAAGCATCCTGTCCGCGTCAGCACTCATGAACGAAGAGAGCAGCTTTATCCGGTCGTTCAGGGCACTGATATAATCGGTTTTTTCCCGTTTTAAAACATCGGATAACACCACATTATTGACATCGTTTAATATACCGATACATTCAGTGTACAAGGATTGGAGCACCGAATTGATCTGATAGGGTTTGGTTTGATTGACCCGTACCCGGTATTCCCTCCATCCTGCGGATGGAATGTATGCGTTGTTAGGGTAATTTCCCCAATAGCTCAGATATAAACCAAGGTAATTGCTAAGCCCCTCGGTCTGATACAGATTCTGATCCTGTTTTTGGAGAAATTTCGGCTGTTCCGTCAGGGTAATATACCGGGTAAAAAGATCGTTATACCCCGCAATGCCGTCGGTTATCCCTTTTACAATCACCGGATCATAAGCCTTGTTAAACGCTATCCCCCCCAAGGCGCTTTGGATTGCCCGGCTAGACAGGGAAAATATCTCCCGGTCTTCTGCTTCCGAGCGGGCGGCTACCATCGCGGCTATGGTTTCCTGGGAGCTTGAGAGAAAATCGTATTCAACGCTCAAGACGATGTAGCGGTTAAGATAGGCCTGAGCCGCCAGCATGATCCTTCCGTTGCTGATGAGGGTAGCAACCTTTTCATTTTCCACGAAGGGTTTGACGTAGGTTTCGTAATGGTCAAAGGCCGCTATGATGTCATACTGACCGTTCGTCCAATTTAGACCAGCAGTATCTCTTAGTTTTTGCCGGTCCGGTATATCCACAGCCCCGGCCAGATTCAAGATTTTCTCTACTACCAGAAAGAGAGAATCCGCATCCACTTCCTTAGTCATTTTGTCTGATAGGAGTTCATTGGTTTTTAGGCTCAGAGCGCTGGATCGCAAACTTACCAGTTCCCGGCTCAGCTCATCAGAAAATTCACGCTCCAAGGCACTGATGATTCCCAGGGTTCCTGTTTGCATTCCGCTGCGCTGGGTTCGGATAAAATCCATATCTTTCTTAAAAAGATCGGTGTACTCTTTTACCGCATAATTGATCACCAAGTCGTTAAAAAGATAATCGTTTATCAGGTTGTTTCCAAAAGCATCACCCCCAGCCCCATTAAGGACGGGTAGATTAGCCTGTACCAGTTCATTTTTTATTTCTTCAAAAAGCTCCCTGCCCTGGGTAATGTAGTTGTTTTGGATAGAGCTCAAACTTTTCCAATCGGCAACCAGGTTTTCCACATCCCGGAGAGAAGCCGCGTCCCCGGCCTGACGTAAGAGAAAGGTAATCCGGCTATAATTGGTAACGATATTCTGGGAAATGGAAAGGAGGTTTTTTATTTTTCCGTACAGGGAATCAGGATACACCGAGCGGCGCTGCCACGCAGAGAGGATGAGCTGCAATGCCGCGCCTTTAGCCCGGAGAAAATCATCGGAGTAGATATAGGCCGCTTCTTCCGCAAAGGTATAGCGCCGGTCGTTCTGGGAAAGAAAGCTGTTGAGAAGCGATTTGGAATCATTGGAAAGCTCTGGCAGGAGGTAATCAACCATAGCTTCAGCATCGTACTTATTGGACAGGAACAGGTCCTGAAAATTCTCCCGGTTGAGTTCATCAAGCAGGGTAAAGGATTGAATAACTGAACGTAATTGCCGGTCAAGAACCGGGGATTCAAAAGACTGATCTATTAATTTAGAGCCTACATTTTTGATCAAAGGAGTTCTAATAAGGCTTCCGTAAAGCTGATTGGCAATAAAAACCCGGTCCCGATAGCCCATGTTGAGTTCCCTAAATACCAGTAGGTCTGGAAGCAAAAACCCTGCATGAGGACTCAGGTTGGCGTTCCGATAGGCCAGGGCATTGTAGTAGAACTGTACCGGGCTTGCACTATTTCTTTGCAGGCCGGGATCGTTATTAAAGGAAAAGGTATTATCCCTGTTTTTGATGATGATGGGAACCCCGGCCCCGCTTTGAGTCTCCAAGGTAGCTGCTAGTGATTGATAATAGTTAGTAATCTGGGTGAGGGACATACTCAGGTCATCGGTTCTGAAAAGCGCGGTGTAGAAGAGCATGAACCCCAGGATCACCAGAACCCCGCAGAGGGCAAACAGGGGTATGGCCCGGCTTAGGGCTTCTTTTCTGACAAAGGCTGCATGCGGGGAGGGATTAAAGATAAACTTCTGCAGCATATCCCGAATAAAATAGGATTGGGAAACAGGGGGCTTTTCCTCGGTAAGCAGGAGTTCCTCGGTCTTTTCTCCGGCCAGCGCAGCCATGCCGGGACTAAAGGAAAGCCCCAGATCCGTGGAAGAGGTAAAAAAAAGACCCTCAAACACGGTATCTTTGGTACCGTGGAAGGTATCTTCGTTGAACAAGGTCTGAAGATAAATATGGAGATTGGGGTAAAGACCGTTGAAATTTTCAGGAAACAAAAATTGCTTTCCGGTTACATCCATCCGGTTTAAGCCGCCGGCGAGACGCAGGTGCAACTCCCGGGAATGCATGCTTTTTTTATAACCCGAACGGAGCCGCTGTAAGAGGCTGCTCCAAAACTGCTTAAACTCCTCCGACTGGTACGCATTGGTTTTATTTTCATACCCAAGGATCTGATGCCGTAATTCTCCTGAAAGCCCCAGGGCATATTCCCGGAACCCGTTTACCATATCCAGTTTGGTAATAACCACATAACAAGGCAGCCGCATACCGCTGGTATGCAGGAGATGGGCCAGTTCATTGGCCATAAGCGTGGCTTTTTTATGGGCAAGGTCCCCATCGTCCGCCAAAAGCGCGTCTGCGGGAATGGTGAGGATAAGCCCATCCAGGGGTTTACGGTAATGTCTGCGACAGATCTGTTTGACGATATGGGTCCATTCCGCGCTGCTGCCCTCAAACCACCGGTCGAAAAAAACACTACCACTTACATCGCAGACCACCGCCTTTCCTCCAAGCCAGAGCCGTACCGGGAGACTCTTCTCCTCTAAGCCGGCTTTTTCTTCTGGTGCAGAGGGAACCAATTCCAGTTCGCTCGCCTCAAGCAGGGATGATTTTCCTGAATGAGGCTCTCCCAGAAGTATAAACCAGGGTACCCCGTACAGACCCCTGCCATGGAGCGCGGCGAGATCAAAACCCTGTTTCAACAATTCGTTTATTTTGATAATCGTATCTGAAAGGGTCTTTTTCGCCTTGTTATGTTTGTCTCCCCCCTGGGTGAGTTGGGCAACATGGCGCCAAATCATCAGGTCTTTGAGGATATCCCGGCTCTCCTTTTCCTTGATCCGTTTCCGCCGGGCTTTTCTAATCAAAGGGAGGGCCAGTAACAGGACCAGGGCCAGCAGCAGGATAACCAAGATAACCTTAGCCAAGGTACTTGTTTTGATGAGCTCGATAAGCTTAGGAATAAACGAAAAAATAGTTGCGGGCATTAGGGTGCCTCATAAGGAATGGTTTTGATTTCCCGGGCCTGTACTGCAGCACCGGACAAATACGTCCGAAACGGGGACGTAGCCTTGAAGAAGAGGATAAAATTAAAGATAAGGGAAAACGCTAAAAAGCATAATGAACCTATCAAAGCTATCCGCAGCGGCTGCAAGAGCCGCGCCTTTTTTGATCCGGCAATCCGCGCTTTCGTGGAAACTTCGACAATGGGTTCTTCCCGGATATCCAATTCCTTGGGGAATAGGGCCGCGCATTGGCTCATGGTCTTGTCAATATACCCATGATCCTGCATATAGGCCCCTTCAAAGCCCAATCCCAGCATGGTATAAAAGAGAGGGATCGTAGTATGGGCCTCAGTATCCTGGAGGGCATTGGAGAGGAGGTTAAAAAACTTTTCATCTCCAGAAAGTTCGTTGTAGTTCCGGCCCAGTTCCCGCCAGTTCTGATTAAAGGGGAAGCTGCTTTCCTGTACCATAAAGTCAATAAAGAAAACCAGGGGCCGTTCTATCTGATCGTATTCCCGGGTGAGAACCGGGTCTGCTGTAGCCTTACGTTTAGCCTCTTCCAGGGAAGTTTCAATATCTGCCCTGAACTTTTCCAGAGACAGCGGAATCCCTGCTTGGTTCAACTGCCAATAATTACAAAAACAGGTAAAAACCGGGCGGCACAGCGCTTCAATAGTTATCGGGGTACTCATTGCCACTCCTATTCCACGACAGTTATAAAAAGGGATAGTTCCAGATCCGGAAGGCGTTCCCGGACATAATCAATCACCATACCTTTTTCTTCACACATATCCCGCCACACCCGTGATGATTCCGCAAGATCCAGGCGAAACCACAGGGTCCCGTCCAGCACAGGCAAAAAACGGGGGGGATACCGCATCCAGGAAAGTTTCATCCCCCGGATCCGCTGGGACTTTGCCTTGGGATTGATAAGCTTAAACGTATCCCCCTGTTCCAAGGCGCTAACCACCACTTCAGTTTCCGCACTGGTACGGACTGCCAGGTATATCTCATGCACCTCCGCAATATCTTCGGTTTTGATAGCCACAAAAAACTGATCCGCTCTCTCCATAGACACAAAATTGAGCTTAATATACCCGGCACCTCCTTCGCTTCTTATAAAGGAACGGATATCCTTCAAAAGTGCGACAAAAACCGGCAGAGAGTCATCGTGATCAAAGCGTTTGATATCCCGGATTCCATTTTGAGGGTTAAGCCCGGTGAGTTCCGCGAGGAAAGAGGCCAGTTCCAGGTACAGGGTAAAGGGGGTGATAAAACCGTCTACCAGGAGGGAAGTAAACCGGATGCTGTAGAAGTTTAAGGTCCGCAGCATGAGGAGGGACCGGGCGTCGTCTAAGACGTCGGTACGGGAAAAGATTTCATCCCCACCACGAGGTGTAGTTAAGGTATTTTCCAATTTATCCCGGCAGCGACGGATATCCGAGATAAGGTCCGCAGCCATAGTAAAAAGAGGATCCGAAGAAGTAAGCATCATAAAGGGAGGGATGTATTTTTCATCCACCTTGAGCATGGGCTTGCTTATTTCCTGGGTGAGGACAGTCAGTTTAAGCACCGGCAAGAGCTGCATATCTTTGGTATCGTCCTGATCCGTTACCAGCCGGGCATTGATCCTGCGGGTGATGAGGGTTATTTCATTATCCCCGGAATTCTCGTCCCTAACCTGCTTTTTTTGAGTAAGGTAGAGCTTTTTTTCCTGAGCAGCGCCCTCATCCGCGAGATTTGCTTCAAATGCAGACCAATGGGGAGCCGCCACATACACCGTAAGGCTCAAGGGATTTTTCTTTAAGGCATTACTCAAATCCAATGCCTTGAGGATACAGTTCCCCGGCATGGAGAGTTCCAAACCATCACCCATAACCGCGGAAAAGCGCTTGACCGCCACCATCCCCCTTTCCAGGGAATCCTGATCAAACTCAAAATTCAAAAGCCCGTAAGCAAAAGGCAGAGAAAAGGAACGGTTGAGCCTGATATACTCCGAGACCGTCCGCTGTTGATACTGAAAATGGTGGGGTTGTAAAAACTGACCATCGTTCCAATGTAATAATTCTTCAAAACGCATAGACCATCCTTCTTTCTGTCATTTAATCTGCATCACCATGAATTCTTATATCCGCTCCCTGGTTATCCGGCCTCCGGTTTTCTCCGGAAAGACCGGTCTGAGGATCCTTGGGTATTTCAAAAACCCTGATGATCTTTTGTGGTTCAATTTCCACATAAACCGGCTTGGCAAAAGGACCTTCCTTCTTTAAATCAATGTACAGAATCCGGGGGTCATCTTGGGGCATATCCGGCGAATGGGGCAGATTCACGATAAGCACCAGGGTTTTTGGTTTTTTCTTAAGCCACTGGTCCCAATACTTTGACCGGTACTGCAAGGTTTCCGGCTGGGTATGTTCTTGGGAAAAAAACACGGTAAACGGCTCAAGCCGTTTCCGCAGGGAACTCGCGGGGGCAAAATACTGGTCCACCCCTTCACTTTTGATCTGATCCGCTTCTTCGCCGGTAACCGCGACCGCGTCAAATTCAAGGGAAGGATACATGGCGTAGTAGCTCTTTATGTCTGGGGAAAGCCCTACCATCACCCTGCGCTGGCTGGCGCAGCCTGAAAAAGTCCAGATCATGAGCACCCCCAGGATCCCCAAAAAATGTAAACGAAGTACCGCCTTTTTCACCCTGCTCTTTTCTCCTCTTATATTCTTATAGGTTCAGATTCCCGGAATTTTCGGCTTCCAGCGTTTGTAAACAGAAGCGCCTGTTTTAGGCTTGGAGGGAACCCTGCCGGGGATGCTCTGGTGGGGAGCCTTTACATCAAGCAAACTTCCTTCCCAATTATCCTTTCCGCTTAACACATCCACTCCCAAATTAAAGTACCATTCGTACCGTTCTTTAAGCTTCCGGGTTCCCCCCTTGTGGAGGGCGCACATTAACAATACTTGAGAAAGACCATTCGCTGCTAGTCCTGGCGGCGTGGCTATAACCTGCTCACCCCCGGGCATGAGGTTGCCGGAGGCCCAGAACGCGCTTAAGGCCAGAAGCCCTGCAGGGGTGTCAGGGCACTCGTTACCGTTGTCTAAGCACCTTTTGCTGCTCAACTCGTCAGGGGCGACTATCCAGCGGTACACCGCGGCCAGGGTATTATCCCTGACCTTTCTCTCGTGTTCAGGAACCTTGGGAGGAATCACCGATTTTATCGTATCCACGGTTTCCTTTTGCACTGCCTGGAGTTTGGCCCGCAAGTCATCACGAGCCGCAAAAACAGGAGAAGCCGGATCAATCGGGACACGGTCCTGAGCAAGACGGGCGCCTAACTGTTTGACCAAGTCCAGGGGGTGTATGCCGTGGACTTTCTTAAACTCCTGAAAGGCCACTCCCACCGCGTCTTCCACCATTTTCTGCACTTTTGGGTCTGCATTGTTGCGCATCTTTTGGGTTTTCTCCTTTACATCCGCAAAAATGGCGTCCATCTGAGCAGTATCAGGCGCTTCGGGCAGGGGTATTTTGGCAAAATCAGGAACCGTTACCCCAAAATCCTTCCCAATATCGGCAATGTCCTGGTCTGCAGCAGGATTTTCCTGTAATTCTTCAAGCAAGGACAATATGCAGCGGTAGCCCCACCAGACCCCGGCCCGGCGGTGGGCAATATACGCCAACAACTCGCAGGCTTCTTTGTATTTCCCGCTTCCGGCAAGTCTAAAAATTACCTTCTCCGCGCCGCTCCCGTCAAAGAAGTCTACCAGATCCGGCGGTATCTTATAGTTTTCTTGGACTACAGCGTCTTTCACCATGATATACCGTATGTACACCAGATGTTTGTTAAGCCAATCCAGTTTATCCGCCATTATCTTTCCCCCCTGTTTAGGTCATTTTAAGGGCCTTGACTTCGATGTCCGAAGCCCCGGACTTGGTTCGTAATGCCGAGGCCCCGGAGTCCGCGGCAGTGGCCTCTCCGGTGAGTGCCCGGGCTTCGGTCTCGCTGGCTTTTACTTCGCCGTTGACTGCCACCACCTTATCCTGAGCCAGCTTCCCTTCGGTCTCTGTGGCCGCGGTTTCTACGGAGCTTATGGTAGTTTCGTCCTTAGTGGGATGAATTTCCGAGTCCCCCGCCATAGTACTGCTCTTGTAGTTTATGCCAATCAGGGCGCTAATGCCGGCTGCCGCCAAGGCAACGCCGTAGATCGCACCCATACTGATAAGCTCAGGGGCTACCGCCTCTTTTATTGCTTTTTCAGTACCTGCATCCAGGGCCGGTTGTTCCGCCATTATAGGGCCTCTATTACGGGGTGTGCTTCTTTTTCAGCGGCCTTGATCCGGGTGGCTATGCCGAGTTCCAGGTCAATACTCCATTTGGTAAATTCCCCGCAAGCCATGAGCAGTTCCGCGGTGTAGATCCCTTCCTGAACCGCAAGAGACGGGGTAGCTACTGTTTTAGCCTCCACTGGAAAAGAACAGTCAAGCTTCTCGCCTGATATGCTTACTTGCCCTGCGGACGTGAGGGATATGGACGCGGATTGGATGCTGGCTGCTGCGCCGAGAACCCCGGCAAAAATTTCAGCCAAACCATAATCCACTACCAGGGCCGAATAATTCAGTTTATCCCGGAATTCCCTTTCTGCCTGACCCCGGGAAATATACCGGCCATCCCCAAACGTATACTCCGCATCGGATACCTGCCATTGGTTCTCAAGGGTGCCGTATACGGTCTGGGTTAAGTCAAAAATATCCCCTATGAGGGCCGAAAACACCGCGGCTATATTAGCAGGGTTCTTTGGATTTGCCATACATTACCTCCATAATACTATCTTCAACCGTTACGCTTATCAATCATAAACAAATAACACAACTTTTAGAAAAAGTATTCCCCTATTCTTTCTTTATCAGGTCATATCGTATTACCGTATCGTTTTCAGTACCAATAACCAGATAGTAGTACGCAGTATATTCATTATTTATTATTATATCAACTTTTGATGCGTCCGTTCCCGATTCTTGGTAATCCATCACTCGGTTTATGAGCCTCTTTAAATCTGATACATTCATTCCAATTATTTTAACATTTGAATTCTGTACCGATCCCTCTTCTATCCGCCATTTCCAGAATTTCGCCTCTTCTTCTGTCTTTCCACGGTACGTATATTGCTGGCCATTCAATACAAATATATAATCCACCAATACATAATCCTTATTCCCCTCAAGGGAAGCAGAATCGGCAATAGTGATTCTTTCCTCCAGTATCTCTTTTTTATATTTTTCTTTGAATTCCGTGGCGGTTTCAGGGAATTGAGAAAAATTTGTTATCGTATATGCATCAAGCATATAAGGATACTCAGCCTTTTTCAACACGGTATACCCCTGAGTATTTTCATCCCAAATATACCAGTATTGATACGGAAGCATGCTGTAATTTTGGGTTATTGATTCTAGAAAAATAATTTTTTGTTCCGCATATATTTCCTTAATAACCAGGGTATATAGATCCCTGTTACCATGTAATATGTCTGCAAATTCCGCACTGTTTTGATCAAATTCTAAAAATACCGGCAGCATGCCCAGGCCCACCTGAAAAAGATACAGTTCCTCCTTTCCGTTCCCGTTAAAGTCTCCGACACAGCCTATCCTTCTGTCGCGCCAGATAAGATCCCGTCCCAACACAAAACTCAGACCGGTATTAGCCTCATTGCTGGTAGTAAAATCAGAGGTCCAATAATCAACAGGATATATATGTTCGAACTCCGTTTCATCTGCATTGAAAACAAAACAATACGTAACATCAATTTCATAGTTGTCAACCCCCCATTCCATACTCAACGTACTTTTACGCTGGTAAAAGCCCAGTATTTCCCTGTTTCCAGAATTAGTAAAATTTCCTTCCATAGTAACCCGTAATACCACCGTACCGTCATAATCCTGAATGATCTCCTGTACCGATTTTCCTTCCAGCGGATCGGTAACCGGCTCATCATTTCCGCTCTGCATTTCTTGAATCGATACTGCTTCCGTGCCGGAAAACGGCTCTTGTTTTGTATCTCCCTTTTCAACACACGAGGCAAAAACAACGATACATACCATCAAAAAACACCATCTTTTCATTATAGGTACCTCCTATTTTTATCGTCTCTTTGCAATCACGGATGCATCATATTTAAATTGCTGGTTTGGATCGTAATAATAACTTACGGGATTTCCAT
>JAISGE010000026.1 GCA_031263265.1 Treponema sp.
ACTTGGTCATAGCTTGTATTTCCTTCTGGTATATGGATTTATGATAATTACTTTATACCATTAAAAAGATCGAAATACAAGCTGTTTCGTTTTTCCTCAATTAAACCGGACAGCAGTGTAATGATTTATAATCGACAATAACCGTGGACAGCAGTGAAAAAATATTAAAACATATTGACAATAGGAAAATAATCGGATAATATACTGCTATGGATATACATATTCGTGAATATTTTGAAACTGATTATGAATATTTACAGGACTTTCTTGTAAAATTAAATAAATATATAATGTCATTGGATCCCAATAAAAAAATATGCACAAGTAAAGACTATAAAGATGTTTATACAAATGAATTATTAAAATCAACTAAAGAAAATGACGGCATAATTTATATTGCCAAATCAAATAATTATTGTGTTGGAATGATTGCTGGAATAATAGAAAAATATAGTGTAGTTGATAATACCCATTATAAAAATAATAAAGAAGGGAGAATTTTAGAATTATTTGTAGAAGAAAATTATCGCAGAGAAAATATAGGGAAAAAATTAATGGAAAAGATGGAAGAATATTTTAAAGAGCATGGTTGTGATTTTTTATTGGTGGATGTATTTGAATATAATAAAGTGGCAAAAGAATTTTATAAAAAAAGTGGATACAATGCAAGAAATATAGAAATGGGGAAAAAAATATAATGGAGAAAAATGAAAAAAAGGCAAAACTTCACATAACGAGGCTGTCGAATTAATCTGTTTTAAAGTCTTGGGGTACTATATATAGCACTTGTTCGAATGATTGGGGATTAATTCGACAGTCTCAATAGGACTGTTTACGCTTCGCCGTCTGTTGAGGCATTTCTTGAATCAGTTTCAGGTGCCCGTCAAAACCTTCTTTAAAAGCTCCAATCCTTGGTCTATTTCTCCATCCTGGATGGTATAGGGCGGCAGGAACCTGAGGGTATTGGTTCCCGCCGAAAGTACAAGCAGCCCCGCAGCCAATGCCCCTTCCAGTACCGGCCAGGTTTCGGTGGTAATATCCACGCCGATCATAAGCCCCCGGCCACGGATTTCCCGGATCTTTGGATGCCCCCAGCCAGCCAGGATGCTCTGGAACCGCTCCCCTTTCCGGACAATCTCCGCTAAAAAACCAGGATCCTGTACCGTCTCCAGCACCACAAGTCCTGCCGCCGCAGCGAGTGGATTCCCCCCAAAAGTACTGCCATGATCGCCGATACCCAACACATCCGCGGCCTTTTCTCCAGCCAGAACCGCTCCTACCGGAACACCGCCGGAAAGCCCCTTGGCCAGGGTAATAATATCGGCCTTGACCTTGAAGGCTTCACAGGCAAGAAAAGTCCCGGTTCTCCCTACCCCACACTGGATTTCGTCAAACATGAGCAGTATATCCCGTTCTGCACAGAGTTTGGCCGCAGTCGCGACATACACCGGATCTAAGGGGAAGATGCCCCGTTCCCCCTGAATCGCTTCCATGAGCAGACCCGCCACCGTTGCCGGGTCTAATGCCCGATCCAGCGCCTCAATATCCTCCGGAGGAATGAACCGGAATCCCTCGGTAAAGGGACCGAAGTCTTTATGCAGCCGCTCTTGCCCCGTAGCCGAGAGGGTGGTAATGGTCCTCCCGTGGAAACTTCCCTTGAGGCTGACGATGGTATGCCGTCCGGAACCGTACTTCTTGAGGGAGTACTTTCGGGCGATCTTACAGGCCCCTTCATTCGCCTCTGCCCCAGAATTACCCAGAAAAACCTTCCGCATCCCTACAGGCGCACAGGCAGCCACCAGCTTTTCCGCAAAAGCCCTGGATACCTCACTCTGGTAATAATTGCAGACATGATTGAACTTAGCCGCTTGTTCGGAAATGGCCTTAACCAAGTTAGGATAGGCATGACCCAGGCAATTTACCGCAATCCCCGCGGTAAAATCCAGATACCTTTTCCCCGCGCTATCCCTGAGCCATGAACCTTCCCCAGAAACAAAACTCACCGGCAACCGGTGATAAGTATTCATAAAAACATCAAGCATATTTTTCTCCTCTACTTCACATTCGGCGTTCATTAAGGTTTTTCGCTTGCTTCGCTGCTACCCTTGTTAGCCGGCTTCAATCATGGTACCGATCCCCTCATCGGTAAAAAGTTCGATAAGCAAGGCATGGGGAAGCCGGCCATCAATGATATGGGCCTTTTTCACCCCCCCCTCTAGGGCAAGACTGCAACAATCCACCTTGGGAATCATGCCCTTACTCACAACCCCGTTTTTTTTCAACGCTTTTAGCCCGGTGTTCGTGATTACCTTGATGAGGGAAGACGGGTCATGGACATCCCCAAGCAGTCCCGGTACATCGGTCATAAGGAGGAGTTTCTCTACCCTCAGGGCTGCAGCAATCCGGGCCGCGGCAATATCCGCATTGATGTTAAGGGCTTTCCCTGCGACTTCTCCTATACCCAGGGCAACCGAGGAGACCACGGGAATCACCCCTGCATCCAAGATCCCTTCCAAAAACGAGGTATCCACCGTTTCAATGTCCCCCACCAAGCCCATATCTTCACCTTCAACGACGAGCTGTTTAGCTTTGAGCAGGCCCCCATCAATACCGCAAATACCCAGAGCCTTGCCCCCTTGTTGCTGAATCAGGGAAACTATATCCTTATTTACTTTACCGCAGAGAACCATCTGTACGATTTCCATGGTCTGTTCATCAGTATATCTAAGCCCCCGGATGAAACGGCTCTCCTTGCCCAGGGCTTTCAGCATGGCTTCAATCTCCGGGCCGCCACCGTGGACGAGCACGGTTCTGATGCCCACACAGGCCATGAGGATCACGTCCTGTATGACCGCAGCCTTGAGGCCGGCATGGATCATCGCATTCCCCCCGTACTTAACCACTATGGTCTTGCCCTGGTAGCACTGAATATACGGCAAGGCATGGACCAATACCTCAGCCTGGTCAGTGTAGTTGTTACTTTTATCCTTCATTAGGTTTAGGTATACCCCATTTCTCATTGCTTATGCAATATTTACTCAAAGTTAGACCTCCTCCATTCACCATGGGATCCCTGATATTCCATCGAACCCCTTGATCTTACCATAGATGAGGCGCCTTTCCCTGCATAGCCAGACTCAGGAACTTGAGGACTTTGAAGACGTTACGGGTGAAGAAATTCCTTTCTTTCCTTTTTTCCCCAGCAATGCCCGGACCAGGAGGATGATCCCCCAGAATACGAGCGGTTCCATCCGCTTCCGTACCGCGACCAGGGAACGTATGATGGGGATGCCTTGGGGACAATGGGTTTCGCATTTGCCGCATTTGACGCACAGCCGAGGCCCGCTCATCCGCTCCGAAGTTATCCCCGTGCTGGTCATGTATTGCTGCATTCCGCTCACAAAACCCATGGAAAAGGAAGTGTTGTACGCGGCAAAACAACCGGGAATATTCACGCCTTGAGGACAGGGCATACAGTAGTTACAACCGGTACAGCGGATCTTATAGGCCTTATTGAACACCTGCAAAACCTGCAGGTAAATTTTGTGTTCCTCTCCGGTGAGCATCTGGGGATAGGCTTTAGTGGCCAGCTGCAGATTTTCCTCAAGCTGCCGCGGCTCTTGCATACCCGACAAAAGGAGGCATACTTCCCGCTGATCCCAGATCCATCTGAGGGCCCAGCCTACAGGACTCATCCCAGGATGTGCTTTTTTGAAGATATCCACGGCTTCCCGGGGAAGCCCTGTGGCGAGTTTCCCCCCCAAGAGGGGTTCCATCACCATGACGGCCATTTTCTCCGCTGCTTTTTTCAAGCCTACCTTACCGGCCTGAAAATTTTCATCCGAATAATTATACTGGATCTGACAGAATTCCCAGGGATACGCGTCGATGAGCTTGAGGAATTCCTGCTGAGAACCATGAAAAGAGAAGCCGATACGCTTTATACGGCCGTTTTTTTTCTGTTCCTGGATCCAGTCTTCGATTCCCCATCCCCGCAATTTCTCCCAAAGCTCCGTATCAGTGATCATGTGCATGAGATAATAGTCGATATAGGAAGTCCGCAGCCTTTCCAACTGTTTCGCCAACAATTTATCAAAATCTTTGGGACCCCTGAGCAAGACCAAGGGTAGTTTGGTGGCGATGTACACTTTTCCCCGGACTTTGTACTTCTCCAGGATCCCCCCGAGGGCTTCCTCACTGCCGGGGTACATATAGGCGGTATCAAAGTAATTCACCCCTTTATTGATGGCCTCTATGATAAGGTTGCTGGTTTTCTGCATATCAATAGTCCCGAGATTTCTGGGAAACCGCATACAGCCGAATCCCAAAACCGACAATTTATTACCTGATTGTTTATCTAACCTGAATTGCATGAGCCTCCCCCGTACTAGGCATATTTTTCTTCTAGTTTTTATGCCATTTCCCTACTGTAGCATGGTTTATTGAATTGTAAAACCGTTGAGTAATCAGGATAAACGCATAGAAATTCGTATTTCCTTACAATATAATGAGTTAGTTAAGGTAGTAAAAAATAAGCCAACCCTGTTAATTTCTTATACAACAAAGAATGAGCCAATGCTGTACGTTTATCTTGGGTTATGCGTAATTTGCCCTGAAATTTTTTGGAAAAAATATTGACAAAAAAATAAACCAAATAAAATAATAGAAATAATCGC
>JAISGE010000028.1 GCA_031263265.1 Treponema sp.
CTTACTGCTTCGGTGATGTCCATAACCGGTTTATCCGACTTCCTTATGTACCGGCAGCACTCCTCCGCCGCGTGGCGGAAGTAACGGTCGGTCATAGAGCTCTTCCTCATGGTAAGCTCTAATAATTCAATTAGTTTTCGTGCCATTACAAAACTCCTTTCCCGCCTTGGCGGGTTTTTGAATGTCCTATCTGTCATGCAGAGTTTGAAGAATCTCCGTAGCCATCTTGGACGCTTCCACGATCTGCCCGGAAACCGCCAGGTACCCTCGGGCTATTCTGACCAGCATCCGGGGCCTGAACACCAAACCCAGGTAGATAAAGATGTTTTCAAGGACCTGTTTCATCCTTGCCTCCCTTTGGTCGCGGGATACGTGAAACCTCATACCGCACCTCCCTCATGCCCCTGCGCAGCTTCCCGTCCCACGGCTTTAATCCTGGTATGAAACCGTTCTAATTCCTCATCGTTCATGGCGATAAGTTCGTCGCGGAAGCTCTTGATGCGGTCGTAACTTTTTTTGGTGATACGCTGAATCTTGGAAAGGGGATAGTTGTTGATGAGCAGGGTAAGGATTTCCCGTTTATCTTCCCAGGTTAAGAAGGCACGTTTTTCAAACCGCAGGACTGTTTTCCGCTCTTCAAGCCAAAGACGTTTATAGGTATCCCGTTCTGATTTGGCGAGCATCAGGCTTTCCCTAAGGGCTTTAAGTTCCCCGGCATTCACCCCATAACTCCCGGTCTTGCGAATCTGCGGGAGCACCTCGGTAAACACCCAGGTTTTGAACCGTTCTGCCTCGGGTTTACGGCTTTGGAAGATGAGCCGGTACAGGCCAGGTTCGTTCACAATGAGCATCTGCTGATCACCACCAGGGGTGTGCATAGTATGCACCCCCTTTTCAGATTCGGGGAAAGACCGGAGCGTACTTTTTACATCACTGATGTCAAGGACAGTACCCGTATCCCGCGCAATAAACCAGGGTTCGCTGTCGATGAGGATCGTGCGAACCTTAAATTTGTTCTCGAAACTGAAGGGGATTAATTGGCTGTTCATACCGTACCTCCCTCATGCCCCAGTGATTCAGTCGGCAACCGATCCCTCTTGGCCGTTCCAGTCCCCATGCTGATATGCCACAGAGCCTGCTCGATCAATACCAGAGCCTCCTGAGAAAAACTCCGGCGCTCGCGTTTGGCCAATTCATGGATGTGATAAGCCATTTCTTGGTCCATTATAATCGATTTGATCATTTTCATAACCTAAATATAACCTAATTAGATTCTAATCGTCAATAATTTTTATGAAAAATTATGAATTATGTACTTGGGTGGCCGATAATGATTACAATGGGTAGAAAATCAAATGATGGGAAATTTAAACAATCCATTACATTCGACAAATGGATGGCCGATGCGATCAATGATATAGCTCGCCAAAAAGGGCTAACCTTTACCTCTGTGGTTATTGAATTATTGCGTCAAGAGCTTGCCACGATGAATTATACAATGGGCATAGGCCGCGAAGGTGTTTCCAGGGAAATAATGAATGAAGAAAAAAGAATAGGATAATACCATTTAGGAGGTGAAAGGAGGAACTCTCCTATGACGGGGGCAGCTTTGAGGCGATAGGGCGGGTGCGGGAGATACCGTGAGGGGTTGAAGGTCTAGGCGATAACGAAGGTGAAATAAGGAGAATATGCGGTATGAAAAAATTGGCTGCTGTAGTTTGCTTATATTTTGCGGTTTCCTTTTTTGTTTCGGGGCAGAGTTTTGAACTGCCACCTGTAACTAATAATGTCGAATCTATTAAGAACGCTTTTCAGACGCTTATTGAAAATGTCAAAAATATTGGAATTATTGAATATGGATCGGACTGGACTTCCAGCCCCGTAAGTATAACCCGGCATTATATAGAATACCTTGATGGTGTTCTCGTGAATATGACCTACAATAAAGTTAATTCTTATGTTGCGGAAATACGCATAAACATTGAGCGTCTGGATCGCCAGGCCATTTCAAAAAATACTGAACTTGACCTTGAAAGGTTTCTAACAACCGCCTACAAAGATTATCCTGTATCCAGACCTCCGGATGATGATAATTCTCAAGTTGAAAATCTTGATAATCAAATTCGAAGGCATGAAGAATTACTGGCTGAGTATCGCTCGCGGCTTGAATCATTACCGGCACTTAATATATTACAATCTCAATTGAACGGCATCCAGGATGAACTGAAGAAACCGGAGAACCGAAGGAACAGCCGGCGTCTTCAGCAGTTAAAAGATGAGGAAACGGGACTTATACGTCAAATAGCTAATAATAACAGCAGCCGGGTTAATCTTACAGATAACATCAAAAAAATTAATATATATCTTCAAGAAGCGGGAGAAACTAAAGTCAGGCTGATTGCCGATTTGGAAAAACAAGCGAGAGAATCTCGTATCAAAACGATATATGAAAATATTTACAATTTTTATTCGTGGGAAGCATCCTTTAGAGGTGAAAACACATCTCCCCGCGATTTTCTTGTTTTGAAAGAAGTCAAACAGAAATTATACAAATTGCTTGACGAGATACCGCAGGGTCAGGTTCCGCAGTTCCGTAATCGCCTTGATGCGTTCTGCGCTGACTGGAGACTGTAGATGAGAAGGAAATTTCCTGGGAGAGGGGAACCTTTGGGGCGATAGAACGGGTGCGGGCGGTGGTGCAGGAGATACCCTGAGAGGGCAGGGCCTACGGAATAACGAAGGTGGAGTAAGAGAGGTACAGAATGTGGTTTTTATATCAACTGGCGGTAATTTCTATTTGCTTCCTTGCGGCAATACTCAGCGCAATTTTTATGTATGTCCGATTTTCGCAAAGCAGGTACATAACCGGAAGAGAAATACCAGAGGAGAAGAAGGCGCAGGTAAAACAGCGGTATATTCTCACCCCGTTATTTCTGCTTGGATTTGGGATATATTTCGGATTCTTTTGGAATGCTCCTGTACAGAGGGAAGACCCAAATGCATGGAAAACTAAAGACAACACGACTATGGCCTATGTCATGATGCAGAATTTTGTCAAAGACCGGCTTAAAAGCCCCGGTTCAGCAAAATTTGAATGGATCACTGAACCGGCTTGTACAATAGAGAAAAACGGGGTTGAATACCGGATAAGCAGCTGGGTAGATTCGCAAAACACCCTTGGGGCAATGATACGGACACGGTTTTTCGGGATAGTGCGGCAAATAGATAAAGATAACTGGGAATTGCTGGCGCTTGAGTTTGAGGAGTGATCGGGTGATAACGCGTTACAGGACCACATGCTTACCTTGGCACGAGGCGTTGAGCCGTGTAAAGAATTCAGCGCATCGGCGGTTGAAGACCTCATTACCATCTTGGGGCATGATATTAAAGAGGACGCTTAGGCCCAGAACGAGTTCCCCGGGGTCAACCGCTTCACCGAATTGTTCGGAAAACAAGCGGAGGATTGCTTTAGGCCCAAGTCCTTCATGCTCGTACAGGAAAAAGACAGCTTTTTCTATTCCCTCATACTTAAACAAATCATATTCCATGGTGATACCTAGCCTGTTAAAACAT
>JAISGE010000070.1 GCA_031263265.1 Treponema sp.
GCGGAGCATCCCGGCACGAAACATGAGGCGATGACTGGCGATAAGCGCATCAGCAGGAACCTCCCGGAGGGTCGGGATAAAGGTTTTGGTAAACAACATAGGGTAATCCTTAGGATAAATAGGTATGTGCTTGAGTATACCTGGAGGGAAAGGTTCTTATCAATGCCCCCTGTTTACCTCCAGCAATTCCGAATTCAAACGGTAACTCCTTATACCATAATGAGTTACGAAAACGATATTTTTTTGCCATTCTTTGTTAATTCATTATGTAGAAAAGAATTAGCGGTTTTGAATTCGGAATTACTGATTTGGGGTAGGAAAGACTTGACATGATTGCACGGTATTATATACTAATCCTACCAATCTTAGTAGAGATTGTACGTCTTTTTTTCTTGCATCAAGGAGGAGCTTAGTCTGGTTATGGGGGGGGGGGGGGGGGGGGGAAAAAACAAAAAAAGGACCCCCGTTTTTCAAAAAAAAAAATACGAAAAAACAAAAAAAAATTGGGGTGTTTTTTTTAATAATGTTGTTGTTTTGTTTGGTTTTGTCCCCCCCCCCCCCCCCCATCAGGGTAGATTCGGCTTTCTAGTCCGTCGTCTTGCGTGCGCAACCGTGCTCGCGTATGTGGTTGTGCTTGCCCTGGCCGGGTGTACCGATATTACCAGACCTGGGGAGATTGTGGGGGAACCCATAGCTCAAGGCATGGGCCAGGCCCATATACGGCTGGACCACGTGAACGCCCGTACCGCTATTCCTGGTCTTGAGGCTCTTCATTTTACCCTGGACTTTACCGGGCCGGGAAAAGAGCCAGTGCCCAAGACCCTGAACAACGGCCTGACGACCCTTACGGTAGCCCTGGAATCTGGGGAATGGACCCTGGAGGTCAAGGGCTATAGCAGCGAGAACCGCCTCACGGTACGGGGAACCAGCAGTATTACCATTACTGCGGGAATTTCCTCCCCTGTTACGGTGTACCTGATACCGGACTTTAGCGAGGGTGGTACGGGAACCCTGTCCTATAACGTCGAATTCCCCGGAACCGTAAGCCGGGCCTTTTTGGGCCTGTACCCCCTGAACGCTCCAGGACCCAAGCAGTCTTCAGGAGACACCCCGGAAACCAGCCGGGAAATGCTCATTTCAGGAAGCCCCACGGGGACCCTTGTGGATCTTCCCGCAGGGACCTACCAGGCCCTGATAGACCTCTACGCCAAAGGGGACGACAAAGCCGCGGTATGGACCGGGGTGGTGCATATTTACGACGGCTCTACCACCGCTTTGACCCCATCATTTACTCTCGCCCATTTCGCCGCCTGCCCACCCCCACCGGTAATTGAGGCAAGCGCAAACACCCTGGCGGCCAAACTGGACGCGGCCCTTGCTTCCCCACCAGGGTCCTATACCATAGTCCTGGACGGCACGGAGGAGGACCTGTTCCCAAAATTCTTTGTGCCCAACCCTCAACCCCTTTCGGCACAGGACGGCAAAGCAATCGCCATTACCATCAGGGGCAACGGCTATACGGTGCAGGTTACTGAAACCGGAACGCCCCTCTTTACCCTGGGGCCCGGCCTCACCCTGGCAATACAGGACCTGAGGCTCCAGGGGATGAGCAACAACAGCGTCCCCGTGGTGCAAGTAGAAAACCAGGGAACCCTGGAGATGAAGGCCGGTTCCCGCATTACCGGGAATCTCTCCTCCTCCAACGGTGGCGGGGTGTATGTCGACGGTGGGACCTTCACCATGAGCGGTGGTGCGGTTAGCGGCAATTCCGCATCCCAAGGTGGCGGCGTGTTTGCCTACGGTGGAACCTTTAGCATGAGCGGTGGCGTGGTCAGCGATAATTCAAATTCAAGCTCCGGCGGGCTCGGCGGTGGGGTGTATGCCTACGGTGGAACCTTCACCATGAGCGGCGGCATGGTTAGCGGCAATAAGTCCACCGCCTACGGCGGCGGGGTGTTTGCCGGCCATAGTGCGACCTTTAACATGAGCGGTGGCACGATCAGTGGCAATTCCGTCTCCGGTTCCAAAGAAGGTGGCGGGGTACACCTCAATACTGCAACCTTTACTATGAGCGGCGGGGTGATCAGCGGCAATGACGCTGGTACCGGTGGTGGTGGTGTATATGTCTCTCTCGGTGCAACCTTCAATATGAGTGGCGGAGAAGTGCGCAATAATACCGCCTCCAAAGGTGGCGGGGTGTATCTCAAAGGCACAATCTTTTCCATGACCCGCGGTGTCATCTACGGTAGTACTGCTGGGGCGGGCCTAGCAAACACCGCCACCACCAGTGGCGCGGCGTTTTTCAAGCAGAGTGGCACAATCAATCTTAACGGTTTGGCTGCGAAGGACGTGATGGACGAGACCATTGATAAGAGGACCCCATAAAGCGGTATCCCGATCCTGCTTGGATCGGGGTTCCTGATATTCCATCGAACTCACGTTAAAAAAAAGCAAAAATTGGTTATACTAGAATTATGCAGTTATTTACATACCTCAGGACGGTAATCGTCCTCCTATCCATCACCATGATGGGTTTGAATGTTTCTTGTGCTTCTGGAGCTAAAACCGGAGCTGAGGCATACACCGGATTGGGTTTCCCAACGGATCCCGTGCCTTTCATGAAGGAGGTCCGAACCGGTGTCTTACCGAATGGGCTTCGTTACTATATTTTAGAAAACGCTAAACCTGAAAACCGGGCCTATCTAACCTTGGCAGTACATGCCGGATCCGTGCTCGAACAGGATGATGAGCGGGGATTAGCCCATTTTATCGAACACATGGCTTTCAACGGTACTGCCCGGTTTCCTGAATCAGACCTGATCCAGTACCTTCGTTCCTTGGGGATGCGTTTTGGCCCTGAGGTGAATGCCTATACCGGTTATGATGAAACCGTCTACGGTATTGAGGTGCCCACTGAACCGGATGAAACCGGGATTAAGCGGATCCCCTATCAGGCCCTGGCCGTGATCGATGATTGGACCTATGCCATCACCTTTGACCCCAAGGATGTGGATGATGAGCGGCTGGTTATTATGGAAGAATACCGGTTACATCTGGGGGCAACTGAGCGGATCCGGCAGCAAATACTGCCGCTCCTCTTTAAAGATTCCCCCTATGCGAATCGCAGCCCCATAGGACTCCCGGAAATCATTGAGCATGCCCCCCCATCGAAACTACAGGATTTCTATAAGACCTGGTATCGTGGGGACAATATGGCCCTCATCTTCGTAGGGGATTTTGACGGCGCTGCGCTTGAAGCATCCTTAGGATCCTCTTTTTCCATGCCTGCCCCCGCAGATACCTCCTTTAAGCGGCCTGGATACGATCTGCCGGCGCCTAAAAAAGGGGTACAAGCGGCAATTTTTACGGACCCGGAACTTCCCTTTACCCAGGTTGACCTTTACTACAAGCGGCCTCCCAAGCCCCAGGGCAATGATCTGACAGCCTATCGGGAAGGAGTCATTGATTACCTTATTGATCAGATGCTTTCCCTGAGGTTTGATGAGGCTGCTTCCAAGCCCGAGACTCCCTATGTAGCTGCAGGAGCAGGAACCGTCCGATTTGGCCTTTCTTCCCGTTACTATCTGTTAATTGCCCATGCAAAAACCGGCACTACCGAAGAGACACTCCGGGAACTGCTGCGGCAAAAGGAATCCATGGTTCGGTATGGCTTTACCAATGCTGAACTTGATAGGGCCAAGCGAGCCTTGCTTGCCCGTTTGATCCAGCGCAACTCCGAGAAAGACCGGCAAGAATCCGAGGAGTATGTAAATCAGTTTACCGCGCATTTCCTCAAAGGAGAGCTGGTTCCTGATATTGCCTGGGAATTAACCGCGGTAAAAGCCCTGCTTCCTGGTATAAGCTCCAAGGACATAGCGGCAGCGGTAAAGGATTATTTTACCGCAGATGACCTCAACGCATTCGTGATTGCCCCTGAAAGGGAACCGGTGCCTTCCGCTGAAGGGATCCGCCAATTGGTTTCCCAAGCCCGGAAGGCCCGGATTCCCCGGCCTATCGAGGTTACGCTCAGCGATCAACTCCTGGACGAGATACCCCAGCCAGGTACGGTTATTTCAGAATCAGTGGATCCTGAAACTCAGGCCCTACGCTGGGAACTCAGTAATGGGGCCCAGGTGCTTCTCAAGGAAACCCGGAACCAGAACAACGAAATCATCCTCTATGCCCTGGCACGGGGGGGTACTACCAGCGCGCCGGCAGCAGAAGACCGGTCTGCCAGTCTTGCCGCAGAAATGGTAAACGCTTCCGGGCTTGGCCCGTATTCCCGGCAGGAATTATTCAAGAAACTGGTGGATAAACAGGTATCCCTCTCGTTTTGGACTTCCCTGTTTCTTCGAGGCATCCAGGGTTCCGCCACCACTGAGGATACTAAGACCCTCTTTGAAATGCTGTATCTGAGCTTTACCCAGCCCCGGATGGATCCCGACGCGGTAAAAGCCCTGCTGGATCAGTACCAAACGATCCTGGCCCAGCAAAAGGAAGATCCTACGAGGGGATTTTACCATGAGATTCAGAAAACCATATACCAGAATCACCCCCGCTTTTCCCCTATGGAACCAGAAGACTTGGCCCAAGTGAACATGGAAGACGCCCTGAACTTTATCCAGGACTGTCTCAATCCTGGAGACTATACCTTTGTCTTCACCGGAAATCTGGATATTCCTCAGCTTAGGACTTTTATCGAAACTTACCTGGCCTCCATTCCTGCACAATCCAGCCTAAACACCTGGACAGACCCCCACATTATCCGGCCCGGTAAAACAGATACGTCTTTGTATAAGGGCAAGGAAGAAAAAAGCCACGTATACCTGGGCAGGTATGTACCGGCTTCTTACACTGAGGAGGAATGGGCTGCTACTGCGGTTTTAGAGGAGTACCTGGATATCAAGTTTACCGAATCAATTCGGGAAAAACTCGGAGGAGTCTACACGATTTCAGACTCGGTTACCCTTTCGATCCTTCCCCCTGAAGAACTACGGATGGAAATTTTCTTTGGCTGCGATCCCAAACGGGTGGAAGAACTCTGTACTGCCATCGAAGCAGAGCTTACCCGGACCGCCCAGGAGCCGCTGGATGAGCGGACTTTTACTCAGGCAAAAGCGGCCCTGAAAAAGAGTTGGGAAAGGTCAGTCCAGAGCAATACCTATATTGCCCAGAGCTATGCCAATTCCTCGGTTATTTATAGGGTTCCCCTGAGCCGTTTGGATAAACGTCCTGAATTATACGACAGGGTTACCCCTGAAGCGGTCCAAGCAATCACCCAACGGCTCTTACAAGCCAATCAGGTGCGGCTTGTGCTCTATCCAGAAGAACGGGGCGCTACCCCGTAACCCGTGCAATGCCCTATCATGCAGTAACCAAAATCTACTGCATGGGTAGGGTATCCTCAAAAAGGAGCATAGTACTATGTATTTCGACCCTTATTATCTGGTGTTGGTGCTTCCAACGATCCTGCTTTCCCTTTTTGCGCAGATTCTCGTGAAATCTACGTTTGCAAAATACTCCCGGATCCGCAGTTCCCGAAATCTTTCAGGCTACGAGGTGGCAGGGCTGTTAATGCAGATGAACCGGATCCGGGATGTGGCCATTGAGCCGGTTCAAGGTTCCCTCACGGATCACTACGATCCCGGGGCAAAGGTTCTGCGCCTTTCCCGTCCGGTGTACAGGGAAACCTCCATCGCGGCCATTGGGGTAGCCGCGCATGAAACCGGCCATGCGATCCAGCATGCCCGCTCCTACGGCCCCCTGGCCCTGCGCGGTACCCTGGTTCCGGTGGCAAATATCGGCGCTTCCTTTGGTCCCTGGATAGCTATGGGAGGCATCTTTTTCTCCTTTCCCGTGTTGATACACCTGGGTATTATCCTCTTCGGGGTTTCGGTACTTTTTTATGTAATAACCCTACCCGTGGAATTCGATGCGTCCTCCCGGGCCATTGCCCTGCTGCGGAGCCATAAGGTACTCACCGAAGCTGAACTTGCAGGGGTGAAAAAAGTTCTCACCGCTGCCGCATTGACCTATGTCGCCTCTGCACTTACCGCGCTCATGGGTTTCCTGCGGCTCATCCTCATTGCCCGGGATCGGGAACGGTAAACCTCAGCCTTTTCTAACATGCAAGGGAATCGAACTTATTTCTTTATCATCAATGTATAACACAAAATTAATGACCCCGCTGCCTTTAAAACGCAGGTTAGAAATGGTAAAAACCAAATGAGAGACTGCGGTGGCATTGCCCACCCCTTTGACATCCACGTTGCCATTTATGGCATCCATGTTCATTTCCCCGTTGAGATCCCTGGTTTCAATCCTGAAATGATGGTTAGAAAATTCCCAGAGGTCAAAACGTATCCTGATGACCACCGACAACTGGGGATGCATACAGGGAAAGGTACGGGAAATGATCGTATCAAAAGTTCCAACAATGGTAAGTTTACCATTGTTTTCCTGGGCAAAATCACAAAAGGTAAATAATTCAATTCTCATAAAACCTCTTACGGCACACCTTATTCTAGAGGCTGCTCGTACAATCAAGCAGCCTAAGATCTGGGTAGGTACGTTCACGGGGATTACCTACAAACCCTTGTAAGCCCCTACCACCCACTCTTAAATATAGTGAAGATTTTAGGTTAATATAGCATAAAACGGTAAAATATACCTATACTCAGTCCAAAAAATAAGACCAAAACCATAAAAAAATACGGTACTATGATACTATGTGCGGGCTTCAAGCCGCTGGTTTAATCCTTTGCGGTGAAAGGTCAGGAATGAGGAATAGATAAAGTATATTGACAAGCATTAAAAAATATACTATCATTGTATAAAACAATAGGAGTACGTATGAAAATTGGTATTATTGGTTATGGAAGCATGGGAAAAATGATTCTCGAAAAATTTATAGAAACAAAAACCGTTGATCCATCAGACTTGTTTGTTTCAAACAGGACGTATGCTAAAATAATGGATTTAAATAAAATTCATCCTCAATTAAATATATGCAGAAATAATAGCGACGCGGTAAAAGAGGTGGATATGGTTTTTATTTGTGTAAAACCATGGGAAATAAAAATAGTATTATCTGAAATAGGTAATGACATCAAGGATAATTGTCATATAGTCTCATTAAACGGCAGCGTATTATTCAAACAATTAGAACAGATAGGCAAAAACAAGAAAATATCAAAAATGATTCCGAGTGTTATGGCAGAAGTAAATAAATCAGTAACCTTAATTTGCCATAATACGTATGTAAACTATAATGATAAAACTATTCTAAAAGGATTACTGGAATGTTTTGGAACCGTTACTGAAGTGCCTGAGATGGAAATAGGCATGGGTTCTGAATTGACTAGTTGTATGCCTGGATTTATAGGCGCCATATTCAAAGTAATAACCGACGAAGCTGAGAGACATACGACAATACCTAAAGAGCAGATAACGCAAATGGTACTAGAAACGTTATATGGGACCGGAACATTATTATTAGAAAAAGGAATGAGTTTTGATACATTAATAAATAGAGTTGCGACAAGAGGGGGAATAACGGAAGAAGGGACAAAAATAATAGCGGAAAAGTTGCCTGAAATAATAAAAGAAATGTTTGAAAAGACACGGGAAAAAAGGAGCATAATAACCGAAAAAGCCCAACTATAAACGCGCGAAGCATTGCCGTTCCTGCCTTGCTAAAACATGTATGTTATTCCGGCTTTTACAAAACTGTTATCACTAAATTGGCCGAAAAGCCCTTCATCACTGCCCAGGAATACACCGGGAAGCTCGTGGTCCCGGTATAAAACAGGCCGATTTGGTTCGGCTGCTCTTACAGAAAGGCGTTGTTTTTATCCGTCACGGGGCACATCACGACTGGTATAAAAATCCTTTCACCGGAATCAGTGAAGCTGTTCCCCAACATAGAGAAATAAAAGAACATCAAAAACTTGTCGTAAAATGGCTAATCGTTAAAACGGTGGATAACGGCAATTCGCTTCA
>JAISGE010000079.1 GCA_031263265.1 Treponema sp.
GCCCTGTTCCCGGTGGAACGATACGGCGGCTTTCTCACCGCCTTTCTTACCCTGATCGGCATGGTCTTTGTGCCGGTCTACGCCCTGTTCTTCATTGACTTCCTGTTCCGCGGAAAGGGGAAGGTTCCCCCGCTCCTCCTCCTCGGTATCGCCACCGTGGGTATGGGGGGGTATCAGGTTTTTACCCGGTATGAACTGGGCATTCCTTCGCTTTTAAGCATGGTCCTGGTATGGGTTCTGTATCTTATAGTCCGGTATGGAGGTATCCATAGATAGCCATTATGCTACATTGACAGAAGGCTTCATATACGGTACATTTTTTAAGGAATTAAACCATGCGAGGGTGGTGAAATTGGTAGACACGCCAGACTTAGAATCTGGTGCTTTTGGCATAAGGGTTCAAGTCCCTTCCTTCGCATACAGGCTCAAGGAGCTTGAGCAGGTGTGGATCATCTATGTCTTGTAGGGATAAGAATATGCGGTCCGGGAAGGCTGCGGTAATCACCGCTTCAGGATGACGGCGTTTAATATCCCGGGGATGTTCTCCCGGAGCAAGGGAAAGCAGCTCATCCCGGAACAGAGCGGAAAAAAGCGTAGGCGTACTGGGAATCCCCTTACAAACAGGCTGCACAATACAACCGGGTCTGCGAAGGTCCAGGATGTGGCGTACGGTATCCGCGTCAAGTAAGGGCTGATCACAAGGAAAAAACATATAGTACGCTCCTTGGGACGCACAAACCCCCAGGCGGATACTTTCCCGTTGCCCTTGACTTGGCTGGTCATTGGGGATGACCGTAACCGGTAAACCCTGCGCCAGATCCTGTACCGCTGCGACTGCAGTAACAAAAAAAATACGGCGAAAGCTCCTCAGACTGCTCACCAGTTCAAGGGTATGCCGGGCTAGGGGTTTCCCGCGGAAGGGGGTCAGAAGTTTATTGGCCTTACCGAATCGCTTAGAAAATCCGGAAGCCATGAGAATCGCGTCCACCTCTTCTTCTGGCTTCATGGCTTTCTTATGTTCTGCTCAAGAGCCAGCAGGATGGCTTGGGCTTTTTTTTCGGTCTCTGCAACTAGTTCATGGTCCTGGTCTGCATCATCCCGGTACCGAATCACCAGCCGAGGCGGCTGGGCGCTGATCAGCTTTTTCCACCACGCGGTTTCTTGCTGAAAATCCACCGCGATAAGCCGTTCCTGGGGAATGAAAATGAGCCGTTCTTGGGGAGCCTCCCCGCCTAGGGTTGTCCGGGACATGGCTTCTATCCAGCTTTCATGGGGAAAATGATGGAACCGAAAGCCCCCGCTCGTAGCAATGAGCAGCCCCCACAGGGGCGCGTTAAAACCCTCCCAGCCCCGGATGTATCGTCCCAGGGCATAGGCTAAGACCTGTTCCCCGAGCTTCGCTGCATAGTCCCGCCAAAACACCTCGGGATCCTTGGCCCGTGAAAAAAGGAGCGTCCCCATACGTCTCTCTACCTTCCTTTGTATTCCTAATAGTACCACTATACTCGTTTTGTAACGCCTCTGGAACCACCTTTGCTAAAGGTAACCATTAGATTTTTTTATTAACTCTAGGAATCTGTTTTGAATTTATACGCCTTCCTATAGCAGGCATCGGTATTCAGAAAGAACCTTTCTTACAATTAAGTTAAGGGGGGTGTATTTAAGGAACGTATTATGAAATTCAAAAGGTTTCTCAAGAAAACCCTGGCAGAAGCCATACTCCTCTTCCACTTTGAAGGATACAAAAGCATCTATAAGCGCTTGGTCATGGAATCTGAATCCTTGAACCAGACGACCAGGGACTCGTCCTCAGATGCGGGATCCAGAATAGGAAGCACAAACCCTAAGGAGTTTCTCCGAGTTTACTATTATACGGTAAAGCCTGGAGATACATACTGGAGTATTGCCAACCGGCTCTACGGTGATTCCCATCAATGGAAGTATGTATATGAGGCTAATAAAAACAAGGTGAGCCATCTTGACAATCCCAATCTCATATTGCCTGGTATGATCCTCGAAATTCCTGATATTCCGCGGTACTTTACGGTAAGCAATGTCTCTGAATGAGTATATCAGTCTGATTAAAGCAAGAACCATACCTGCTCCCTATATATAATAGCATGGACGAACAGATGCGTTCTAATCCGTTGGATCAAATCCGGCCGTCCATGACCCGGGCATTGAGAAATGCCGGACTTTTTATTTTATATGGGGACAGTATGAATAACCTCAATTCAATCTTAATCGAAGGCAATCTGGTAAGGGATCCTCTTTTCCGTTCTACTTCCAAAGGAACACCAGTCTGCACTTTTAGCCTTGCATCAAATCGGATTTATAAGAAAGATTCTGGTTTGGAAGAGGAGGTAAGTTTTTTCAATGTAGAGACCTGGGCCAAACTAGCTGAAAACTGTTATAACTTAGGCCACAAAGGCCGGGGAGTCAGGATTGTGGGCAGACTGAAACAGGAACGGTGGAACGATCAAGAGGGGAAAGCCCACTCCAAGGTTACCATTGTGGCGGAACATGTGGAATTCCGGCCGGAATTTAAAAAGGAAGAAGACCACGTTGCCCGTAAAGCCCATATTATGGCTGAGGAAGCCTCGGGAAAATTCCCTGAATTAGAGAACTATGAATCCGTAGTTTTTTAACAGCACTCACCATAAAGGCGAAGCAGGGGGCGTGCAATAACGCCGCTTCTTTTCTGCTTTGCCTTGGCGTTTTTTAGGCGGGTACCGGGAGATGAGCGTCTTTTGTGGTGATGTCAGGCTCGATATGGTACGATGGATACCATGCAAAGAACGCACGATACCTGTATTATCGCCTGTGAAACCCTTAAACCGGAACTTGAGGCAGTGATGAAAACCCGAAACGGTGATTATCCTGTGATCTGGATCGATGCGGGGAAACATGCCTGGTCTGATAAGCTGCACACCCTGGTTCAAGAGGCCATTGACGGGGTTTCCCCTTCGCTTAAAACCATTCTGCTCCTTTTTGGATTCTGTGGGAATGCTATGGTGGACATTGAGGCCCGGAACCACCATCTGGTACTTCCTAAGGTCGCGGACTGTATCCCCCTGTTTATCGGCTCCAGAAAGGAACGGGAATCCTACGGAACACGTACCTATTTTTTTACCGAAGGGTATCTCAATTCCGGCGGCAGCATTGCTTCGGATATGCCCCGCCTTTACACGCGTTATGGAGAAGAGCAGGCTCACGTTATTTTACAGGAAATGTTGGGCCACTACCGGGATCTTGCGGTGATCGATACGGGAACCTTTGATGTGGCTAACGTAACCGTTCAGGTAGAGGACTTGGCGAAACACTTGGCTATTCCCGTTAAGGTTATCCCCGGCAATCTGCGGATGATCAACGCACTGTTGGCTGGTTCCTGGCAGGATGAGCTGTTTCTGCAGGTACAACCGGGGGGAAAAATCACCTTCGAAGACGCCTTAGCAGTGAGTAGCTAGGAGAAGCTGGTTTACCCTCATCCATAGCGGCGAAAAAGAAAAATGGATGAAAAAGCATTGACAAAGATGAAAAAATTTATAATTTTATTTATTTGGAGGTTGATGATGAAAAAATCAATTATGTTAATTTGTCTTTTGTGCTCTGTTTCCGTGGTTTTCGCTCAGACGGTTGAACCTGACGAGAATACCGTTATCCCCCAATTCATTATTCATAATGAACATTACTTTTCATTTTATGACTATCATTTATACGATGGGACTCTTTTGAAATATAGAGAGGTCCGTTCTTTGCTAAGAACGGTTCCTGAAAATGAAAAATTAATGAAACAGGAATTGGGTATAAGAATAGTTAATTATTCTTTTACAACAATATTCGTCGCATCATGGATAACTCATACTGTTTATTCTTACCACAATGAATGGGAAAATTCTAAAACAGTTATGAATATTGCACTTATAACTGGCTTATGCGGGTTTTTAGGGGAACTTTTCACCTATCAAATGTGGGAAGACAAATTTGAAAGAGCGGTAAATAATTATAATTTAAAGATAATGGGAATACCAATACCCGTATATAAAAAATGACACAAAAAACGCCCGCCGTCCAAGGCGAGCACTAACATAATGGGTTTTTACGTCGTATAACGAGGTTGTCGAAAAAGTCTGTTTTAATGTTTTTTTGAAATTGTTGTGTCAGTAGGAGGGGTTTATTCCCGCCGTTCCGCTTTGTTCCACTCCACTCTTGTCGTAACCCTGTCCTTTCTACAACTCAAGGGGGAGGGGCAGCCCCATATACGCTTATTTAACAAACCATTAAAAACATGATACGCTCTCTGGTGATGATCTGTTGCATTATCGCTTTACCCGCCTGAAAAAACACGGTTGATTTTAACGCTTCCGACTAAAAATATTTAAAATTAATAAGAAACTTGATTTAATGGTATATTAAACTGGATAGAGCTGGTTTTAATGGTATTAAGCATAACATATACTCAAAATACCAAATTTTTTATAGATACTTCCAGGCGCCGGGCGGAATCGAACCGTCGCATAAAGGTTTTGCAGACCTCTCCCTTCCCGCTGGGGTACGGCGCCAATAGAACAAATATACCAAAACCGCCCGATTTTGTCTAGTGTTTTTACAAAGTCGGGTGTAATTTCTTTTTCGGGGCAAAAGGGAAAGTATGATATACTTGCGGTATCCCAGAGGAGGGGATACCTATGGATACAAAAGAACGGGAAAAACTCATAACGGACGCTGCAGCGGAATTTGAGGCGGGCCTGCGGTCAAAAGCAGAGCAATTCGAGGCAACCCACGCCGAACGAAAACTGACTATCAGCGTCATAGAAACGCTCTGGGGAGAAACCCGGAAGTTGTCAGATGAGATACTCAAGCGGGTCTATGCCGAATTGACTAATGCCAGTGAGGAAAAGCTGGTACAGGAAAAAAAACAGCTCTCGGGGAAGCGGGAATAAGCGTCCGAAACAAGGGGAAACAGGAACGGCAGATACAGACCACCCAGGGAGTATTGGAGTTACGGCGGAGCGTCTTGAAAGTACAGCAGGACGGGAATGAGGGCAAGGCGGAACGCAGCCGGGAGATACTGCCACTGGATGAGTATTTACAGATAAGCGGGCTGCCGTTCAAAATGAGCCCTGAAATGATGGCGGAGACGGCTTTCTTCGGGGTTCATGAAAGCTCCTTTGCGTCAGCCGAACAGATGATCCAAAAATACCTGCCCTGTCGGATAAGCGACACCCTTATCCGGGAGGTAACCGAATATGTGGGGAGAAAAGTATTTGAGGAAGACACCCGCCGGGCCAGTCCGATAGAACAGAACCTGGATAAAATCCCCGA
>JAISGE010000086.1 GCA_031263265.1 Treponema sp.
GTATTCAGGATGGTTATCCGCGGTGTTTTGGTCTATCCATTTGAGGGCGTCCAGCAGGCTAGTTACCGGGTGTCCCTCTACCACTGCGTCAATTTTCCTTAAACTCCCCGCCTCATCCCCGATCTGGCTTGCGGTCCGTGTAACAGAAAAAATAGTAATACTTCCAGGGGGAACAAGCGGCGCGGTAACGTTCAAGGTTACCGGAACCTGCTGGACCTGAACATCCCCTTCCCTCACATCAAGGGTAAACTCCATGGTCTCTCCCGCCCCCTTAAACACCAGGTTAAAAGTACCGGTGTCCACCTTGAATACCGCGTAGCCCGGGTCATTCCCCACATTAACATTGTTTATCTTCACCGGATCTCCATCAATAGTATCGCTGCTGTTTACCCTGCGTACCTTTGCTGCGTCTGTTCCGCTTACGCCTACGGTCTGGGTAGCGGTTTTGACTACCCCAAAATAGATTTCCGCTTGGCCTGTTGCATTCAGGGTCCAGTTGTTAGGATCCGGAACCTGGCTTATCACATCTGTACCGTATCCCGCATTATTAATGGGCATAAAGGCGACCCGTTTACTGGTTATCCCAATCGATACCTTGTTGCTGGTCGTTGTCGCGGTCTGCTTATCTTTCGTGTTGGTAACTTCCACATAATACCATCGCGTTCCTACTGTATCGGCAGAAGGCGTATAGCTGGTTTGGGGTCCCTGAAAAGTAACCGGCGTACCAGGTGCATTTTCCGCGGTACTCTCGTACCATTGATACGTTAACTCGCCCTCGTCTCCAACTGTTGCCTGCACCGTAAGAGCCGTAACATCCGTTGCGCCCTTCTCATACGTTCCACCCACAGGCTGAGTGGTGATAACCGGTTTCACTGCATCCACCACCGGATCATCATTCTCTGAATCCGTCTGACACCCCGCAAAAAACAGAACTGCTGCCATGAGGCACAACCACAAACTTACTACCCGACGTTTCATGTTACCTTCCTTCTGATTGTCGAATCTTGTACATACCCCTGTTTCACCCGTTCCACGAAACAACGCTCATGGGTCTTGCAAGACAAAAGTAAAATCAGGGTGCCCCCTTGTTATACCACCCGCAACAAACACAAAGAGCGTCTCGACCGTATCCTGTATGCTACGAAACATCAGCGATAGAAGCCTTGACGCTCTCTTGTTACGAAGAAGCTGTTTCGGTCTTCGATAACCCGGACCCAAAACAGGAAACATAAGGAGCTTGCTAAAAAAATGAAAAAAAACAAAAAATACACGAGGATGCAGAGGACCTTGAAAACAATACACCAGTTTGTGTGCAACATTACCGCCCTTCAAAGGCAACGACATATTCTTCCCTTTGGTACAGTAACAAAAATACCGGGTATTTCTGTTTTTGAGAAATATAACTATTTAATATTCGCGGTAACAGTTTTTCTCTAGGCCCCATCCCCGAGCCTAATAAAATAAAACATCACAGACCAAAGTCTCCTGGCTCCAGGTTATCGCTTTGTCAGCCTTCCCATAGAAAAAACCTACAGTGGCTGTCTCGACAAATCCAAGCGCTCCACAGGAACGCCACCTGTTTACAGTTATGGGCTAGCCAGGGAATTACACCCCAGTTCCTTTGAAATCTGTAATTCTATCCTATCATATAAAAAAAGTACCGTCAAGGCACTATCTCCAATTTCCCAACTTTTTTTATTTTTTTCTAATTGGGTGCGGCGTTGGTTTAAGTTCATCCCTACGTTCCGATTTCTAACGTGAGTTCGACGGAATATGAAGGGTCTGCGAATTACTCTAATAGGGTCTTGAAATCCCAGGTCTTGCATTAACCGGACATACCCAGGGATGGATTTTCCCGGATGAGCTGAGACAGTATCCTATCAAAACTATCTGCAAAGGCTTTGAGTTCTCGTCTGCCATAGGTGCGGATGCGGCCTTCGATAAGGCCGTTTTCCGCCAAACCGCACATAAAATCCCTTCGGGAACGTTGTTCCCGAATGTTTTCCTGGGTATACACCCGCCCCCGGTCGTCGATGACTCGGATCGATCCTTCCACCAAGCGGCAAGCTAAAGGGATGTCCCGGGTTACCGCCACGTCCCCGGGACGAGCTAATTCGACGATACGATCATCCGCAGCTCCTTCTCTAAAAGGACAAAGCTCCATCACCGCAGTGTCTCCAGATAAACCGGGAATAGGGCGGTTTGCCACAAAGATCGCGTCTATCCTGGTTCTCTGAGTAGCCCGCAACACCACTTCCCGGGTCGCACGGGGGCATGAATCAGCATCCACCAGTATTTTCATTCCTCTCTCTTCTTTTCTTTATATTGACCTGTTACGCCAATATTTTTTCAAGATAACCTATAATCTCGTCGATCTTCATGGGCGAAGGGTTCAATCCCATACAAAGCTCCCCGGCTATGTCTTTCGCCACTTCGGGGATAAGACTTTTATCTATATGAGCGTTGTACGCGGCAATCGGCTTCAGCCCCACCTTGTTATTAATAAAATCAAACGCGGCGTCCCGGGCCTTGGCGCCGATCTCCTCCGGTGTTTCGTTTCCTTTATAGTTCACGCCTATGATACTTCCGATGCGTTTCACCTTTGCGGGAACCAACTTTGCGTTGTATTCCAGCACATGCGGCAAAGCGTATCCGCAGGCGGCGCCGTGGGGCAGTTTAAACTTGGCGCCCAGCACATGGGCAAACGAATGCCCGGCCAACGCGCCGCACATATTCAACGCCCAGCCCCCAAGCGAAGCCGCCGCCGCCATATATGACCGCGCCTCCATATTCGTTCCGTCATTGACCGCCACAGGCAACCACTCAACGGCAATTTCGAGTACTTTTTCGGATATTATGCTTGTCGCGAGATTTGACTTGAGCGTCATATGAGACTCTGCGGCGTGAGCCACAACGTCGACGCCGGTCATTCTGGTAAGATCGGGCGGCATACCCACATAAAGAGCGGGATCGATGATCGCGTATTCGGCGGAGTCCATGGAATTCAGGATCGCCATTTTCGCGCCGCCGGGTTCCGTAACGATTACGCCGTCGGACATTTCGCTTCCCGTACCCGCCGTTGTCGGAATCACCATGAGTCCCAAGCAACGATTCATCTGACTGCCCAACACCGTGTACTGCAGAAGCGGGCCGGGATTGAAACGCAGGATATTGATTCCCTTCGCGGTGTCGATGCTGCTTCCGCCTCCGATGCCGATAATGGAGTCGCATTTCTCCTTGACGCAGAACTCATAACCCGCTTCTATTTGACTTAACGGTGGATCCGACTGTACTTTGTCATAGGTTGCAAAACCGATCCCCGCCTCTTTCAATGAATCAATGGCTTTATCTACGATGCCTGCCCCCTTAACACCGGCATCATAGACAACAAGCGGTTTCGTATAACCCGCCGACTTTACCAATTCACCGAGCTGCTTAATTGAACCTTCTCCGAACAACACATTTACCGGTTGTCCCAACGTGAAATTCAGCATGTTCATTCCTCTTTAAAAAACGGCTAAAACTAAAATCCAAGTTTTGATTTGTGAGTCGCAAGTTCTTAAGATAAAAAAATGAACCGTTAGAAAAACCTTACGGCTTGCATTACGATGAAATTACCAAACCACATCGGACGGCAAGAGGGGGTCTTCTATGTTCCGGTTCATCGATAACATCTTAGAATAGTTTTTGCCTTGTTTCAATAGGCAGGCAAGCGGGATTAATTTGGGCAGTATCATCATCGGGTTTATCATGAGACCTGACATGCGGGGAGTAAGTTCGGTCATATCGGTGCTGAGAATGAAACCAAGACACTACACTATACGGAACCGGCTCCAGCTCCATAGAGGGTATAGGTTCCGCTAAAATTAAGGTTTTCCGGCTTGCCTGCAGGGATAAATACCGATTCCCCTGGATTGAGGCTCCATTCTTTTTTTCCCTTTTTTTCCTCTGGTTCTTCAAAACAGGTGATGTGCAGTTTCCCCTGGGTTACGATAAGGATCAAAGGAAGAATCTCTGGATGTTGTACCTGGTTTCCCTGGCCTTCCATTACCCACAGGGAGAATTCTTGTGCCGGACTCGGGTACCGTGAGCCTTGGGGCTTTAGGATCTGGGGATGAAACGGGGAAAACTCGAGGATGCGTACAAGCTCCTGGGTATCCAGGTGCTTGGAACTCAAGCCCCCGCGTAGTACGTTGTCTGAGTTTGCCATAAGCTCAACCCCAAAACCGCTGATATAGGCGTGAAGCACCCCCGCAGGAAGGTAGAGCCCTTCACCAGGCTTGAGATCGATCCGGTTAAGGTACAGGGGAGCAATCACTGCAGGATCCCCTGGGTATAGTTCCGCAAAATAGGCAATGAGCTTCCATGCGTCCTTATATGCAGGATGTTCCTGGATAAGCCCATCTTTACGGTCTCTCCCATAGGCGCTCAATTCCTGCAGGACCGCTGTGGAAAGCGCGAAAAGCTCCTGGAGAAATGCCTGTAGGCTTGGGGCAGCCGGGTCCAGGGTTTGAGTCAGGGTATTGAGCGCAGTGTACAGCGGTTCTGGAGCGGCCTGAGAAAAAGCAGCCAAGCCCTGAACAATCTGTTCCGGTTCTTGGAATCCGCAAAGGGCCTTGAAAGGACTCAAGGCACAGATGATTTCCGGTTTATGATAGGGATCTTTGTAATTCCGCTGAGGCGCGGTAAGGGATATGCCAAGTTGATTTTCCCGTTCCCAGCCGCTTTGCGCCTGCTCTCTATTGGGGTGGGCTTGAATAGAAAGGGGCTTTTCTGCAGCTAAGAGCTTAAACAAGAACGGGAGGGTCCCAAAAGCCCGTTGTACTGCTGGACCTACATACAAACAAGGATCTTGGGCTATCAAGGCAGATATCGGCACCATAGCCCCTTCATACTCGGTGAGGGACGGCCCTTGTGGATGAATCCCCATCCACAATTCCGCCCAAGGAAGCCCTTCAGAGTTTGCTATACCCAATAACTGAGGAATCCATTTCGGGGATCCCCAGTCATAATGCTTGATGGAATTAGTAAGTCTAAAAATGCGGTTCATACCATCCCATAAAGCTCCTTGTTAAGGTTCAAAGGATAACACTTCGTCAATACGGGCAATCAAATTCAAGGTAATCTGTTCGGCTTCACGTGCTTCGGCCTCTTGCTCCGCTGCTTCCCGGGCGAATATTCGTTGGATTTCATCACAGAGTAAAAATCCCGTGAGAATGGCAATTTTAAGGGGATCCCGTAAGCCTGTTGAATTTTGCGTACTTTCAAGGGCTAAACGGTAATTGTTAAGGATGCTTTCAAGATACACGGGATTTTCCTCAGCAGCAATAGAAAAAGAGGTCCCCAACAGTTCGATCCGCAAATCATTTTTCGTAAATCGAAGGTTTTTTGAAGATTGACCGCCTTTTGACATGAACACCTCTTAGGACTGTTGCACAGCCTGATCCGTTTGCCCCGTATCAGTATGAGGAGGGGCTTCGTTGGTTTCCATGGCGTCATCTTCAAGCTGGTTGAGCCGATTGAGCGCCGAAAGGATCCCCTCCTCAATAAGAGCATGATCTTCTTTAAAGCCCTGAATCACCTGTTCCAATTGTTCGATCCGTATTTTCTGGGCCAGAGCCTGTTCTTTTAGGTATCTGTTTTCCTCGGTTAACCGCTTCACCAACTCCAAGGTACTGACTACCTTGGTTTCCAATAGTTTGACGTGATCCAATGTTCCCATAGTTAAGCCCCCAATGCCATTTTAGCCTGAGATACCACCGCCTTAAAAGCTGCGATGTCCTCAACTGCGAGGAAAGCAAGGGCTTTCCGGTTGATACTTATACCGGCCTTGTTGAGGCCAGCAATGAACCGGGAATAGGAAAGTCCTTCCCCCTGGCAAGCCGCATTAATACGAATGATCCAAAGCTGCCTAAAGTCACCTTTCCGGTCTCTTCGATCTCGGTAGGCATAAAAAAGCCCTTTGGCAACCGCATCTTTGGCGGTTTTGTAATTTGAATGACGGCGTCCCCAATAGCCCTTGGCCTGTTTAAGGATTTTTTTTCGATGGTCCTTTCTTCTTGAACCGTCTACTGCTCTTGACATACCATACTTCTCCTATCCGTAAGGCAATAATCGCTTTTTAATTGCCTGCACATTGTCAGAGGACAATATACCGGCATGGCGGAGATTCCGCTTCCGTTTGCTTGACTTCTTAGTAAGAATATGACGAAGGTTTTGTTTTTTATATTTTACCTTCCCCGTTCCTGTAAAAGAATAACGCTTGGCAGCGCTTTTTTTGGTCTTCATTTTTGGCATTCTGTTACCCTCAATGTAAAATCCTCTTTACTATAGTAAAACACCATAGAAACTGCATACCCCAAAACTATATTTTTCCCTATCTTCTCTACAATATATCAAAAATATCAAAAAATAGTTAAAAAATCAGTAGTAGGCACTGGTACTTTTTGAACAAAGAAGCCCCTGCGCTTTTGGTATGCTTCCATGACCCGGCAGAGGTTTCCCTTAAAGCCAAAACAACAGGTTTAACTGTCATACATTTTAGATAATTTATATACGTACTACGTTTATAGCTCCATCCTTATTTTTTGGACTTAGGGCTCACGACCATAGACATGAACCGACCTTCCATGGACGGCGGCTTATCCATCACATATTCCCCTTCAATACGTTTCAGCACATCTTTGAGGACATCTAATCCCAGTTCGGTATGAGCCAGTTCCCTGCCCCGAAAACGGATGGTAACCTTAACCTTATTACCTTCGGCAAGAAATTCCCGTACATGTTTTGACTTAAACTCAATATCATGTTCGTCGATTTTCGGCTGCATACGAATTTCTTTGAGTTTCAACAGCTTCTGCTTCTTTTTTGAATCCCGGACCTTCTTTTCATTCTCGAATTTGAACTTACCATAATTCATGATCTTAACTACCGGTGGAATCGCCTGAGGGGCAACTTCCACCAGATCAAGACTTTGTGCTCTCGCAATCGCCAGCGCTTCCAGGGTAGGAATAATTCCCTGCTGCTCACCCTCATCCCGAATGAGACGAACTTCCCGTACTCGAATCTGTTCATTGATCCGTAAATCCTTATCCGACAACTGACCTCCTCATCTAGTTCCTTCAGGAACTGAAGTGCCGGTGCAACGGGGTCTGCACCAAACACTTATCTACTAGTATAGCGGATAAAGAATCTGTATGTCTAGTAGGTACTTATGACTTATTTGACCGAGATTCATAGAGGTAACGTAATGTCCTTAGTGTATGAGACCGTTCCGCCTGATTCCTCCATCCGGTAGGTTTCTTTGACATTAATCCCGCACTTCGACAGAAACGAGACAGCCTTGTCAATATCTTCCGGTAAAAACCTGAGACAAAAACCGCATCCTGCTTGTATGCTGGATGGTTTGGGCATAACCCGAACATAAAACGCCTGCTCAAGGAGCACCTGCTCTGCCATAATGGCCTGGGAGGTACTCTCGAAACAGATTATACGTTCGACCTTCAAATCGGCTAGATCCATTAACCTGGGGGATCCGGTACGGTAACACAGCCGTCGGGGAGGATGAGGATCTTCGGTGTTTTCACGCCACCGGCTTTCGCCTGTACCAATGCCTCATCAAGCGCTATCTGGGGAGACAAGGCAGGACTTATGAACATACGGGTAAGTTGAGCAGGAGATAGTTCTGTAACCGCTTTGACGGTAGCCCGGGCTGAAACCGCAGCCATCTTGGCTGCCTTATGGTACCCCAGTTTGTATCCAGCTTGAATCCGCAAGAGCGCATCCTCTGGACTTGCCGCTTGATCCAAAAGTGTGGCATAGGCTTTGTCCCCAATACCGTCCCGGCAGGAAGCAACCAAAATTAAGGTACCCCCATCCTTCAGAGCAAGGGCGGCATTATCAATAGCCTTTTGGGATTGATAGAGATCAATGTCCATAGGGAATTTGGCGACCGATACCACAATGTCCGCCTTAGCAGGTACCGGTACACAGAAAACCTTCCGGGCAGTTTCTACTGCTGCATAAAAAGAGGTCAACAGATCGCCTGCAGTAGCTGCGGCTACCTGCTGTTCCTTGTCCAACACGGTCATCAAAGAAAATACCGGCGCCTTGATCAGGGGGAGCGCATCCATCATGTCTTCATGAACAGGGTTCTTCTCCAGGGCAAGAGACCTGGCCCAAGGAGAGAGAGCCTGGCGGTGATTGGCCTCAATGGTACGATAAGCCGCGATTCCTGGTAGGAATGCCTTACGTCCACCGGTAAACCCTGCAAAATAATGCGGCTCCACGCTGCCGGTGATGATAATCCGGTCAGCATCAAAGAGCCGGCGGTTAAGCACAATGGGAGTATTGTTTCGGGTATATCCCAGTTCAACCATATCTGCATCTTTTCGGGCATCATGATGTACACAGCGGGGTCTTAGCTGTTCATAGAGACTGCCCAGGATCTGCTGGTATTCCTTTTCAGTGGGGCCTCGGTGCGCTCCGGTAGCAACGAGAAAGGTGATGTGTTCAACATCCAGGTTTGCCTGCTGGCATATCGGGAGAAGCGCCTGAAGCATCAGACTGGTGGGAGTGGGACGGGTCGCATCATTGATGATACACAGGAGCTGTTTAGCCCCCTGGAGGAACAATGCCAATTCCTGCCCTTCACCCTGCTTGCCTGATCCAAAGGGTTTAGCCAAGGCCTCCTGTATCAACGCCTCCGGGGTTTCAACGGTTCCTAGCTCCTGAGGTTCTGCCACTGCCAAGAGGTTTTCTTGAGGAAAGGTGAGGGGTAATTGCCGATCAAGATAGGGCAACGAGGTAAAAAAGTGAGAAAAAGCTGGCATAAAGGCTCCTCTAGTAATAGTAATACCAGCAGGTGATTTGATCAAACTGCATAACCGGGGACACTTTAGGGAAATACCCGGATCGGTATGGCGTTCCGGCCAAGGGGTAATCCTGAGCGTTCCAGGGCTGTTTTGAGGGATGCAGCCCGTTCCTCCAGATAGGCAGGGGCTAATGCCCTTGCCAAGGGATCGGTTGGAGCAGGCCGTGCCTTGCCGTAAAGCTGAATCTCCTGGAGTCCTGGCGCCTGCTCCCCAGCACTACACGCCGCGGCTGCACCGATCGCCGCCAATTCCACTACAAGCCGCTCCCACGCTGCAGCCTCTTGCAGGGGTGGAGACTCACCCTGTACTGCACAGAGCATGGTTTGGAGCGTTACCGGAGCACAGGCCACCAATTCCTTAATAGTATGAATAAGGGGTTCAAAGGGTATTGATGATCGAGCCATGATCCTATACCAGGCTTCGGTCCCTGCATCAAGTTTAAGCCAGATACGGAGGGCCATAGGCCCTGACGCAGCCTGGCGTAAACTTTGGAAGGTCTTATCATTGAACAATCCGGTACCGTTGGTGATCAGCACCAGGGCCGCATCAGGTACCGCAGCATCCCGGATCTGGGCAGCCCGGTCTAAGGCTTCAAGGAAACCAGGCGCTAGGCTTGGCTCCCCATTACCGGAGAAACAAATATCCTTAACCATGATGCCTTGATTGCGTGCTCTGGACAGTTCAGATTGAAGCTGCGTTTCCATAAGCGCCACAGAAAAGGAAGGATCCTGTTCAAAAGGAAAAACCTCACAGTAAGGACAGTCAAAGGAACAGTATTTATGATCCGGGAACAGGTTTATCCCCATGGAAAGTCCCTGGGAACGCCGGGAATACACCGGGTATACCAAGACCCCCTCTTCTCGTTGGCGATGATTTTCTATAGGGCTTATATACATCTGAATCTCTACCTCCTGGTTCTCTCCCTATCCTGGCTTGCCTTTGAACGTAATCGAGTTTCAAAAAAAGTTCAATGCGGTCCTTGTTTCTAATATCTGGGTCAGGCTCTGCCCAAAGATGGTACTAATCCTGCTATGAAAGGCATCAGGTGGAGGGGCCTTTAAGATTTCCGGTAAACCAACCTTTTTTGTATCTTCGGTTACCGGAAATTTCAGGGTATAAGCATGCAGCAAGAGACCTCCCGGCTGAAAACTTCCCCCATACTTCAGATCCCCTGCCAGAGGATGGCCGTGAAAAGCTGCCTGGGATCTGATTTGGTGGGTCCGACCCGTGTGAATTGCCGCCAGGATGAGGGAATACCCTGTAGTTACCGCGAGCGGGAAAACCGCGGTTTCAGCGCTTTGAGCATCCTGGTCCTGGGTTACGATAGTCTTGTTCCTATCCCGAATCAACCGGTCATCCCAGCGCTGAGGAGCCTCAAGGTTCCCCTCTACCAAGGCAAGGTACTGTTTCTTCACCTGCCGTTCCCTGAGCAGTGTGCTGAAATACCGGGCGCCCTCCAAACTGGTGGAAAACAGGATAATGCCGCTTGTGGGAGTATCCAGGCGGTGGATAGGGCCTGGTCTAAAGGAAAGAGAAGGGGCAAGCTTTTCTGCCAGATACCTCCTGACCATGCGCTCCAAATTCCTTTTAGCCGGACCATGCACAACAAGTCCAGAGGGTTTATTTAAGGCCAGCATCCCTGAACCTTCCCAGAGTATGGGCAGGCTGGGCTGGTGATGTACCAAAGGAGATACTGGGGAAACTGAGGAAAAATGGGAAAAAGGGGCCGCTTCCGAGGGAATGGTGATGACCGAACCTGCCTTGACCCGGCTCGAAGCCTCAGCCGGCGTACCGTCTACGAGGATATACTTTTTTCGTAAGAGCCTGTGGAGTGCGGAAAGAGGTAAGCCGGGCAGCGCTTTCCGCAGGAGCCGATCCAGCCTGCGTCCGTCATCATCAGAAGCCATAAGCATTGTTATTGCCATAGGTTTAGTCTATACTATTTATCTACCCATACTCAAACATACGAGACGCATGTTAGTAGGGAGAAGCTCTTTGCGTCCCTTACAATGAGTACCATGAGAATTTTGGAGATTAACCTTATGATAGATAAGAAACGTATTGAAAAAGCAATCCAGGAAATTCTTAAAGCCATTGGAGATGATCCTGATCGAGAAGGCCTCAAAGAAACCCCTGCCCGGGTTGCCCGGATGTATGAGGAGATCTTCGCAGGGATTGACCATGATCCTGCCCAGGAGATCAAACTGTTCAAGGAAGAGAGCTTAGGGGACATGGTGGCCATGAAGGATATCCCCTTTTACTCCATGTGTGAACATCACCTGATGCCTTTTTTTGGTCATATTCATGTGGTTTATATCCCCAAAAATGGGAATATTCTGGGTTTGAGCAAGATTGCCCGAATCGTCGATGTACTTGCCAAAAAACCCCAGCTTCAAGAGCGCTTGACCCAGGAGATTGGGGATGTCCTTATGAAAGGAGCGGAAGCCTTGGGCGCCGCAGTGGTGATAGAAGCAGAGCATCTCTGCATGACTATGCGGGGCATACGAAAACCCGGGGCGCAAACCCTTACCTCGGATTTCAGGGGTTTACTCAAGACCGATACCAATCTCAGGGCTGAGGCGTTGGGCTTGATCCGCGGATAAAGGCAGCGCGGTTTCCTTGTGGAGTATGAGCGTAATCAGTAGGTTCAGTAGTTAAGGAGGTAATCAGCATGGCAGCAGAACAAAACAATACCGGTGTTTTTCATTGCAGGAATTACGAGTTTCCTATCGGTGCCAGAACGTATATCATGGGGATCCTCAACCTTACCCCGGATTCTTTTTCAGATGGCGGAAAATACCAGGATATGGAGGCGGCAGTAGAACGGGCCAGGCAGATGGTTGCTGAGGGAGCGGATATTATTGATCTTGGCGGGGAATCTACCCGGCCTGGATTTATCCCCTTGGACGGGGAAACGGAAATTCAGCGGGTTGTCCCGGTAGTGGAGCGCCTGGTTTCTGAACTCAAGGTGCCGATTTCCATTGATACTACCAAAGCCGTGGTAGCAAAACGGGCACTGGAAGCAGGTGCGCACATCATCAACGATATTTGGGGACTGCAAAAGGATCCGGCTCTTGCCCAGGTAAGCGCGGCATTTGACGCAGGGGTGATTATTATGCACAACAGCGATAGCAACCAGTATCAGGACCTTATGGGGGATATTATCAGCTTCCTTGGTAAGAGCCTTGAGATTGCTCAAGATGCAGGCATTAAGCGGAAAAACCTTGCCGTGGATCCGGGGATCGGCTTTGGCAAGGATCTTGACCAAAACCTTGAAACCATGCGGAGGCTCCGGGAGCTTCAGGTATTTGGGATCCCCCTCTTACTGGGTACTTCCCGGAAATCTATGGTGGGAAAGGTGCTCAATCTGCCGGTACACGACCGAGTCGAAGGTACTGCCGCAACCGTTGCCTTGGGCATTGCGTACGGCGCGGATTTTGTACGGGTTCATGACGTGCAGGCCATGAAGCGGGTTGCCCTTATGACCGACGCCATAGTACGGGTCAGCGTACCCTCATCTTAGGAGCGCTCGTATCGGGCCATACTGGTGGGGGTTTCAAAGACCTCCACGGCCCACAAGAGCATCGGATCCAGGTGAAAGCAGGGCAAGAGTTCTTCAACTTTACTGAAAATAAACCATGCAATGCGTTCGGCACTGGGGTCATTGTTGAATACCGGATTATCATTGAGGTTGTGGTGATCCAAGCCGTCGGTTATCTGGCGAAGGATGGTTTTGAGGATTCCGAAATCCACCAACATGCCACCTTCACTCAGGTTTTCCCCTCGAATCCAGAGCCTGACGCGGTAATTGTGGCCGTGCAGGCGTTCGCACTTCCCATGATAATGGCTTAAAAAATGAGCCGCGGCAAAATCGGCTTCTACCCGTACTGAAAACATGAAGGCAGTATAGCAGGATTGCAACAAAAGATCAACCTAAGCCTGGTTGTTGTTTCCCTTTGATAAAAAATGCTTCTATTTGGTGGGAATGGCTTGATTATTAATAAAAAAATCATTAAAAAGATAAGTAAAAGATTTAAGTTAAAAATTATATTTCGATATAAAAAAGAGGTGTTTATATGGTAAAAATAGAAATAGTAGATTCTGTGATAGAGTATGAATATTTATTCTCTCACAGCATTCTTAAAAAGCAATGTAAGTCAATAGTATTGACGCTTGATAATGCTGGAGATTACGTACTGACGGATAGTTCTGAAACATCAGTTAAATTGATAAGTAAGTCTATATCAGGGGACTCGAAAGTAATATATATAACTGGTGATATACCAGTTTCTATCAAACAATTTCACTTTAAGCAATTTAAAGTATCAGGAATTCTATCGTAACATTTTTCCTGGGTGTTTGCCTCCCAAACGTTCCATTACTAACCGGCCACTATCCACCGGGGCCACAAGCGTGGGAGTTTGGGCTGTCTGCGCCGCGCCCCTGGTCGTACTGTTAGCTGTTCTTTTTAGCAAAGGGCGATAAAATCGAAAGTCCCTCGCAAAGGTCTGTTCCGTTCATTACGGTCATCTCACCATATCGGATTACATACCTGAATGTCCCCTTTAATACGCTGCCCTCCAGAACAAAGACGCTATTTCCTGAAACATGTACCCTATATACCGCCGCTGTTCCTGAAATAGCTATGGTTCCCGTCGCTGTAATCTCGAAGTTGGGCGTTGACGGCGGCTTGGTTACGGCATACCACTTTCCAATGAGTTCAGCCGGAACGCCCTGGGGGGCGGCGTTTGATTTGATAAACGGCGATGCGGATTCTATATCCTTAAAATCTTCCGTCCCAAGGGTCATGGTCAACTCGCCGTTTTTATTAATGGAATAATAGAATGATCCCATTACCTTACCATCGTACCGGAAGTGAACGAAATTTCCTGAAAGGGTTACAGTACAGTGCAGTTTCTTGGCCGCGATATACCCTTCCCCCTCCTGGGTGATCTCGAAGGCTAATGCATAGTTTTTGTCATACCATGTTCCGGTGAGTTCAGCCGGTATATCGCTGGTTTCTTCGCTGTTACCGCACCCCGCCACAACTGCCATGTATGAGAGCGCAAGGAAAACAAGCCCCAACCGGAACAGACTTCTTGTCCCTTTCATAAAAAACTCCTTTCCGCCCGCGACGGAGTATAAACTGTTTGTATCATGTTCTAAAATGTATGCCTTAAAATATTTTTCTATTGCTTACTGACAATGAAATGCCACAATATTTGTCAAATATTCTTCTAATTTATTTCCCGTACCAATTTTCTTATATATAAGTTTTTGAAACATCATTGTTGTCTAATATTATCATTAAATCTATATCACTGTTTTCCGTTTCATTGCCATTGGCATAAGATCCGAATAAAATAATTTATATGGGTCGGAAACTTTGAGGCTGTTAACTAAGTCATTTAATATGCTGCTAATGTCCATGAAATCTATTATATATTGTTTTTTACCTTTTTCAAGTGTAAATTCTTAAAAAATCAACTTTTTTGCTGGTATTTCGCATAACGTTCCGGCTGTATGCGACATTTTGCTAGCCCGTATAGGGCTTTGCTAAACAAGGACTAAGACTGGCAAAATGTGGGTGGAGTGTGGCGTGGGACTGGAGCATAGCGGAATGACTTAACCGACCGGAACCCTAGAGGCGCTTTAGCGCCGGAACACATACAGGCCTGTTATGCGAAGTATCGGCACTTTGTTTATTTTCCTAATTCAGTATTTATTATTACCTTTATTTCTTTTGCATATTCTATAAATACTTTTACTTGTTCCTCAGTAGGCATACCGTTAGGTAAAAGTCCTAAATCTCCAGGATACCTTGATTCTATATATACCTCACTGATTATGATTAGTTTTTTCTCATCTATGCCTAAATCCTTTATTCCTTTTGTCATGTCATTCAATTTGATTAAATCATGTGTCTTTATTAATGGAATACCATTTTCTATTAAATAGGCTTTTAAATATTTTTCTATCGTCTGTTGACAATGAAACGCAATAATGTTTGTTAATGGATAATCGGCTTTTATTATTATTTCAGCGGCATACAAATCATTATCCGCAAGTAATAGCCACTCTTCAGTCTGTCTTTTCATATATTATTTTCCCTGTCTTTTCTACTTCATCAATAAAATAGTTCCCGTGTTTTTTTATTAACTTCAATTCCTCTTTAGAATAAACTAATATATCAAGAGGTATTTTGCGATTAATTTCACACAATAAACTTCTTATGAATATTTTTTTATTCAATCGTTCTTCATACGTTTTTGAGATGTGATCGTTATTTAGTATTACCATAATATCTATATCGCTGTTTTTATCCGGAGTTCCATTTGCATAAGAACCAAAAAGGATGATCTTATAAGGATCTGATGCTTTTAGAGAAACAATCAATTTTTCCAATATAATGTCAATGTCCATACACCCATATTAACTTTTTTTGATGTTTTGTCAATGCTACAGGTTGATTGGGCTAAAAGTATGCTTTAAGAATTTACCGCGAAGTCGAAGAAGTCAAAAAAGTAAAAGAAAGAAGGCGAAAAAAAGAATCACCTTATATCCCTAATATTCGACTGCGAACCGAAGGTTCGATTTGACCTTGCTTGATAGCCCTTCGGAACCTGAAAGTAAATGCCGCCGTCCCCTCCCCCCCGTCCCTTGACGCCTCCCCAAATCCGCTATATACTATCCTTGTGTTTGCATAAAGGAACGGGGTGAGAATCCCCGGCTATCCCGTAACTGTGAGGGGGTACAATTCCGCCGGGCGCTGGGCTTTTGCCGGGCGCGGCCACTGGTCCGAGGGCTGGGAAGGCGGCGGAAACGGAAAACGCGGCGGT